>JAWKTI010000004.1:0-333904 GCA_041399155.1 Zavarzinella sp.
TTCATTCATCTGGCTGCTACGTTCATCAAATGCCGTTCATTCGTCAACAGAACCTAGGATTCTTGTTGCTGGACTTTTGATAACGACTATCATACTAAAACTATATGGTTCAAGTATATCTGCTGTGCCGCGTTTAGAGTGGTTTGCGCAGCCATGGTTGCAAATTTCGGTATTGCAATGGAGCCATTTGTTTGGCTTGGTACTGTTGAGTGGTATTTCACTATATTTGAGCGCAACCGTATTACCTTAGATCGGCTGCGGTTGTTGTATTTGCAAATATAGTATTGGAGAGATCATTTATGATAAAATCATTGAACCTGTTAAGTCAGGTGATGGCTGACTTGGCCGCAGCTTTGCTGTTTGTTTCGGTGATTGCCGTGCCCCGCAGTTTAAATGCCGACGATCCTATCATCGTAAGTAGTTCCGTATGCGATTCAACATGTGCCATGCACTACACGCCTGGTACGCCCGAGTATCAGCAGTGCGTCACTGATTGTAGTTATGGCATTTTTAGTTGTTTGATTTGCACCAAACCAACTGGTTGTGAACCGACTATTGATTTCGGCACACTCACTGCTACATGTCCAAGCTTGATGTGTACTGGTGGTATACTTTGTTTAGGTGACTGCAAATGCCGACTGGTTCTTACAGGCGATCCGTTAGCTCCGTTTGACTGCCCCTGTAAATTGCCTTAATAATTTTTTTGTCTATATTAGTAACACAATTCAAGTCAAGTTTAAGTATTATGCACACTGCTTATATCCTTATTTCTTTAGGCGCTAATTTTATTTTCAATGTTCAGGCTGATTTAGATCCGAAAGCAGCATTGGATTCTCTTCTTGAAGCTTGGAAAGAGCAAGTTTATCCGCTTAAAGCCTGTAGTTTTGATAAACGAGTTACGATTCACAACTCAATGCAGGAAGTTGGCCTCGTTGCGAATTCACATTCAAAGCTTAAATATTCAGAGCAACATGGGTTTGTTGATGAAGCAATTATTGATATCACTCAGAAAACTTATAAAGGGTCACTGATTTTGCCGCACGAATCTTACTGTTTAGGAAAAAATACTCAGTATGGTTTTAGGCTTGCATATCAGAATAATGGCTGGTTATTAATGAATGATAACAAGCAAAAACCGTTTGTCAACACACCTGAGTCGCTACTTGCTTACAAAAGGCAGTGTCTTCCCGGCTCTCCATTTAGTCTGCCTTATTTTGCTTGTATTAATCTGGATTTATCATTAAGGTATCCAAACAAAGCACTTAAAAAACAATCTGGTGAGCTTGAATTTACTTATGAAACAATTGCCAATGATTCTAGAGCCACAATTATAGTGTTGGTTGACCCAATGCAAATCAAAGTCCTTTCTATAAATGCACAAACTACAGCTACAAATACAGGTGAACGCAGATCGAACCGAGTAGAATTTCAGTATTCTAGTTCAAATCAGGAAAATTTACCTGTCTGTACTGGTGTCAAGGGCGAATTATTAACAAAAGATAAGAATAATATTACTTTATCATCTGAAATTACAGAAATTTTTTACGGAAATGTTCAACTAAACAAGAGCATTCCTGCTGAAGTCTTTCGCTTATCGCACTATGATCTTCCTGAACCTGAAGGAATTATCTGGGAAAAGCCTATTCCAGTATGGCAATGGATAATCTTGGGAGTAGTAACATGTTCAATTATTGCAATTATTTTGCAGCTATTTGCCAGACGTTTTGCTGGTAAGCGTAACCTTTCATCATCGAGTTGAGATTTTATGAAAACACAATTACGTCATGCATCTGCTCTCCTTGAACTGCTTGTCATCATTAGGATTGTAAGTATCCTGCTTAGTCTTTTTTGCCTGCAATACAGAAAGCACTCATAGCAGTTGATAGGCCAAGTTGCTCAAGTACTATGTAGCAAGTCGCATTATCATTGATTCGGTGTGCGGAACTGGCAACTATCACTTTCGATCTGGCGACGAGTGCAACCGGTCATCCGGGCAAGGGTAATAAGTGGGACAGATTGAGCTGTTTGCGGAACCTGTCTGTTCTTTGGTATTCCTGGTTAGCCAGGTAAATATGAAAATCTCTAGTTCGACCTGCCAGATCAATTGCTCTGGCGTGTAGCATTGCCTGGGCCCCTTTCGTTTTCCAGCGCATTCCCGTGCGGCACATTCGATCCATCACCAGGTGCCGACAAGCCCCTTCAATCACCCCGGTTGCAATCGGCAGCCCCTGCTGCAAATAGCTGTCATATCTCATCCGGTGGTAGTTCTTTTCAAAGTAGTTGCAAACCTGATTAATCTTCTTTAACTTTTCTGCTTTCAATTCGCTTTTTGTCGCTTTCTGACGGATTCCCGAAACCACACTTTTCACATCTCCCTTCAGGATTCTCAATAGGCGGTCTCGAGCAAACGCTTCCTGATGTTCACGGTGAGACTCAAACACTTTTGCCGCATCCCACACATAACTGGCAACATGAATGATATCCAGGATATCAATTGTTTCGTATGAATCGAAATTGACATCAGATGCTTCCCACAAACTGGTCTGACCATCCATCAGCCGTACCAAAGGCTGACCTGATTGGTGGCGACGTTCGACCTGTTCTGCTGCCCACACCATCGCGTGGTGCGTGCCTCTGATCAGCACCCCCTCCGCATCACATTGCGACAAAAATCCCGCAACTACTTTGCCCACCGGTTCGGGACGTTTCTCCTCACGATTCGAGTTTTCTCGAAATAACGCTGCGATAATCTCTTCAGCCGTTCGAAAATATTCATTCACGGAATATACGGTCGCCAGCGTCGCCATACGCCGATTACCAGGAAAATACCGTTGATCAAACGCTGGAATCGCCTTCGTCTTGCGAACCATGGGAACTCCTTTGGCATCGGCACTCATCACCAGAATCTTTCCCTCTGCTGTTGGTGCAGGAATTGGGATCTCATTCAGAAACTGTTCTGCAGATTCACTCAGATTGTGGATATTTCGTTCCAGAGTATCGACCGGACTCTTTTGCAGATACAACAAAGAAATCACATCTGATGATTCCTGATACGACATCTTTGTACTGAGATAATGCATTACCTCGCGAAACCACGGCGAATATGTGTTGGCTGGCATCTGAATCATGACATCCACAGGATACAAATCAATCTTGCGGCCAAGATCAACGCCATAAACATACTGCTCAAACTGATGCTCACCAAAGATCGTTCGGATGGACCGTTGTCGGGGTTCTTCGCTGCGATGAAGCACTTCACCAGTTTCTGTCTGGATCTTATCTCCCAAGTCGCCATCGCCAAGCATTTCCAGGTACAACGAGATTGCTGAAGCGCCAATTTGAGCAACCGATTGTTGAACATGTTGCTCGAAATCACGAATCGGCATGCATTCCTGTACAGCACGATTGACTTCTGAGGCGAGTCGATCAAATAGGCCAAACAGGAAGTTGGGGTTGATTGAAGAAGATGTGTCTGGGATAATCATTATTGGGTCTCCTGCGATGTTTGGTTGTTAGAACCCCTGATATCGCAGAAAGACCCATCTTGTTACACCCCAATTTGCTAAATCAGTTACCCAACCCTCCCGAATGACCGGTTGCACTCTCTGGCGACGTTAATAACGAGTGCGATATGTTTCATTTCTGGAGCTACATGTCAGTGGTGCAAATTTTGCCATGGCAGACGGTTCAGTAAGGTTTATACGCTATTTGGAAAGTGATTTGTTGCCTTTATTGGCTACCAGAGGTGACTGATTTTCCAATTCGTTTTACATTTCAAACTGCTAATATAACAGGAATGTAATTTACCCCCACGTGGGCTGTGCTGACAGAAGAAATGCTTCAGCAGGTGCGGCGAATCCACCTGCAGGCCAAAAAACTGGTTCAATCCCGCCTCAGTGGGGATTATCGCTCGATTTTCAAAGGCAGTGGGCTGATTTTCGACGAAGTTCGCGAATATCAGCCCGGCGATGATGTGCGTACCATCGACTGGAATGTCACCGCACGGATGAACCAGCCATTTATTAAAAGATTCTCAGAAGAGCGGGAGCAAACTCTTTGTATCGTGGTGGATGTCAGCAATAGCCACGATTTTGGTTCCCGCGTGCGGACGAAACGCACCGTTGCTGCAGAAATGGCAGCCGTATTGGCGTTGAGTGCGATGGCCAATAACGATCAGGTGGGACTGATTATGGGCAGCACCGATCTGGAACTATTTCTGCAACCTGGGCGTGGGCATTCCCACATGTTACGATTGGTGCGGGAAATCCTGTTCTTTCAACCGAAACACCCTGGCGGTTCGCTAGCGAACCTGCTGGCTAATACGCACCGATTGCTTCCCAAACGAGCCATTGTGGTGCTGTTCAGCGATTTCATCGATCAGCACTACCAGAAAGAGCTTCGTATTGCGGCCCACCGTCACGATCTGATTGCCGTCCGAATTACCGATCCACTGGAACAACAACTCCCCACCATCGGGTGGTGCACGCTACGCGATGCGGAAACACAACAGCAAGTGGTGCTCAACCTCTCCGATCGCCAGGTTCAAGCCGAAATATTGCGATCAATTCAGAAAATTTCAGAAAATACCTCAAATCCTGCCGCACGGTGGGTGTTGATCTATTGGAAGTTTCAACCACCGACGACCATTTTGCGAAATTGGTGGATTTGTTTGCCCGCCGAGAACAACGAATCAGGAAACATCGCCAGTGAAATCAACCGTGCTGATGTTGCTTTTCCTCCCCACACTGGGTCTGGGTGCGGAACCACAATGGCAGGCGACACGCTTTTCAGGAAGTCAGCAGGTCACGGTGCAATTCTTCATCAACAAGGCAGAAGTGGCACTTCATGAAGACATTCGCTTGAATATAAAGGTTTCGGGCCCTGCACCTTTGGTGGTGAAAATTGCCAGCAATCCTCTTTTGGACAATCCCCACTGGCTGGCACTGTCCACAACGGAGCCGGTAACGCAAGTGCTTACAAATCAAGCAGTTTGGGAAATTCGTTACCGATATTCTCCACTTCATCCGGGGGACTTGCCACTGCAGCTTGCCCCACTGACGATCGAATCAGGTGGGAATCCCCAGTTCACCATCGAAATGCCGGATCCAATATTCATTAAAGTCCCACAAGTGGAAACTGCGGCCGATTTAAGCAATCTGCGGGAGAAACTGGAAGTCGAGGCCCCACCAGATTTGCCAAAGGGCAGCACCCGCTCGATTTGGTGGCGAATCGTTCTCGTGGGGGGCGGAATATTGTTGCTGAGCCTGGGTTGGTATGAATATCGCAGAAGAAAGCGAATCCCACCCACGCCAATTGCAATGTACGACACCACGTGGGCTACAGAACAGGTACAAAACTGGACTGGCAGCGGAGATGAGTTGCGGCAAATACTGACAAACCACCTGTCTTGGCGGTGCCAGCAGAATGTGGAGCATCTGACCCCAGCGGAACTGTCTCAACTGCTTATTTTGATAGGATTTACGACAGAATTAGCCGATGAAATGGAATCGATTCTGGCAGCATTGGATGCCCACCGTTACGGTGGGGAGGAATTGCCAGTGAATATCCAGCACCACTGCCTGAAGTGGCTGGATTCCTTTGAATAACTTCAAAACATGAGAGCTGAAATCAGTTTGATCGCATTATCCCTGTATTTGATTACCCGCAGTAATGGACGGCATATACTGGAAGTGTAGTTTGTCCGAAGTCAATACAGAAATTAGGGCTGCCAGTGCGTATCATCTGATTCAAATGACTACAAGCTATGAACAATTTAGGCAACGAAGGGGTCCGTTCGAGTCTAACGGAAGCCTATCTATTTTGGAGGATCAGTATGTTACGATTTTTCAGGCAATCTATCTTTTTTGCCATATGTGTGAGTTACTCGAACAGTATATCTCTCGCTGACAACAAACCAAACATTGTCATTATTCTGGCAGATGACCTCGGAAACGCCGACCTCGGTTACCGTGGCAGTAAGATCAAAACTCCAAATATTGATGCACTTGCTAAGAGCGGCGTTCGGTTAGAATCTTACTACGGTTTGCCTGTCTGCACACCTGCACGTGCAGCACTAATGACTGGCCGTTACCCAATGCGACACGGGTTACAGACGTTGGTCATTTTCCCAAGCCATAAATACGGCCTGCCTGTTGACGAGAAAACCCTTCCAGAAGCTCTCAAAGAGGTAAATTACAGCACATATATGGTCGGAAAATGGCACCTGGGCCATGCAGACAAAAAATACTGGCCGAACCAGCGAGGATTTGACCATTTTTATGGCAATGTGGTTGGTGAAGTAGATTACTTCACAAAAGACCGTGGCGGGATCATTGACTGGCAGCGTAACGGCACTTTCATCAAAGAAGAAGGCTACTATACCGAGCAGATTGGCGATGAGGCGGTCAAACTGATTGAAGGCCATAATAAATCAAAACCAATGTTTTTGTACTTTGCCTCACTTGCTCCACATGCTCCCTATCAAGCCCCGAAAGAAGATGTTGATGCATACAAAGATATATTCCCGAATAAAGAACAGCGTGAGTACGCCGCGATGATCACTGGGCTTGATTCACAGGTTGGTCGAATTGTTTCGGCATTGGAAAAGAAGGGGATGCGAGATAACACACTGATTCTGTTTACTTCTGATAATGGTGGGGCGACCAGTGCACTTTTTGCAACGGGTGCTCGTTCGCCGGAAGAACGGGAAGCCAGCGGGGGTGTTGAACTTGGATCCAAACCTCCTGCTTCAAACGCACCCTATCTGGGTGGCAAGGGTGGTTTGCACGAAGGTGGAGTCCGGTTGCCCGCAATCGTCAACTGGCCCGGAAAACTGAAACCGGCAGTGGTGAACGCACCTTTACACCATGTCGATGTCATGCCAACCATTCTGTCTATTGTCAAAGGTAAAGGTGACCCGACAAAACCTTTTGATGGCAAGGATGCTACTGCGACAATCATGGAAGGAAAACCATCGCCACATGAGGATATTCTCATTAATGTGGAGGCATTTCGTGGGGCAATCCGAAAAGGTAAGTGGAAACTCGTCAAAATAGCACTCCTGCCGGGTAAAACAGAACTATTCGATCTGGAATTGGATCCTGGCGAGAAGGAGAATGTTGCGGACCAGAACCCTGAAGTGGTAAAGGATCTTGAATCGCGGCTTCTCTCCTATGCCAAACAGCAGAAGCAGAGTGAGTGGATGAAAGCCCAGATCGATTTCCTGGGATTCCAAGGTGATACACTACTAGACCCGGGATACAATATCGACCGAGGCTTACCAACAGAGACTCCGTCTTTGCCAAAGAACTAAGGACATGCTGTAGATTGAGTGTGAAGTCTTTTTCCTCAACGATTTCGATCAACCGCCAAGACTTCGGGGTGCGAGTACGTCAACGATCGTAATCAGTTCTTTCTACTGTGGGTGGGCATTTTTTCATAAAATGGCCTATTCATGAAGCTGTGGGGCATCTCCCACGCACCGAACACAGGTATGAGAGAATAATGAAAGGGAAACCAGAAATAATTGACGCGTTGAACGCCGCACTGACCATCGAACTGACCGCGATTAACCAGTATTTTGTGCAATCGAAAATGTGCAAAGACTGGGGCTATATGAAGTTAGCTGCCAAGCACTGGGAAGAATCGATGGGCGAGATGAAACACGCCGATATGATTATTGACCGCATTCTGTTTCTGGAAGGGGTGCCGGAAATTGCCCGCTACGATGTGATCCGCGTGGGCACCGACGTGAAAGAGCAGTTTGTCAACGATCTGGCACTGGAATCGAAGGGTGCAGCAGCGTACAACGCCGGTATTGCCCTGGCTGTTCAATTGGGCGATAACGCCACTCGCGACTTAATGGAGCGGATTCTGGTTGATTCGGAAGAACATATCGACTGGCTGGAAACGCAATTAAACTTAATCGAAAACGTGGGACTGTCCAACTACCTGGCACACAATATGTCGGGTGATGCGGAATAAATTTCGATTACCGCAGCAATTTTTCGGTGGCAGCAGGTGCAGCCATCACCAGCACCCGTAGCGGTGCGAACTTCCCGCACTGTGCGAATACCTAAACTAACAACAGCCCCCACCACTTCATCGTGGGTAACCCCGAGGCACCGACAAATCAGCTCGTCGGTGCTGTCGTGGCACTGGCTGCAGTCTCCATCATAGGGACAAGACATCTCAATGCTCCTGAGATTCGATCTCAATGAGATTGTATCTCATTTTCAGAAGCAAGTCAACACTTTGGTGCTTTTTGGAAAAAATCTTGTGTTACCAGTACCTTCCCAAGTTGGGTTTCAGATAGGGAAAAAGGCACCCATCTTGTTTGCAGAACAAAATAACTCCACGCAGCGACGAACACCTGTGGTACATGGCAACAAAAATGAGTGATAATTAATGAATCTGGAAATTGGTCACCCCCACAGATTTAAGAGATTGCGATGATCACTTTGTTCATGTTGCCAAATGCCAACGATGAATCAACGAAGACAAACGCCTTTCGCCACCAACCAACATGGATTGACATTTTGCTCCGGTTGTCGAGCGTTCGCATCCATTGAATCTCGAATGTAGGGGCATTGTCTAACGGAATAAACCTGCTTTGATTCTCAAATGCAACTGATCAAGGTTTGATTAGAATAGCACAACAATAAGAATTTCACCAAAAATCCAGGTAACTGCTTGAACGCTGCAACAAGCCGTGTTATAAAGCAGTTTGAAAGTTTGCTACTGCCTGGGAGTAAAAAAGTGCTTCGAATATTTGCCTGTACTCTTTTGTTAATTTATCTGCAAACGTCTCTTTATGCTGATGGATTGACTGCAGAATCTCTGAAAAAACTCAAGGCTGCAAGCGTATTTATCAAGGTAAGATCGAATTATGCGTTTGGTACTGGATCTGGGTTTATCGTTTACAAGAATAGTAAAACTGGATATATCGCAACAAATGCACATGTAGTAATGCCAACCCTTAAGGCAGAGAAAATTGAATCAATTGACATAGTATTGAATAGTGGCAGGCCGAGTGAAGAAAAAACCATCTCAGGATCTGTTGTTTTTTCCGATAAACAATCTGATCTTGCAATACTTCGAATTGAATCAGAAAACATCCCTGAACCTTTGAGTATGATTGATAAAGTAGATCCAATTGAAACGATGACTGTATATGCGCTTGGATTTCCGTTTGGAAAACTTGTTGCCGGGAGCAACCGCAACCCTAGCATTACGATAAGCAAAGGGGCAGTAACAAGTTTGCGTGAAGACGACGATGGCAAGCTAGAGTTAATTCAGATTGATGCAGATATTAATCCTGGTTGTAGCGGAGGACCTGTAGTTGATGAAAAAGGAAGACTTATTGGGATTTCTAAAGCTGGAATCATTGGGACAAATGTCAATGTTATTGTACCTAAGTACAAACTTAATAAAATCGCACAGGGCAGCCTAACGAGAAATACCCTAAAAATTGTAAGTCATGACGAGCAAACAATTAGCTATTTGTTAACGGCAGAATTTCTAGATCCTTTTAAACAGATTAATAAATGCACATTATTATATTTCCCAGCAGATGAAGACGGGCTGAAACTTGCTAGAGAATGGGATGCAAGTAATCCTGGAAAAACCATCGAGAATCACAAATTTTGCAAGAGCTACGAAATAGAAATTGTCGAAGGAAAAGCAGCAGTAACTATCAAAACGCCACGCAGCACTGGCATTGTAAACAAAAGCTTTGTTGCAGTGAAATATTATGTTGATTCAAAACTATTTGTAAGCGAACCTGAACTGGTCATCAACAAACTTTCTGCTCAAGTTGGATCAATTCTCTTTACCCCTTCAAAACAAGAGTTCCGAACATCAATTTCAAAACTTTTGCCACTAAAACCTATCATTAGCAAGTCTTTATGCGATTTAAAAACCGAAGATCTTGCTACAGACGAAGATTCTCCTAGGGGTCCATACTCTAAAAGCTTTTACTATGAAGCATGTGCTGTATGGTCAACAGACTATCAACACTTTTTTGTCCTTAATCCATCAAAAGGGATTTTGTACAAACTAGATTTTCAAAGCTTATCAATAATAAAAGAATTATCATTTAACAGTATTTGTGCATGGTTATCAGTTTGCGATGACGGATTGCTCGTCACTGGAAGCGAAAAAAATGAAATTTATATTGTTGATCCTGTAAACCTTAAAACCACTCGTACTATCAAAATGCGAAAAGGCCATCGAGCTGTATCGCAGTATGGATTAAAGCATATTTACGTTGCACATATTACTAATATTGGCGAGTCCTCTCTTTATATTTACGAAATTAAAACTGGGCAACTGTTGAGGGTATTACACTCTCGAAGCATGCCAGCCGGTACAACTTTCGAAAATTTAGACATGTCTAAGAGTGGCGAATTTATTTATACATCAAATCGGTTTTTTATGTCGCAATATCCTGTAAGTGGTTCTATATTAGATTCTCCTATCAAATTAAAAACTACTACTAGTGGTGAACGTGGTTTTCAAATATCGTCGATAGGCAATTTTGTTACAGTCAGTTCGTCGGCAGACACTCGGCCTGGAGTCACGAAATCAACGTTGTTGTTAAGTGATGCAAGCTTTCCAGAACCAGTTGTAGTATTGCCAATGGATGCTCTTAATATCTCTTTACATGATGATAAGAAATTTTTTATCATGAACGCACGTATTATTACTGAAGCCAATTTGGGCGTGCGATTCGACTTCAATGGCAAGGCAATAGAGTCATATGGAATACAGAGCAAAATAGGCGTTACTCCAATTGTAGTCCAATATTTGATTCATCCTAAATCATCTCAAATAGTCTGCATTGCAGAACATCATGCTGCTCGACGTTGTGAAGTTGTAATCCACAAACTTGGTCAAACAAAGTAACACAACTTGTTTTCAAGGTTTTAAGCGTTATTACCTTACATCAGGGTAATTCGAACCGCGCTAAGCAAATCCTTCAAAAATTGAAGAGATTAGAACGATCAAGTTGCAATTTCATACAGCAAATTTCAAATTGGAACTTGTTATACGCCCTTCAAATTTTGATGGTATTTAGCTGACGGCTTCTGCAGCATCCTGCTAATGTTGTAGCAGCTATTACTTAAATTCAGCGTTGTTTACCTCGAACTTTTGCCTCCCCTTGTTGCTTGTTCGTATACACTGAAAGATTACCGATTGTGGATTACCCGAACTGAATTATGCCGCACTACCATCCTGCGATTATCGAACAAAAATGGCAAAATTACTGGCAGACAAACCAGACTTTCCGCTGTCCCGACCCTGGGGAAGCGGAATTCACGGTCACTGGTAAGCTGTATGTGCTGGATATGTTCCCTTATCCCAGTGGGGCGGGCCTGTACGTTGGGAGTATAGCTAACAAACAGTTTTGACTACTGCTAATTGTTCTTGACGCCTCGGAAAACATAGCATTCGTGGACACCCAAAGTCTTGGATTCGAAAATTTGATCGTAATTCCTGAGTGATTGATAGCAGCGGTTTCGTTTTTTCATTGAATCTGCTTCACCTGAAAATTTACCAAAGTACTGCAATTTTAATGTTGAATCATATACTTATTCAATGGATGTAGGCGTAACAAAATTAATTAAACTGCGTTTGCAATAAATTCATTCTTGCTATTGCAAGCTCGCGAGCTTAATCGTTGGAGTTGATGATGGGTTTGTTCTCACGGTTTTTTGGTCAAACAGGTTCTGACGATCAACATTCAGCCTTGACTGCGAATCCAAAGATCGAAAAGTCACTAAGCCTTCAGGTTCTCTTTGATGGACAATTCCGATTGCAGTCAAAAAAATGACAGATGCACTACGGTCATACCACTACTCGATGTCAGCAACACGATGTGAGATTGATTCAGCTCTCGCCGAAGAAGGTACCATCATTGGACTTGTAGGCTGGGAAAACATGTTGTCAGACTGGTAGGATTCAATTTGCCAATGCCTGCAGAACCTGTTGAATCATGTATTGCCCCATCCCACTACCCAAAGAAATTAAAAAACCGTGCAAGGGCACACAGTAGTCATGTGTTGCTCTATTATGTCGGATACGTTAAATCACCGCATGAACAATATGTCGCTCTTGCATCAGTAGCTGGTGCATTATCTCAGCTTGGTGCCATAGTAGTGCTTAATGAGGACGCATGCACATCGTTTCCTGCTGCAGCATTATCTGGGGCGGACATTAGTGGCGATATCGTTGAACTATTGCGAACATTACCACTATTGGTCCTTTACTGTGGATTCGTTAAATACGAAGTCGAAGGTACATCTGGAGTATGGATGCGAACTTACGGAGCACATCTCTTGGCGCTCCCTGATTTTGCGGTTTATGCCTCTGATCACGAAGAAGGCCAGAAGTATTTTGACATCTTTGAGAATATATTTTCATATCTCTGGGAATCAGATGCTCAACTAAAAGCAGGCCATACCATGCAGGTTGGCACCACAGAATACTTGCGATTTCGCAAGCGAACTAAGAAAGAATATTTTCTCGACAGTGAGGGGGAGTTGCTTGTTGTAGAGATCATTGGCCCGGATGAAATTAACGCATAATTTCCTTTCTGCAGATGTTAATTGACCAACGACCGCAATGTTCCTATTAGTTGCGTCAAAAAGCACACGTGCAAATAATACGGTTCAGTTCATCCGGGCGTACTTCAATTTTCCCGGAAGCAAATTGGGCCGCAATGGCACCCAAAGTGATCTCATTTAAAATCAGTTAACTCGATGACATTCGTGTTTGCGTCTTTGAATCAATTCACAGCGATGTTACCAAACTTTTACCACCATTTGCAGGCGACACATTTGAATTCGCCTCGAACTTTTGCCTCCCGTTGTTGCTCGTTCGTATACACTGAAAGATTACCGATTGTGGATTACCTGAACTGAATTATGCCGCACTACCATCCTGCGATTATTGAACAGAAATGGCAAAATTACTGGCAGACAAACCAGACTTTCCGCTGTCCCGACCCTGGGGAAGCGGAACTCACGGTCACTGGTAAGCTGTACGTGCTGGATATGTTCCCCTATCCCAGTGGGGCGGGGCTGCACGTGGGTCACCCGGAAGGGTACACCGCGACCGACATTCTGTGCCGCTACCACCGTATGAAAGGCTACCACGTGCTGCACCCAATGGGGTGGGATGCGTTCGGGCTGCCTGCAGAGCAGTTTGCAATCAAAAATAACGTCCACCCGCGAATTACCACGCAGAATAACGTGGCGAATTTTCGCAGGCAGATTCAGTCGCTCGGTTTCAGCTACGACTGGCAGCGGGAAGTCGATACCACCGATCCAAACTATGTGAAGTGGACCCAATGGATTTTCCTGCTGCTATTCGATACGTGGTATGATTCCGACGCCAAAAAAGGTCGCCCCATCAGCGAATTGCCGATCCCACCCGACGTGGCCGCAGGTGGGGATCCGCCATTGCCCAGTATCGCGATCAGCACCGCCTGGCCTATCAGGCAGAAATCCCCGTCAACTGGTGCCCCGCCCTGGGAACGGTGCTGGCCAACGAAGAAGTAATTGATGGTCGTTCTGAAGTAGGTGGGCACCCCGTTGAGCGTAAACCCTTGCGGCAGTGGATGTTACGCATCACCAGCTACGCAGAACGCCTGCTGCACGACCTGGAACCACTCGACTGGTCGGATCGATCAAAACAATGCAACGCAACTGGATCGGCCAGAGCGAAGGTGCGGAGGTTGATTTTCGCTTACAGGGGGAAAATTCTGACAATCAGGCGACAATCCGAGTGTATACCACCCGACCGGATACACTGTTTGGTGCCACTTATATGGTGCTGGCACCGGAACACCCACTGGTGGCCAGTATTACGACGGACGAACAACGTAACACTGTCACCGAATATCAGAACGCAGCGGCATCGAAGAGCGATTTCGAACGCACCGAAATGGCAAAAACTAAAACGGGTGTGTTCACAGGTGCGTACGCGATCAACCCTGCGAATCAGGAACCGGTCCCGATCTGGATTGCCGATTACGTGCTGGCCAGTTACGGCACCGGTGCCATTATGGCGGTACCCGGCCACGATGAACGGGATTTTGAATTCGCCGTACAATTTGGCCTGCCCGTGGTGACGGTTGTCGAACCCACGCCAGAGTGGCTGGAACAAACCGGCAGCACCGTGGGAGAATTGAAGGCTGCCTACACGGAAGGTGGGAAGGCGATTCAATCGGGCTTTTTGAATGGATTGCCCACTGCTGAAGCGAAAGCCACGATGATCAAGTGGCTGGAATCGCGTGGGCTGGGGCAGAAAAAGGTCAATTACAAGTTGCGCGACTGGTTATTCAGTCGGCAGCGGTACTGGGGCGAACCGTTCCCCATCCTGCATGAGGTGGATGAACAGGGGCAACGAACAGGCAAAATTGTGCCACTGGATGTGGCAGAGTTGCCGCTGCAACTGCCGGAACTGGAAGACTTTAAGCCCACTGGCAGCCCGGAAGGCCCGCTGATGAAGGCCCAGGACTGGATCCACGTGGTGCGGGACGGCAAACGCTACGTTCGCGAAACGAACACCATGCCACAGTGGGCGGGATCGTGCTGGTATTATCTTCGCTATTTAGATCCCCACAACGATAAGGAATTCTGTGCCGCAGATAAGGTGAAATACTGGTTGCCCGTTGATCTGTATGTCGGTGGGGCAGAACATGCCGTGCTGCACCTGCTGTATTCCCGTTTCTGGCATAAGGTGCTGTTCGATCGGGGTTATGTTCCGACGCCGGAACCATTTCAGAGACTGGTAAACCAGGGGATGATTCTGGGCGATACCGAACACACCGGCTTTCAGACCGCATTGGTAGAACAGGTGCCAGACGAAGAGCGACCAGGCAAAACCAAAGAAAAAATCACCCCACTGGGGGAGTGGATTTCTGCCAAAGATGTAAAATTCGATGGTTCGGTGGCAACGCACCGCAAAACTCAGGCAAAACTGGCCCAGATTCCCTGACGGATGAACAGGTGGAGAAAAAAGGCGAGGGATTTGTCCTGAAAGGCCAGCCCGACCTGCGGATTGACGCACGTGCCTTCAAAATGTCGAAATCGCGTGGCAACGTGGTCTCGCCCGATACCGTGGTTTCCGAATATGGGGCCGATTCATTAAGACTGTATGAAATGTTCATGGGCCCGCTGGAAGCAATCAAGCCCTGGAACATGCGAAGTGTGGAAGGGGTCTATCGTTTTCTGGCACGTGTCTGGCGGTTGATTGTCGATGAACGTGCAGAAACACCTATTCTACACCCTCACGTGGAAGAGAGCGAACCTGCGGAAGAAACCGCACGCATGTTGCACCGCACCATTAAAAAGGTGAGCGAAGACACCGCCGGCATGAGATTTAATACCGCGATTGCCGCGATGATGGAGTTCACCAACCACCTGAATGGACTGCCCACCCAATCGAAAACGGTGCTGGAACAGTTGGTGCTGTTGCTTTCGCCTTACGCACCCCACGTGGCAGAGGAATTGTGGCAGGTACTTGGGCACGATACCACGCTGGCATACATCCCATGGCCCACGTGGGATGAGGCACTGCTGGTGGAATCTCAGATGGAAATGCCCGTTCAGATCAATGGCAAGGTGCGTGCCCGCATCATGGTGCCCGCAGACGCCGACGAACAGGTACTGGAAGCCGCCGCACTCGCCGATCCGAAAGTTCAGGAGCAGATTGTGGGCAAAACGGTCCGAAAATGGATCATCAAGCCCAAGCAGATGATCAATATTATCGTAGGATAGTTCAAAGAACGTCGAACTGTCCCTATGGGACAGCCTCAATGGCTTTCATCTATTTTTAATGAGTTTTCTCTCATGCATATCCACGATCAGCTTAAACTTTTGGTGCGGTCCGGTTATTCATTAATTTCCATCGAAACCCGCGATGAAGTCCATGCCACGGAACTGATTCGGGAATTAGCGACGGAATTGTACTTACCCCTGTTTGAATGGACGGTGACGACTGGGCTGGCCCGCACCAAGCCTTCGATTGCCGCACCCGGGATTAAGCCGGGCAAAACGGTGGAAGCACTCGATTACGTGCTGGGCAGCAAAGACGAGCGGGAGCTCTACCTGTTCAAAGATCTTGGGGCGTTTTGCAGTGAACCATTTATCTCCCGTCAGGTGCGGGACGTGATGACGAAGAAGAACGTCCACCTTTTTCTGCTCGATAGCACCCCACTGCCAGAATCGATTCGCCGGCTGACCATTCCAGTGCAGATCCCACTGCCCGATAGCAAGGAACTGGAAAATATTGTGAAGAAAACTTATCGCAATATTCGCGATACCAGCTTAATGGAGATTAAGGCGACGATCACCACGCAGGACCTGGAGCAAATCGTCCAGACTCTCCGTGGGCTGACAGGTGCCGAAGCGGCACGCGTCGTGGCAAACGCAGTTCATTTCGATAACTCCTTAACCCCAGACGACTTACCGCGGATTGTGGAGGCGAAAAGGAACCTTCTGCAATCAAGCGGCTGTCTGGAATCGGTGAATGTGAACGTGAAAACCCACGAAGTGGGTGGGCTGACGAATCTGAAAAACTGGCTGCAACGTCGCCGTGGCGGTTTTAGCAGAGAGGCGATCGATTTTGGCCTCGATCCCCCACGTGGGATGTTGCTGCTGGGGGTGCAGGGGTGCGGCAAAAGCCTTTGTGCCAAAGTAGTTGCGGCAGATTGGCAGATGCCCCTGCTGCGGATGGACCCAGGGGTGTTGTACCAGAAATTTATTGGTGAAAGCGAAAATCGCCTGCGTGAAGCATTGCAACAGGCAGAATCGATGGCACCCGCAGTGCTGTGGATTGATGAAATTGAGAAGGCGTTTGCATCGGCCAGTTCCGATTCGGCCGATGGTGGGCTGTCGCAACGGATGTTTGGCACCCTGCTTTCGTGGATGCAGGACCACCGCAGCCCGATCTTCATGGTAGCTACTGCCAATAATATTGCCGCACTGCCACCGGAATTAATGAGAAAAGGCCGGTTTGATGAAGTCTTTTTTGTGGATCTGCCCACGGATCAGGCACGGGAGCAGATTATCAGCATCCACTTGCAACGTCGCAAACGCAGCCCCGCCCAACTGCACCTGCCAGAACTGGTGGCAGCCACCCAGGGTTTCAGTGGTGCAGAAATTGAGCAAGCGGTCATTTCGGGGCTGTACGCCGCCTTTCAGGAACAATCAGAGCTGACGACGGAACATTTATTGCAGGAAATCCGCCAAACCCGCCCACTGTCGGTGCTGATGGGTGAAAAAATCTCCCAACTGCGGGCCTGGGCCACCAATCGGTGCGTCCCCGCTGATGGGTGAGAAGGTGTTTGCTCCGTAAGCAGCAGGCCATTTGCGTCCAAAGAGATCTAACGATGAAGATTTACTGTGAATGTGGTACGACGATTCATGATGCATCGGACTGTATCAAATACAAAGCGCATTTCATTCCTGACGAAGTAATGAATAAACTGATGGAAGCAATTGATGAGGCTATTGAGAAATCAGGACCTACTGCGAAAGGAGTGCAACCGGTCATTCGGGAGGGTTGGGTAACTGATTTAGCAAATTGGGGTGTAAAAAGATGGGTCTTTCTGCGATATCAGGGGTTCTGACAACCAAACATCGCAGGAGACCCAATAATGATTATCCCAGACACATCTTCTTCAATCAACCCCAACTTCCTGTTTGGCCTATTTGATCGACTCGCATCAGAAGTCAATCGTGCTGTACAGGAATGCATGCCGATTCGTGATTTCGAGCAACATGTTCAACAATCGGTTGCTCAAATTGGTGCTTCAGCAATCTCGTTGTACCTGGAAATGCTTGGCGATGGCGACGTGGGAGAAAAGATCCAGACAGAAACAGGTGAAGTGCTTCATCGCAGCGAAGAACCCCGACAACGGTCCATCCGAACGATCTTTGGTGAGCATCGGTTTGAGCAGTATGTTTATGGCGTCGATCTTGGCCGCAAGATTGATTTGTATCCTGTGGATGTCATGATTCAGATGCCAGCAAACACATATTCTCCGTGGTTTCGCGAGGTCATGCATTATCTCAGCACAAAGATGTCGTATCAGGAATCATCAGATGTGATTTCTTTGTTGTATCTGCAAAAGAGTCCGGTCGATACTCTGGAACGAAATATCCACAATCTGAGTGAATCTGCAGAACAGTTTCTGAATGAGATCCCAATTCCTGCACCAACAGCAGAGGGAAAGATTCTGGTGGTGAGTGCCGATGCCAAAGGAGTCCCCATGGTTCGCAAGACGAAGGCGATTCCAGCGTTTGATCAACGGTATTTTCCTGGTAATCGGCGTATGGCGACGCTGGCGACCGTATATTCCGTGAATGAATATTTTCGAACGGCTGAAGAGATTGTCGCAGCGTTATTTCGAGAAAACTCGAATCGTGAGGAGAAACGCCCCGAACCGGTGGGCAAAGTGGTTGCGGGATTTTTGTCGCAATGTGATGCGGAGGGGGTGCTGATCAGAGGCACGCACCACGCGATGGTGTGGGCAGCAGAACAGGTCGAACGTCGCCACCAATCAGGTCAGCCTTTGGTACGGCTGATGGATGGTCAGACCAGTTTGTGGGAAGCATCTGATGTCAATTTCGATTCATACGAAACAATTGATATCCTGGATATCATTCATGTTGCCAGTTATGTGTGGGATGCGGCAAAAGTGTTTGAGTCTCACCGTGAACATCAGGAAGCGTTTGCTCGAGACCGCCTATTGAGAATCCTGAAGGGAGATGTGAAAAGTGTGGTTTCGGGAATCCGTCAGAAAGCGACAAAAAGCGAATTGAAAGCAGAAAAGTTAAAGAAGATTAATCAGGTTTGCAACTACTTTGAAAAGAACTACCACCGGATGAGATATGACAGCTATTTGCAGCAAGGGCTGCCGATTGCAACTGGGGTGATTGAAGGGGCTTGTCGGCACCTGGTGATGGATCGAATGTGCCGCACGGGAATGAGATGGAAAACGAAAGGGGCCCAGGCAATGCTACACGCCCGAGCAATTGATCTGGCAGGTCGAACCAGAGATTTTCATATTTACCTGGCTAACCAGGAATACCAAAGAACAGACAGGTTCCGCAAACAGCTCAATCTGTCCCACTTATTACCCTTGCCCGGATGACCGGTTGCACTCCTGCGAAAGAGAAAGAAGTTGCTTGTATGTGCATCCGGAACATGATCCTCGATTTGTCTAGATCAGCTTGGCAATGTCGCGATTGTGGCCGCGTGTATATTTATGATCATTTGTATCAGGTCCAGCAGTTATTACCAGCCAATGATGACGTGCCTCGTGATCTGTTCCATACATCTGAACACAATGGGGATTAACTGATGTCCACAGATATGACTTGGCGAAAAGCCATTGAAAAAGTACTGAATGGCTCTTCAACTCCACTGCATTACAATGAGATCACTGAGCGGATTATCTCAGCAGGTTTGCGAAAAAATCTGGGTGCAACTCCAGCGAGATCTGTCAATGCAGAAATTTCAACTTCTATGAAGCGAGAAGGTAACTCTTCTCCATTCATTCGCATCAGCAAAGGAACATTTTCATTGCGCCCTGAAGCTGTTGAGTGGATTGCCACACCAAAACTTCTTGGTCAGCAGCAGATTGGAGCTATTCCAGTGGATTTCAACAAACAATTAGGAATCTACCTACTCTATGACGGTCGAGAAGTTATTTATGTTGGCCGTTCAACAGATCGACCATTGGGAAGGAGACTTTACGAACACACCAATGATCGGCTATCAGCACGCTGGGATCGATTTTCATGGTTCGGGTTGTTACCTGTTTCTGAAAAGGGAGAAATCGGTGCCTTACCGGAAACATATCCTGCTGCAAAGTTAATTCCGGCCTTAGAAGCTATTTTAATCGAAGCTTTGGAACCACGCCAGAATCGAAAAAGAGGTGATGATTTGGCTGCTGTGGAATACCAGCAAAAAATTGACCCTGAAATTGAGAAAAAGAAAGTAAAAGCTACTTTGGATGCAGCACTGAACAAACTTTGATATTTGATTACTTGGGTGCTGATGGGTGAAAAAATTGCCCAGCTGCGGGCCTGGGCCACCAATCGGTGCGTCCCCGCGGATGGGTGAGCGATGTCACTTGGATTGGAAAGGCAATGAATTTTGACCGCCAAGACGCAACTGTGCCAAGAAGAAAAATAACAGCTATCCTGGGCTTAAGATTAGATGCCGCTTCAAGTTTCCTTCCATGGATTCCCGCCTCAGGTCCATCGATTGATTGTCATTATAACCGTTGGCAACGATCTCTGGTGACAATTCCAACAATTCGATTTGTTCAGAGAGGAAAGATGAGTTTTTTCTAATTACTTCTGGCTGGTTGCTGCATCAAGCTCGGCTTTTGCTTTGTTTAACGCGTTGGTTGCATTGCCCAAACCAGCAGTTGCCTGATCCAGTGCAGTTTTCAACGGTGCCACAGCTTGTGTTGCTGCATCGAAGGCCATTTTCTTGGCTGGCACTGCCGCCTGTGCTGCCTGCATTGCTTTTGTATGAGCTGCCACTTGCTGAGTGGTAGTCGTTAATGTGGTGGTAAGGTCAGTCACTGCCTTTGCCAGATCCTGAGCCTGTTGCTTTAAGGCTGCTTCGGCTGCGACTGCTGCCGTTTGTGCCTTTTCTGCTTCCATTACCTTTGCTGTCAATGCAGGAGTCTGTTTTTCGTCCTTGTTGGCTGCCAGTGCGGCTTTGGCTTTTTCCAGATTCGCTTTAGCCGTGGTTACCGCCATCAGTGCGGGTGGTAGTTTTTGCTGCACCGCAGTCTGCATTGCTTTTGTTGCATTCAGTTTGTCGGTGGTGGCTTTCACCGTGGCGTTGGCGGTTGCCAGTGCCTGGGTGGTAGTTTCCACCAGCTTGGTAGCGGCATCCAGTTCCGCTTTCTTCTGATTCACCACATTAGTGGCGTTGGTAAAGGCGTTATTTGCCTGTGTCTGGGCAGCAGTTGCCTGGGTAAGCAGTTCCTGAGCTTTGGCCAGCACCTGTTGTGGAGTAGGTGGGTTGGTGGATACCTGACCTACCAGTTTGGCATCAGCCACCTGGAAAGCCATGACGTTGCCCAGCCAATCGCCCGAATAAACCTTGGTACTGTCGTGGTTGATATCGGCACGAAGGGCGAGGTCGCCGTGGGCTGCAAACGATTTTTGCAGTGCACCATTCAGATCCCAGACTTTGGTGACACGGTCACGACCGGTGCTGACAATGCGGTTATCGTGGCTGAATCGCACATCAAGTGTACCCCCACCGTGGCCAGTCCAGCTTTTCACCTGGGTGCCGTTTTCCATTTCCCACAGTCGAATCGTAGCATCTTCGCTGCACGATGCCAGCACGTTTGAATCATCCCGCCAGCTCAGACCAGTGACTGAATTAGTATGACCTTTGAGGTTGTAGAATTCCCGACCAGTCACTGCCTCCCACACCCAGACACCGCCTGAGCGATCAGAGGAGGCTAACAGCACGCCATCTGGACTGAATGCGAGTCCATAGATCCAATCGGTATGCTTCTTGATTTCACGCACCAATGAGGCATCTTTGGTGGAGTAGATTCGAATCATTTTGTTGGGGCTGCCCAGTGCAATCAGCGTTTGATCGGGTGAAATATCTGCAGCGAGAACTTCATCGGTTTCGTTGCCCACTTCGATAATCTGTTCGCCGGTGCGAATATCCCAGACCACCACTTTACCTGAAAGTCCACCCCGGCCACCGCCTGCAAGCAGTAAACTGCCGTTCTGGCTGAATTTCAGCACGGTGGGGTTACCCACTGGAAATGGCAGCACACCCAATAAATCCAGAGTGTCACCGTTGTAAATGAGAACCTGCTTCTGCCCACCGATGGCTACCAGAGGTGCCCACGGGCTGGCGGCGAGTGCGGTAACAGAGTTGGCACGTTCTGTGGTAACCTGCAGTTTCTTTGGCAATGCTTTGGTGGGCATTGGCACCACATCCGGCTTACCACGTTTGACCGACATCAAAGTGACATCGGTTTTGGGCTTTACCACAACAGGCTTGCTGTTGAGTGTTTCCAGCGCACCTGTCTGAATCCACTTGAAGAGAAGATCCACCTTGGCTTGTTCAATCATCGGCTCACGTGGGGGCATTTTTGGCCCTTCTTTGTGGGCGGTAAGCCGCCAGAGGCGAGAGTTTTCGGCATCGCCTGGTTTCATGACTTCGCCGGACGCACCACCTTCCATGATTTTGGCATAGCTGGACAGGTCCATATCCGATTTGGCTTCCGCACCCTGGTGGCAGCCAATGCAGTGGGCACGGAAAATCGGCAGAATGTGGTCGACAAAAGTAATTTTGTCTTTGTCTTTGGGTTCCGCAGCGATGCTGGAAACACTGGTAGCACACGCCACCAATACAGCCAGCAGCCCACGTCGATATTGAAAGAGATTATTCATATGCAGCATCGTAATATTCAATAATTAATGAAAACTAATTTATTTTTGGGCTAATCGTGGGATGGTGGGCTGTCGGCGGGCTTAGTGATTAAACACGAACTCACGCGAGTTCATTAACGCCCAGAAGAGGTCTTCAAAAAACCGGGCTTTGTCACCTTCCGCCGTCAGAATCTTGGTCAGTTTGTCCAATTCATCTTTCGTTGGTTTCCGCGACAGGGTCTTCATATACAGATACTCAATCATCTCGCCGTCTGGGCGTTTGGTCCCCAGCAACTTCGTAGTGACATTCCCCTGTCGGATCCGTTGAGTAGTGGCATCACCGTTCAACAGGTGCAGCGATTGCGACAATGTTGGCTCCAGTTTTACTTCGCAGGAACAGACCGATTCACGGCTAGCGCGACCGAACGTACTGAGGAAGTAGTTAGTGACACGACCGTCAGCAATCTGCACAGCACGTGCACCAGCGGGTAGCCCCTGGAACTTGTTCTTGGTTTCAGTTACCTGGGAGATAATGTCCAGCATCGTTTCAGCACGAATACGGCGAATCGATTGACGGGCAAAGTTTCTGGTATCACCTTCGTTGGAAGCGTTTGGAACGGTGGACCGTTGATAGGTCTGCGACATACAGATATCACGCACCAACTTCTTGAAGTCGTAGTTGTAGGAAGTAAACTTCTTGCCCAGTTCATCAAGTAGTTCGCCGTTCGATGCGGGATTACTGATCCGCACATCGTCGACTTCATTAATAATCCCCTGACCAAAGAAGTGCGACCAGACAATGTTTGCCAGGTTGGTGGCAAAGTATGGGTTTTCTGGCGATGCCAGCCAAGCGGCCAGCACCTTTCTGCGGTCTTCGGTGGGGCGGTCTGGTTCAATACCACCCAGGAACTTCGGTTTCATCACGCGATTGTCCACCGGGTGACGCACATCCCCACTGTGGCGGTCGAAGAAAATCGTTTCACGTGGGTCTTCGCCTTGTTTCCGCCCAATCTGAGAGAAGAACGCGGTAAAGCCATAGTAATCGTCCATCGTCCAGCGGTCGAACGGGTGGTTGTGGCATTGGGCACATTGAATCCGCATGCCCATGAACACCTGAGCCACGTTTTCCGAGGTTTTCAGGATATCCGTTTCAATCAGATAGTAGTTGCTGGCGGGGTTACTGAAGGTCCCACCGGTGGCACCGAGTAATTCCTGCACCCACTGGTTCACAGGCACGTTGTTGGAAATACGGTCCTGCAGCCAGTTGTAATAGAGCAAGGTTGATTTGTAGCTGACATTGTTATCGGAACGAATCTGTAACAGTTCGGCCCACTTCATCACCCACACTTCAGAAAATTCTTTGCGGTTCAGCAGTTCATCAATCAATTGTTCCCGCTTGTTGGGTGCGGTGTTGTTCATGAAGCTTTCGCATTCCTGTGCAGTGGGCAACGTACCGACAATGTCGATATATACCCGACGCAAAAATGCTTCATCTGTGCACAATTCGGATGGTGCAATGCGGAGATCCCGCAGTTTTTTGTGCACCAATGTATCGATATAGTTGTTATCTTTGACGGCAGGGAAGTCAAACTTCAGCCCCTTGGGCAGCACCACAAATGGAGAACCCACGGTGAAGGTGGCAAAGCGAGCCATCACAAATACTTCCCCACGTTCACCTGCGGTGACAGCACCGTCGGTGGTGATGGTGGCGGAGTTATCGTTGTTCGACAGGAACAATGTCAGGTCGGTCACATCGCGGTCGTGGCCATCGCTATATTTGGCACGCACGGTCAGGCGCTGTTTGGTGCCTTTACCGTCCATCACGGCTCGCTTGGGATAAACTTCCAGGCTGATCGGGCTGGCTACATCGGCAGCATCATTGGGAACACCTGCTTCGTGCCAGCGAATAAGAGATTGCCAATACTGGTCGCCTTCTTTGATTCGTTGCCCACCAGTGTGGGGGACTTTGCCTGCGGCTTTTTCCATCAGCAAACCTTCGGCGGGCAATGCCAGGTTCACCCGACGGCCATTGATTTCACGAGTAAGCCGATAGTGGTCACCAGCGGGATCGTAACCAAACAGCGACAGTCGAAAACCATCTTTTCCACGTGCGGCACCATGGCAGGAACCGGCGTTACAACCAGTTCGCATGAAGATTGGCATCACATCCAGGCGGAAAGAAACCGCACGTTCCGCGGCAGCACTTTTTACATTGACTGGCAAGTCGACAACTTTGCCACCAAATTCCACTTTCAGAGTGGTGGCACCATCAGCGATCGGGTGGACAATATTTTTATCGAGGCGGGCCAGTTTCGCGTCCGCAATGGTGGCTTTCACTTGATCGGTCACGTCCTGAGACAAACCGTCTGCATACCATGCCTGCACAATAAAAGATTGGGAGTCTCTCTTTGTTTCAAGATTGATGTCCGGTGGAAATACTTCGATCGAAACCAGTGGGGATTGTGCCCACGTGGGTATCGTAAGCATTCCAAATAACAATCCAGTAATCAACAAACGCATATTACGTATCCTCATGCGGTCATCGCGTGCGGAAAATTGAACAAATACAATAAATTTCTGTCTGGGCAATCAATCGGGCAAGACTATTTCTTCGGTTCTGGTGCCGGGGCAGGTGTGCCACCTGCGGCAGCAGCTTTTTCACGCTCTGCCTGTTCCAGACGCAACTGTTCCAGACGAGACAACCGTTTTACGGGCTGACCTTCAGGAGGTTTCGGGGTGGGCATTGGTTTCTGTGTCACCATTGGAGCATCTTTCTTCGGAGGCAATGGCACATCGACACGCAGTTCAGTATAGCCCAGGTTATGCAGCACCGGTTCGCCATTTTCCGTGATCACCACTTGTGCAAAAATGCCTTTGTGAGTACCCGCTGGCGATGTAGGATCGGTTTTGACATCAAAAATCAACTCTTTGGTGTCCTTATTGAACTCCAAAGGCGTTGCGGTTACCTTGTTTGGCAGACCAATCAGTTGAATTTTGGCATTGCCAGGGAATTCACGATCGGCCTTGATCTTGGCCACAAATTGAGTTTCTTTACCTTGCTCCACTGCTGTGCGTGCCACAGAAACTGTCACATACGGTGCGGCAATTTCCAGCGTTGCAGCCTGAGAGGAAACCCAGTGATCGCCTTTGCCTTCGGTGGAATTGGCCACTACCACATACATCCACTTTCGCACGGGTGCGTTGCGGTTAGCGTTGATTGTGAGAAAAGCCTCATTTTGGCCAGCGGGAATCTGTACTGATGTTGCTGAACTCACCCCAGGTGGGTTGTACAGAGGCAGCACGTTGATAGCAGCGGTAAAGCCAGCTTTGCGTTCTGCCACCACTTTCAATTGCATCGAGCCATTGTGGACCAGAGGCACTTTGGGTTCCACAATGCTGATCTTGAAA
This sequence comes from Zavarzinella sp., assembly GCA_041399155.1. Taxonomy (NCBI): domain Bacteria; kingdom Pseudomonadati; phylum Planctomycetota; class Planctomycetia; order Gemmatales; family Gemmataceae; genus Zavarzinella; species Zavarzinella sp. Next base: position 25,845 of record JAWKTI010000004.1, read on the forward strand.
GGCACTTCTTCGATCACGTTCACATTGGCACGGTTGAAAGTGCTGGAAACATAAATCGACTGACCAGGGTTTCCACGAACCAGTTGAGCATCCTGTTCAAACTTGCTGGCGGCCTTCACGTTAGGATCAGTGGGTTTGGCAATAACTTCTACCAGTTTGCCACTCAGTGGGGCATCGGGGGCGGCTTCAAACACAATCGGAACCACGGTCGTGTTAGCAGCCATGGTTTCGGTTTTCATCGTTACTTTTTCTGGCAGGCCATTCATCGCGATATTCAGATCCCCACCCCAGTTCTGGCGGGTGGCGGTGATTACTGTTGCAAAGCGATTCCCGCGTGGTACGCCAAAGGCCTGCCGTAATTGTGAATAGCGAGCCACTTCTGGAATATCCATCAGGGTTGCTGGGGTAATCGGGTCCATGCGAACTCGATAGGTATAGGCAGGGCCACCATCTGAGAGGTGATCTTTCACTGCCAGCACATATTCCCCATCCTGTGGGATGGAAAGACGGAAATAGCTGTCGGGGTTGCGGCCGTTATCATCATTGGCAGCGATCTGACGACTACCTTTTAACGAAACGGTCATTACAGGATCTAGGGCGCTACCTAATCCACGTGCGAGGCACTTGACTTCAAAAACCTGACCTTTCTTGGCGTTAAACACAAAGTGGTCAATATCGCCTGGCTGTTGAATAATACCATTGAAAGTTACCGGGAATGCGGTTGCCGGAGAAGCGGTCGCATGGTCGTTATTTGGTTCTACTTCAAACGCATTCGGATCGTTGGACAGGTCAAACGGAATCGGGGTGGGTGTAATCCCACCTGCGTCTTCACAGTGCAGATAAAACTGCCCTTCCGGCATCGTTTTGGGCAATTGGACTCGTTTCTTGATAACGCCTGTGGCATCACCCAGAAAACTTACTTCAATTTCTTCGCCCAGTTTCCCACCTGCAGGGTAAACTGCAATAGGGCGTGGGAAGGTGCCGATATGCAATCGATAGGTGCAGGCACCGTTGCCGGCGTAGGATGTTTCCCGCACCTGAACAATATATTTGCCATCTTCGGGTGCCACTACCGAGAGGCAGCCGTCCTGCTTCAGGAGAGCTGTATCATCGGAGCGTGCCATTTCAAAGCGTTTCGAATTCAGAATGGCAATGTAGGGATCGAACATGGTGTTCCCAAGCCGCATCCCTTCTACCTCCACACTGATCCGTTGGCCTTTCTTGGCTTCCACCACGTAGTAATCATCATCTTCTGTGTTTGCCACGCCTTCCACGGTGGTGTTTAATGCCACCGCTTGTGGTTCAGCAAAATCGTTGTTCGGTTCTTTTTCCCGCACCTGTGGCAGAGCACCCACAAAGAACGTGCTTATTTCACTAATTCCCGATTTGGTCCGAACCCGAACCTGATGCTCTCCCAGTGGGCAATCTGCTGCAACACGCACCTTAGCTTGCATTCGTGTGGGAGCAGGATTTTTCCCAGGGGAAAATTCCAGCAATTCAACCCCAGGCTGATAGAAGATCAGCCCAATGGCATCGTCCAGAAATGTTCCCGAAAGAATCAGTTCTGTTTCAGTGCCACGCTGAACCCCAGCAGGGCTAATACGACGCAGGGTGGGACTGGCTGCCTGGCAAGTTGCCGCAGCCAATACCATCGTGCAGAATGAAGCGATCAGTTTGTGATGCATGTTTTTGATCATGATTGTTTGAGTTCTGGTGAGTACAAACATCGACAATTTGGCTTGCAGGTGGTGGGAGGTGCAGGAAACCTTACCTGCACCTTTTTCAACTTAGGCCAACAGCTCTTTGACCACTTTGCCACCATCGACAATTTCGATGGGGCGGTCGCCAGGAGCCATCAGTTCTTTTTCGCCATTGATGCCCAACTGGTGGTAAACCGTCTTTGCCAGGTTTTCCACGGTCAATGGATCTTCTTCCGGTTCCGTTGCTGTTGCATCGGAGCTGCCGTAAATGCTACCACGTTTGATCCCGCCACCTGCAAGAACGACGCTGAACACTTTGGGCCAGTGGTCGCGGCCTGCGGTGCCGTTGATCTTGGGGGTACGGCCGAATTCGCTGGAAACCATCACGAGGGTGCTGTCGAGCAGCCCACGGCGATCCAGGTCGGTGATCAGAGTGGCAAAAGCCTGATCAAACGCTGGCAATTGATTGGTGATGCCCGCTTTGATGTTGTCGTGCATGTCCCAACCACCGTAGGTCAGGTTGACGAAACGAACACCCGCTTCCACCAGTCGGCGTGCCATTAACATCCGCTGGCCAGCAGCATTACGGCCATATTCATCGCGAACGGTGCCCGATTCTGCATTGATGTCGAACGCTGCCTTGGCTTTGTCCGAAGAAATCAGTGCATATGCCTGATGGTAGAACGTATCCATCGCAGCAATATTGTCGGACTTTTCACGCTTTTCGAAGTGCTCGTTCACGGTGTCCAGGATGTTCCGGCGGCTGGAAAATCGCTTGTCGTCAATGCCACCTGGCAGTGCCAGGTCTTGCACGCGGAAGCCTTCACTTGCCGGATCGCTTCCCAGTGCGAATGGTGCAAACTTGCTGGAAAGGTAGCCGCTCCCTGCGTAGGTATTCGGCACGCTTGGCACGCACACGTAAGGAGGCAGGTTATTTTTTGGCCCGAATTCATGGCTGACCACGGTTCCCATGGATGGGAACTGCAGTGCTGGACTGGGGCGATACCCCGTGAACATATTGTGGGTACCACGTTCGTGAGCCGCTTCACCGTGCGTCATCGAGCGGCAAACGGTAATTTTGTCCGCAATCTGTGAGGTTTTCTTCATCATTTCATTGAAAAAGACCCCATCAAGCTTGGTTTTGATCACGCCCATTTCGCCACGATATTCAATCGGTGCGTTGGGTTTGGGATCAAACGATTCCTGGTGTGCCATCCCACCCGGCAGGAAGATGTGAATGACAGACTTTGCCTTTCCTTCTTTGCTCTCAAAATATTTCTGTTCTGCGTTCGCAGTTTTGGTGCGTAAGAACCCATCGAGGGTTAAGCCCAAAGAAGAAATCGCACCCACCTGCATAAAAAATCGGCGGTTGGGTTTGCGAAAATGTGCGGGATCATCGTTCCAAGTCACAGGACGCATCGAGAAATCTCCATGCTAATTGCGATTAGCTTTCTGCGGTATGGTTAATACAGTTGGCCGTGCCTAAACTACGGTTACCTACTGCTGGAATGTACTCTGGGTACTACCCAAAAGATCCACATTCCGGGGAGGGTACAACTCCCTGCTAGCTTAACTACTGTTTTCGTGCGTGTCAATAGGGTAGTATTATTTTTTTCACTAATTTTTTCTGCTGCACCCACTGAAACTACCGCGGACAGGGCAGAACCTTGCAATATCTCGTTGGGTGAACAGATTAACTCTGTACACGGGGAGGTTCAAGTGATCTTGGCTGCGATAATTGAAATACTCCCCGGGATATCATTCTTATAGCCGAACATATATTTGATTTACCTGAAAATTGTTCGGATGACGATCATTTTGTTCAGATGCAGTATTGTATTTTCTCATATCTGCGAGATTTTTTGTACAGGTATTTTTTGAACTTATCGCCAGTGGGTGATCGCAATTTTGGAAAAATTCACAAAAAAGTTTGGAGCTCCGCAAGTTATTTCCACGCAAACAGTTACGTCAGACATTTGTAGAGAAAACTTGTCCTGGCGAGAAAAAAAATGCCAATTCTGGAACAGTCGTGGTAATATTATATGTGCGTGGAAATAATTTCATGCTCAGTGATCGGCGCGGTTGAATGGACAATACCATTAGAAAGAATGAAAAGTTTGTGAATCGATGAGGAGATAACGATGCTGCTGCCCACAAAACGTATTGATTTTCTGTCGATGTTGCTGGTTGGCCTGATATGGCAACTGACGCCCCAGTCTGCACGTGGCGATGAAGCCAGCCCCACCCTTGCTGAATTGCACCAGCAATACAAGAAACTTGGCCTGCCACTGCCACCCAAGGGATCCAAGTTGGTGCGGTATTATTCTGGGGATATTATTGAAGATATCAATCATCCGATGCCCCAGTATGACCTTGCTTTTTTAATGAAGCCCGCGACAAAAGACGAAGACCCAATTGTCCTTCGCGCCACCTTGCAACATGATTGCGCACTGAAGGAAATTATTGAAATTCCACCTCATTTCGAAAAAATCATCAAATTCGATCTTCGGGATGAGCAATTATTGATCTACGCGATTCAGTGCCATGAACTGGGCCTCAATGAATTGTCTAAAAGGATGTTTGATGAAAGTAAAAAGCGAATTAAACAGCCACAATTCAAAGTCCTTCTGGAGAATGCCTGGGATTATTATGACGCACTGTTAATTCATCCAACGATTGATCGAAAGTTTGCCTACTTAGGGATGATGCACCTGATGAAGGAAGATCAGGATTTTGATACCAAAGAGAATCGTGATTTGTTGAGATCCCTGGAATTAGCGTTAATTCCCAGCACGGCAAAACCTGGCTCAATTGAATCGTTGATCGATCAACTGGTCGATTACCACGAAATTACTGGCGATACTGCTGGATTTGGTGGTTTTACAAAGCAATTGTATTTACAGATCGCTTGTCTTGGTTTTGAAGCCATTCCTGTACTCATCAAGCATCTGGATGATGAACGACTTACTCGCGCCAGAGATTATGATGTTAAACGAAATCCACGTATTAAGACTTGGAAAGTCCGAGATATTGTTTGCGATTTACTTGCCAAGCTTTCAGGCAATCGTTTGCCACGGGAAACGGAATCAGGGGAGATCTTTTACGAGGAATGGCGAACTAGTCATTATCGCCTTAACAAGGCAGCTGTAAATAAATGGTGGATAGAAACCAGCAAAAAGAATGAGGCAGACTACATGGCAGAGTTTGTGATGCCTCCCGTAGATAAGAAGAAAGAATTTCTGTATCTCAACACGATTTTACTATATGTGATTCAGAAAAAATACCCTAACCAGCTACCAGTCATCTACCGAAATCTGCTGGAGAAGCGGCCTGAGGTAGATAGTACGGAGATTGCCACAGCATTGATGAAATCCAAGTTGCTGGAAAAGGATAAAGTCGCAATTTTTACGTTGGCAGCGAGACATTCAAAACTAGAGCATCGTTACGATGCACTCGATGCTTTAAGTCAAATGGAGCAGCAACCGAAGTTCGATGAATTACTCCTGGATACTCTTGTGCATTTCCCTAAAAGCCTCGTAGGCCGGACAGCGTTTCGAATTGAACTTTCAATTATGAAACTATCTGTACAATCTAATAAGCCAAAAACACTGCAGATAGTATCAAAGTTGCTTACTGAGTGCCCGTGCCTCTTCCGAATGTGTGTTCTCCGTGAACTTGGTGAAGTTGAAATGGAGTATGTCTTGAGCGATGATGAAATGCTGGATGATATCCCACAAAGACTACGATTATTTCAGGCGTTCCTGCAAGATCAAGAGATTCCAACGTTTGAAGATCCACCAGAATGCGCTGTGGAGAAAATTGAAGTGCGGAATCATGCAGCCTTGCAAATTGCTGCGGTATTGAAAATCAAAACCAAGCTGAACGCCACTTCCACCCCAAAGCAATGGGCGACGTTTCGAGAGAAGATGAATCAGGCTGCAGAGTTGGAATTAAAGAAAAAGTAATTGCTTACCGGAAATATTGTTTGTTTCACAAAATGATTGATTTGTAAATGGATGAGGAGATAACGATGCTGCCCACAAATCGTATTTGGTTGCTAATGATGTTGCTGGTTGGCCTGATATGGCAACTGACGCCCCAGTCTGCACATGGCGATGAAGCCAGCCCCACCCTTGCTGAGTTGCACCAGCAGTACAAGAAACTTGGCCTGCCACTGCCACCCAAGGGGTCCAAGTTGGTGCGTTATAATTGTCCAGACAAATTCTACGAAGCAGTTGAACAAAAACCATTATATACACTCGCCATTCAAGTACCTTCAACATCGAATGATATGCTTCCAACTATCATTTTCCGAACATTAAAATTCGAGTGCCAGAAGAATGATATTGTCGAGATTCTACCTGAAATCAAGAAAATCAAATCATTTGAAAATGACTTAGGTAAAAATGACTCATTGATTTACGCGATTCAGTGCCATGAACTGGGGCTCAACAAGCTTGCAAAGTACTTTTTTAAAGAGTTTACAAACAACCCCAGTGGGTGCCCACTTTCATTGATTGCATGGGAGCACTGTTTTAATCTGTTGATTCATCCAACGATTGATCGCAAACCGATTTATCAACAAATGTTGCATTTGTTAAACCAGAGCAAAGATCTTGATACGCTGGAGAACCGCCAATTGCTGAAATCATTGGAGTTATCATTAAAACCAAGCATTGCAAAACCGGGTTCAGTTGAGGCACTGATCGACAAGCTGGTGGATTATAATGAAATCACAGGTGGAGAAGGCAGATTCTCACCAAATGAGTTCTATTTACAAATCGCTTGTCTGGGTTTTGAAGCGATACCCATGCTCATCAAACACCTCGATGATGAACGGCTTACGCGTTCGAGAGATTTCCGTCTTCACCGACAACCTATTGAGATGACGACTTGGAAAGTTCGAGATATTGTTTGCGACTTGCTGTCTGATCTGTCAGGCTGGCGACTGCCACGGGAAACTAAATCTGGTGAAGTCGTAGAGGGAGAATGGCGACATAGTGGTTATCGCCTCAACAAGGCAGTCGTTGACCAGTGGTGGAAAGAAACCAGCAAAAAGAATGAAGAAGACTACATGGCAGAGTTTGTTCTGCCATCAGCAAATAAGGACAGAGAATTTTTTGAGCTGAACAGGGTACTGCTGTATGTGATCCAGAAAAAATACCCTTTACGGCTCCCGGAGATATACCGGAATCTACTGGAGAAACGACCTGAAGTAGAAAGCTCACTAATTGCTGAGGCAGTTTTACAATCCAAATTATCGGACAAAGAAAAGGTTAAGATTTATTCAATCGCCGCTCGCCACAGGCAATTTGACCACCGTTATGATGCACTCAGTGCATTAAGTCAAATGGATCACCAGGGTCAGTTTGATAAGCTATTTCTGGATACGGTTGCCGAGTTTCCAGTTAGTACTGCCAAACGTACCGCATTTCCGCAACTCATCTCTATATCAAGTTTAGCAGTCAACTCTAAGAACCCAGATACATTAACCACATTTATCAAGATTCTATCTGAGTGCCCATCCTTTTTCCGAATATCTTTGCTCCGCGAACTTGGTGAATCTGCGATGGTTCGTCGTTGGAGTGATAATGGATCGCTACAGTACATTCCTCAAAGACTACGATTATTTCAGGCGTTACTGCAAGATCAAGAGATTCCAACGTCTGAAGTTCCACCAGAATACTCTGTCGAGAAAATTGAAGTGCGAAATCATGCAGCCTTGCAAATTGCTGCGGTATTGAAAATCAAAACCAGGCTGAACGCCACTTCCACTCCAAAGCAGTGGGCAAAGTTCCGAGAGAAGATGAACCAGGCTGCAGAGTTGGAATTGAAGAAAAAGTAATACGGTACTGGGGATGTTGTTGGCTGAATGAATTACGGTGTGATCAGTGGGAGGCGACGGCGACCGTGGGCAGAAGTTTCGCCAGTGTCACCACCTGGGGGTACCGTGGTGTGGTGTTCTTTTTCCCACACGGCGATTTCTTCCATCAGGGCATCAACGATCTCTGCCTCTTCGACGCGACGGATGATTTCGCCATTGCGGAAGATCATCCCTTTGCCGTTGCCTGCGGCAATGCCAATATCCGCTTCGCGGGCTTCACCCGGTCCGTTGACGACGCACCCCAGAACGGAAATCTTCACCGGCAATGGTTTCCCTTGCAGGCGTTGTTCCAATTCTGCAATAATCTTTTCCAGGTCGATTGCCAGCCGCCCGCACGTGGGGCAGGCAATCAGTTCTGGTCGTATTACCCGGCGTTGGGTCGCCTGCAGGATATCGAAGGCAGCAGCGATTTCCGGTACCGGATCACCCAGCAGGCTGATCCGGATGGTATCGCCAATTCCATCCAGCAGGATGGGGGCCAGGCCCGCAGCCGATTTGGTGACTGCATAAGGTGGTTTACCCGCTTCCGTAATGCCAATGTGGGTGGGATAGTCGCACAGTTGGGCGTACAGGCGATAGGCATCAACAGCCACCAATGTATCGCTCGATTTCAGCGAAACCACCATCTGGTGGTAGCCTTCGCTTTCCGCAATTTCAATGTAACGAATGGCACTTTCCACCATCGCAGGTGGGCAGGGGAACTCGTACTTTTCGCATAAGTCCCTTTCGAGACTGCCCGCATTCACCCCGATTCGCATGGGGATGCCTTTGTCTTTGGCTTTGCGGACCACCTGACGAAAACGATCGTACCCACCGATGTTCCCGGGGTTGATGCGAATTTTATCCACCGGGTGGTCCAGTGCGGCCAGGGCCATTTTGTAGTCGAAATGGATATCGCAGATCAGTGGGATACCGATTTTGTCGCGAATGGCACTCAGGGCACCAGCATCTTCGGGTTTCGGCACGGTGACGCGGACCAGTTCGCACCCAGCCTTTTCCAGAGCCCGAATCTGGGCAATCGTGCCTTCCACATCGAACGTGTCGGTGGTGGTCATCGATTGGACGCGGATTGGATTGTTTCCACCCAGAACCACCCCACCAATGGCTACTTCCCGCGTTTTGTGACGTGGCTTCCCTGGTACTTTCTGGGCAGAGGCCAACAGGGATAAATCTCGACTGCTCATCGGTGCTCCGTGATAAATTCTGTCAAGAAACGACTTCTTCTTCCTTAGAAACCGCAGGCTGGATGCGTTCGAAAACACCCATTTTTCTAAATTTATTGTAGCGTTCCTGCAGCAATTCCTCCAACGGCAGTGCCTGCAGTTCGCGGATGTAGCGTTGCAGATACGATTTTAAGGTAGTTCCCATCTCACGCTGGTTCCGGTGGGCACCTCCCAGCGGTTCGGGGATGATGTCGTCAATAATCTGAAACTGCTTCAAGTATTTGGCTGTCAGTTTCAGTGCCTCGGCAGCCATTGGTTTTGTCTGATCGTTGGCAGTTTTCCAAAGAATACCCGCACAACCTTCCGGACTGATCACCGAATAATAGGCGTTTTGCAACATGCTGACGCGATCACCGACACCGATGCCCAGTGCCCCACCGGAGCCCCCTTCGCCAATTACCACACAGATGACAGGTGTTTTCAGGCGGGTCATTTCCAGAATGCTGGTGGCGATCAGTTGGGCCTGACCTCTCTGTTCCGCACCCACTCCCGGGAACGCACCTGGGGTATCAATCAGGCAGACCAGCGGGACACGGTACTTGGCAGCCAGCTTCATTTTGGCCAGTGCCTTCCGATAGCCTTCCGGGTGGGCACAACCATAGTAGCATTCCTGCCGTTCTTTCAGTGTGTGACCTTTCTGGTGCCCCACCAGCAGGATTTTGTGTTCCCCCAGGCGGGCAAAGCCGCACCGTAGGGCACGGTCGTCGCCAAATGCCTTATCGCCATGTAATTCGACAAATTCGTCCAGAATTAACTGCACATAATCCATCGTTTGTGGGCGTTCCTGGTGCCTCGAGACCAGAATTGTCTCCCACGGTGTCAGATTTTCATATTTGCGACGCAGCAATTCATTCAAATCTTTGCGTAACTGTCGCAATTCGTCCGAACTCCGAACCGAATGGTCGGTGGATTGCTCCATGCGGGCAATAATCTGTTCCAATTCGTGAATGTCGGATTCAAAAGCAAGTGGTGCCGGTGGCATAATCTACGGTCGCCTGAGCCAGTAATGAAAAATTTATGAAAATGCAGGGTTAACCCATGCTCATGCCCATCTGTTGTTCGATATCATCCGGATCGTCTTTGTGGATCTTGATTTTTCGCAGGGTCATCAGCACTTCGTGGCAGTTGGGTGGGCGGTCTTCTTTCTTTTTGGCGAGCATTTTCAACACCAATGCCGAAAATTCATCGGTCAGGTCTTTATTGTGGCTCTGTGGAGTGATCGGTTTTTCGCCGAAATGCTTGCTGAGCAGATCGTTCATCGTGTTCCCACGGAAAGGTGGGCGGCCTGTCGTTAATTCATACATCGTTGCAGCAAGACTGTAAATATCCGCCCGCCCATCAAGTGGCTTGCGTAAAATCTGCTCGGGCGACATATAACTGGGTGTGCCCTGTGCTTTCGGCTGCTTGTAAAACCACTTGGCAAACCCAGTGGGGATTTTGCGGGAAATAGCAAAGTCGATCAATTTCAATTTCCCACTGGCATCCACCAGCATATTGTCAGGCTTCACGTCGCAGTGAACATACCCATTCCCATGCATGTAGGCCAGTGCGGTAGCCATCTGGCGAAACATCTTCGGTGCGTGCTGCCGCAGAAAATCGAAGTCCTTATTCAGCATGCGGTTACGTAAACTGCCCGACGGAAAATATTCCATGATAAAGTGGGGCGATTCTTTACTCTGGCTCACTTTCAGAATGTGAATCACGTTTTCATGGCGCAATTTCTGGCCGATGGCCGCTTCGCTGAACAATGTCTGCCGCACCTCTGGTTTACTGGCCGCTTCCGGCAGCAAAATCTTCATCGCAAAGTGCCGGTTACTGTGCGGCTCGACCACTTCAAACACCTGAGAAACCTGACCGGTTTGCATCAGGGTCCGCAGGCGGTAGCCGCCAATCGTCTCATTAATTTCTGCCATCGCTTCTCCAGCTTTGCAGGTGGGGGATCTCACCAGTACTTTTCGAAGTGAATGTTGCCTTTCACTTTCGTTTCGTCTGCGGTGAAGCCACGTTGTTCCAACACTTCGATCACCCCCACGGGTGTGGGGTAGCTTTTGACGCCAGTAGCTTTATCCCGTGTGGGAATGCCAATCATTGCAGGGTTGCCGCACAAAAAGACGTGCGTTCCAGCGGGATCCAGCGAACCACCCAGGATCTCTTCCATTTTACCGGTGCTGATCAGGTCCTGAATATACATTTTACTACCCACGTTGTCTGATTCCCGCGTGGTCAGTGGGACATACTCATAATTGGAAAACCGCCCACTCATTGCTTCGTGGGTGGCCAGATAGCCAAGATCTTTGCGATAACGCACGCAACAGACATTGACAATTTTTCCCTGGTGGCCGTTCCGCAGCAGTTCCCACGCCATGTAATTGTGGGGGGCTTCGCCTGTTCCGGTGCCAAGTAACAGCACATTGTCGGTCGGCTGCACCCCTTCCAGCGTGTAGTGACCGGTAATCTTTTCGCCAATATTCAGCCGATCGCCTTCTTTCAGCATGAACAGCCGTGGGGTCAAAGCGGGTGGTTTGCTGGGATCGGAGCCTTCACGCACCAAGGTAATGTAAAATTCGATGGAATCGTGGTTGGCATTTGCCAGCAGTTCCTGATTGTCGCTCATCATGGAACAACTGATCGAATATGCCCGCCGAACCAGCTTGCTTTCCGATTCAGGAGATAAATTTTCCTCCTGACAACCAGGGGTGCGTGGTTCCCAATTCCCCAGCCCGAGTGTGCAATACTGGCCTGCGCGGTGGGCATTCACAGGAAAATCGGGCCGCACCCGCAGCACCATCAGATCTGAGTAAGGCTTGCGAATGTGCACCACCGTGCCGTTATAACGTTGCTGGCGTGCCTGTTCTATTTCTTCTGGAAGCATCAGTTTTTCCGATTTAGTTTAATTTGGCACAAGTCGCTTTCACAATTTTTACCAGTTCTTTCACGTCGGTGGTGGGTTCATCTGCTTTAGCTTCGTACTCGATGCTGATGTAACCTTTGAACTGCACTTTTTTCAGCATGTTCAGCACACTTTGTACGTCAAGCACCCCACCTGCCTGACCGTAGATCACGTCGGTTTTCTTTTTGTTGTCGTGGTCTTTCAGGTGCAGGCCGAAGTTGCGGGCCCCCATGATCTCAATTTCTTTAGCAGGATCGAGTGTTTCGCCCAATTGTGCCATGCGAATCAGGTGGCCGGTATCCAGGCAGGTGCCAATCAGTGGGTGATGGTCTTTGACGGCTGCCAAAATGGTGGTGGCTGACCACCAGCGATGGCGACCTTTCCCTGAAGGGCCGTGCGGGTGGATGGCAATCGAAATCTTGTATTCTTCTACCAGCTTATCCAGGCTGTCGAAAGAATCGGGCGTGGGGTCGGCACTCAAGTGCTTCACACCCAATGCAGCGGCAAACTCAAAAATTTTCTTGTTGGCATCGGTATTCTTGGTAAACGATTCCACCCCAAAAGCAATCGGGCTGACTTCGTAGTCTTTGCACAATTTCACCACCGATTTGATCTGTTCTGGTGTGCTGGTGGTGGGTACATGCCCACGATAAAATTCTACATAGTGCAAACCAACATCCTGAATTCGCTTTAAACACTGTTCCAGATTGAACTTACGGAAAGTGTAAGACTGCACGCCAAACGGAAATCCTGCGAAATCCTTATTATCTGCTGCGCCCACGTGGGAGGTGGTGAAGCCCAGTCCTAACGTGCCTAATGCCAGGCCAGTAGCGGTGCGAAGCATCGTCCGGCGATCAGTTGTGTGGTTCATTCCGGCGGTCCTTATTCAGGGGAGAGTAACTGCTATTTTCTTTGATTTGGGAAATATTGACCAGATGAATTGTGGGAATGGGGGAAAATGCTTTGTAATTTCCAACAGATGCAGAAAGTACGCACTTTTTAGAAGAAGATTAATGTTTTTTCATTAATTTTCACTCCATTCGGAGTGAATTACGAACCACACGCATCGACATGGAGTGCAGCAGCCTTTTCTGTGGGGAAGAAAGTGAACGAACTTGCGGAGGCACCAACAGCCAATCGTGCTGCCAAGGGTGCGGGGATTGCAACCCGACTCCCGCGTGGGATGACGATTTCGGGTTCAGTAACATACTGGGGATCCAGCACAAGTTCGCGGAATGGGCCTTTGTAGAGCACTTCCACCATGGGCACCACCTCGATTTCGGGTGGGGCAAACGCTTCCAGCTGGGTTTCCCGCATGCCGATGCCGTTGCGAACGAAGCATGGATTCTCATCAAATTTTAACATTTGAATCGAAACAAAACCCGCATTGGCCAGCCAAGTGCTGGGTTCAGATTCCCATGGTACGTAGCGCACCTTACTTGCAGGTCCGGGTAGGTCAGGATCTTCACTTGGCTGATCGCCGGTCAGCACGTGCACAAAAATGCGACCATGGGGCTGCAACACTCGCCGGCATTCCTGCAGCAGATTGGTGCGATCATGATCACTCATCGGTAGATTGAATGTCCCCCGTAGCAGGATTTCTCCCACCGTCTGGTCGTCATGAGGCAATGTTTCGGGAACAGGTTCGTTCATCCGATGTTCCCAGATCACCTTCTGCGGTGCGGGCATCGAGCAAGTTGCTGCTGGCTTTTGCACAGCTTCTTCTGTCTGGCCTGCCCCACGGTGCTGAATGTCGCCATCGAACGTATAGACTTCCCAAAGATTCCCATCCGGATCGTGGGCCCAGAACTTGGTTTGCTTCGCGTAACAGCACTCCACGCCACTTTCCCGTTTGGTGGGCATTCCTGCCCGCTCCAGGCGTTCCTGCATTGCCACCAGAGTGGTGCTGTCGGGCATCCGAAATCCGACATGATTTAAGGCCCCACCTGAATTTACCTGGGTGGCAGGCTCCAGCGACAGCACCAGTGGGGGATTGTCGACCTCGAATTTGGCGTAATCCGCACGCACCTTGGCAGGTTCCTGCCCAAATAAGGTGCGAAAAAATGCCACCGATTGTGAAATATTTCTCACATTCATCGATAGATGAAAGCGTATTCCTGGTAGTTGATTCAATTCGATCATAGTGTTCACTCGAAATAGGTTTCCGTTTTGCCGTACTGTGCATATTTTTCTTTCAAATACCGGTGAAATTCTTCGTAATGCTTTGTGCGTTGTTCCCCACCGTCGGAAAGTGCATTGTAACTCAAATAAAGTTGTCTGCGCCAGCCGCCAGATGTATTCGGATCAGACCGATGTGGGGTAAAACCACCAAAAATTGCCATATCACCCGGTTCCAGTTCCAGCGGTACCGCACGCGATTCATCCACCATATTTGCAGGCAATTCGTGGTATTGTCCATCCTTTTCGGTCAGGCGGCCGTTGTGGTGGTACCCCGGGTAAACAATGGTGCAACCATTATCACGGTCGGCAGCTTCAAACGGGATCAATACTGTGAGGAATGAGGTCGGAAAATTGTCCCACGCAATCCAGTCCTGATGCAAACCGTAACCTTTCACCCCGGGAGGCTTGAAAATGAGCTTGTCTTTGAACAGGCAGGCAGGTTCCTGATACAGTTCACCCAGCACTGCCAGCAAACTGGGGTGGTAAGCCAGTTTTTTGCAGACTGGGCTGATATCGATTACCGGATCGAAAGTTTCGAAAGTGCATTCACCGGTAAAGACATTATTCTGCCAACGACAGCGAAGGTTATTGACCGATTGAAGTTGGGCATATTCACTGATCAGGCGATCTGCCTCCTGCTGAGCTCCAGCCATATCATCGGGAGATATCAGGTTGCGAATCAGGAGGTAACCATCCTGTAAATACTGATCTCGCATCGAGTCTGAAATCGTACTCGTTCTGTTCATTGGTGTTTGGCCTGAAAAAATGAGAATATGGGTGTTTTGGAACCAGGCAACGGAACCAGCAGGGCAATTGCAGCAAAACCCACTGCGATGATGGCTAATTGCTGCACGATCGGTGCGTATTGTCCGTACCAGGCATGGCCGGTGGCAAAAACCAACGGACCTGCCGCTGAAGCGAAAACGGTGATTAACTGGGCCAACCCCTGAATCTTACCCAGGTGGGCCAGCCCGAACGCTTGCCGCCAGACGGTGAAAAAAATGACGGTCTGGATACCACCTGCGATTCCCATCGCCACAGCATAGGCATAAACGTGGGTAAGCGTCGTTACATGGGGATAGCTGAACAAGGCACCTGCCTGTATGAGCAGGCCCACCGCCAACAGGATTCCAAGATGGACGCGACTGGCAAAATATCCACACAGCAGATTGGCCAACAGTCCCACACCAGGTGCTAAGGCAGTGATGGTCAAAAAGACCGATCGATCAAAACCACGCTCTGCAAGCAGGGATTGATTAAACAACGACATTCCTGCTGCTACCATGCCATAAAACGACGTTGCCAGTGCATAGACCCAGAAAGCGGGCGTTTTCATGGCCGCAAAAAGAGTATGACCAGTTGATGGTTCCGTGGCAGATTGCCTGGAACTTTGCGAAGAGGTGCGGATTACCAGGGTCGAAAAGAAAGCAAATCCGATCAGGCACCAGCCGATTCCCGCCCAGACTGTGTTCCAGGTGGCATGAAAACGATCAAAGATCAGTTTGATCACCCCAAATGCCAGCATAAAGCCAATGGCAACCAGAAAGGAATACCATCCAATCATTTTTCCCGGTCGGCTGCCACTGGACTTTCCCACCAGTGCCAGACTGACCACCGAAAGAGCACTTTGGCCAAACCCTCGGGTCAGTAGCACCAGCAGAAACAAGCCGGTGGGCACCAGCACAGTCTGCACCGACTGCAAAGATAAACTGGTCAATGAATAGAGTGGCAGAAAGCGACTGGGCGTGGGTAGCCCAGCCATCATCAGAACGATGACACCTAGTGCCAGTAATACAGTCGCCTGTACCCAGCGAATACCGCACCGATCGATCAGCCAGCCGACGGGAATACAAAATGCCGCACCGATGATGGTAGCCCAGAAGTTCAGGGCAGCAAATTCAATTTTTCCCAGCTTCAGGTGGGCCATCAGTGGTTCTGTAATCAACCCCAGGCCGTGCGTGCGGCCGGGCAACGTGGCCACCATGGCCAGTGCAGCAACAACGACCGCAAGCCAGGGTTTGATAACAGGTGCAGGTGAAGAGTGATCTGAAGTCATTTGTTAGAAATCACCCGAAACTTCCCCACCATTACGGGTGGACAATGCCCGCCAGGTAACAAGGTCAACACCGTCGCGGGCGAACCGAACGCTGCCATCACCTAACAGCAGATTCACCCCACCAGTGTGGCGACTGCGGGCTGCTTTATAGCCCACAGCGGTGTAGCCTGGTAATGTTGGATTGTTGGCAATGCAATCATAATTTCGGCTGTTGGGTGTGTAATAGTGGTTGTAACTGACCGCGCGGGGTTCGCCGGAAGCCCACATGAAGCCACGATGGTTGTAGCCATTCCAACTGAATGGTGCGATCGATGCACAATCCGCATCGCTGGGCAGAGTGCCGGTATAACCAAGATACTTATACACGGTTTTTTCATCTCCGGGATTAGTTCCCAGCCCTTCCCCACCAGCCCCCAGAATGCTTTCAGAAAATGCAACTGTGTTTGTGGTACCATCGGTGATATCCCCCACCGTAACACCATTCTGCACTGGAAACATGCCATCCGCACCCACCGGCGAGCCATTGTTCAGCACGCCCGATCCGTGGCACGCCACGTAATTGGTGGGGCCCATGTTGGTAACACCATACGCAGTGCTGACAGGCTGCATTCTGTCAGAGGGACAGAGAAAAATCTTCACTTTTTGCACCACCGCGAACTGGTTCTGGGCCGAAATCAGGTTGGAAGCATCGTACATCGGCTGGGACAGGTCCATCGTGTTGTAAATGTTGGTCTGTTCCAGGTACGGGCTGAGCTGGGCCAGCACGCTCCAGGTGTAGCGATAGTTCTGCACTGTTGAACCAGGTGCCGTATAGGGATACAGTGGGGGAAACTTACCATTCCCGCCTTCATAATTGTGTAACGCCAGTCCTAACTGCTTCAGATTGTTCTGACAACTCAGGCGATTGGCCGCTTCCCGTACTTTTTGCACCGCAGGCAACAGCAGCCCGATCAAAATGGCGATAATGGCGATCACCACCAGTAATTCAATGAGAGTAAACCCACAGCGGTCCGTTCGGCGACCGAAAAATGAACAATTCATGAGAGCATATCTCCTGCTGGTACTCCCATCGTAATGACATCTTGTCAATTGTCAAGATGTCAAGATGTTGTTACAAACAGCAGGAATGAATTGGGCAGTTGCAAGCAATTACTGAGCGGTTGCGATTTGAATTGCCAGGTCGCAACCTTTCAGAAACAGTGGCAGATCCACCCACTCTTTAATGGTGTGGATATCGTTCTGACCCGCACCAAAAGTAATCGTGGGCAGGCCGTGCTTCACAATCCAGTTGGCATCCAGCCCACCGTTCGTGGTGCGGCAAACTGCCGTCATCCCCATCGCTTCAATGGCAGCTTTGGCCCGCAGCACCACGGGGGCATCGTCTTTCAAACGGAATGGATGATAATCGGTGCGGGAGGTGAACTTCACTTTCCCGGTTTTGCCCGTATCATCGGTGACAATTTTGCAGGCACGTTCGAATGCACTTTTGTATGCAGCGGTAATTTCGCGGAAGAATTTGCTGTCGTGGCTGCGGCATTCGCCAGTAATGTGTACTTGGTCGGTGACCACATTGGTGGCATTGCCAGCGGATTGCCCTGCGGGATTACCAAAACTGCCCACGTTGCTGGTGCCTGACCTGCCATTTTTTTCCACTTTGCCAAACCAGCCACCGGAATAAATTTCGGCCAGTGCCAGCGAAGCAATCACGGTAGCAGAGATCCCTTTTTCAGGATAGACCCCAGCGTGGGACGCCTTGCCCGTGATACTGACTTCCCAACGATCTGCTCCAACCGCACCCACGGTGATTTCATTGGGATCTCGACCATCGACATTAAAGCCCATGACAGGCCCGCCCAGCGATTTCGGATCGAGAAAACGCGCACCGAACAAGCCAGATTCTTCACGCACAGTGAACAACAGCGTGATGGGTGGGTGGGGTAATTTATGTTGCAAAAGAGTCCGCACCAGATTAATGAGAACCGCACAACCGGTACGATTATCCCCACCCAGGGCGGTGGTGCCTTCAGGAACAATTTTGTTACCTTTACGCACTGGGACTGCACCCGCACAGAGTGGGACGGTATCCATATGAGTCATGAACAGGATACGATCGGCTGCAATGGTGCCGGGCAGTGTGACAATCAAGTTGCCTGTCTGCGTAGGTAGAGGGATGCGGGTATTCGCATCATCATACTGGATCTGTTTGCTGGTAACACCAGCCGCTTTCAATTCACCTACAATCGCCTGAGCAATTTTCTTTTCCTGTCCGGTGACACCTTCCACGGCCAGTAATTTCATCAGCAGATCGATCGCACCCGTTGCTTCTGTCTTCATCTTTTCTTCCTAATTGAATACCTTTATCTTGGTATATGACTTGTCGGATTTCCAAGAGCAACAACGGTTATGACTGAATAGTCAAAAGAAATGGTTACTTGACTGCACAATGACTGCGCTGCTGAAAGAGAATACCCCAGAGAGTGTAGAGAATAACAAGAAAGCTGAAGGCGGGGACCCAATCGCCCAGAGTGTGGTAGAAGCTGGTTCGATTGTCGATTGGTACATCGCCCGTGACCACAGAGGCAATTTTTTTCGACTTCGATAACGTGGGTCCTGGAAGTGCCGTCAGGCGTCCATCGCTATCGATGATGCCGCTGATCCCCATATTGACAGCACGCACCACTGCTCGCCGGTTCTCTATCGCGCGAAACCGCGTAATCGCGTGGTGCTGCTCATGTTCTGCCGTTCCCTTGAACCAGCCATCATTGGAAATACTCACAAAGTAATCCACATTTCGCCCACCACGAAAGTAGCCACGAGCAATCGCCGGGTCGGTATTTTCATAGCAGATCAGGCAGCCAAATGTGGCTTTGGGGCCTGGAAATACCGTGTAACTCGTCCCAGGACGACAGCTATAGTCGTGGTCGTAAGGCGTGAACATTTTCATCCAGGGGAAAGTCTTGCGAAAAGGCACATATTCCCCAAACGGCACGAGATGGATTTTGTCGAACTTGCCTGCAAATTTTCCGTCTTTATTAATCAGCACCGCCGAGTTGTATTTCCAGGTAGTTTCCTCGTTTTCGTATTCAATCGCATTCATTCCAAATAACACATTTGTTCGCCAGCGTTGCTGGGTCAGCTTGCCTAACTGGTCATTGTCCTTAAAGCCCATGGTGATCTCGGTGGGCAGGTTGCTTGGCTCGGCAGTGGGGGCCAGCGTGGTCCAGTTCATCGGGAGTGCGGTTTCCGGCCAGACAATCAGATCGGGTTGACTGGCAGCAGCTCGGTCGGCCAGTTCAAACATATGCTGCATGACATTATCGTTCTGCGTCATTTTGATGTCCTGGCTCAGGTTGCTTTGCAGCATTGCCACTTTGGGCCCCAGTGGCAATGGCTCGTGGTTCAGACGCACCACGCCGTAACCAAGAAAACCGAGAAACAGGACGGCAGTGGCTGCCACCCAGCCCCGGTGGTAATTGGGCTGCTGAGGTGGGGCAAACAACAACCTTCCAGCCATTTTTCGCAACAGATTTAGCAGAGTCAGATTGCAGAGTACGACCAGCCAGGAGATCAGTGGCACGCCACCAATATCTGCTGCCTGGATGAACGTTAAAAAACTGTGTTGCGTATGACCTGCCAGATACCAGCCGATTCCTACCGCCTGATAGCCATTGAGTTCCTGAAGCCACAGAAACCCAGTTGGTGCGTGGGTGCGGAAGTATTCCCACAGTACCCACGCGGCGGGAATGGCAACATAGTGGTTGATTTCCCGTCGCACCAGCCAGCGTGCGGTGGCCAGCCAGAAAACCAGGCAAACGGAGCCGTAGAGGGCGATACCGATCCAGGCACCGTACATCGCCGGGTGAGCAACACGAATCCACTGTCCTAACGGCAGATAGGCGGCAAGCCCACCCACAAACATCGCAAAATACAATCGGCGGGGCCGCACCGTGGCATCAACAAGCGAGAGCCACGGAACCAGGGCAATAAACGCCAGCGGTCCCAGATTCAATGGAAAGTAGCAGCAGTACCAGAGAGCACCCCCCAGAATGGCGGGAAGGTAAACACGTTGACGTGGGGCGGGAACTGTTTCGCTCATGATCCATCCTGGAGTCGCAAATCAATGTCAGTTGCAGCAATTTTATGAATTTTTTCGCAAAATTTTTGCGGATTGGATGAAGATTTCTGGTTCTGCAAATGGGGTAAGTCCATCGCCCGCACCCCACGTGGGCACTATAACTTAGGAACAGGAACCTGCAACTGGAGGAATTTCCCAATGACAAAACGCTGGTTGGTTTTCATGTTTGTGTGGGGAGCAATGATGAGTAACTCCTCATTATTTGGCGATGAAGGGATGTGGTTGTTCAACAATCCACCCAAGGAATATCTGAAGAAAAAATACGGCTTTGAACCCACCGATGCCTGGTTGGACCACCTGCGGTTATCTTCCGTGCGGTTCAATTCTGGTGGCTCCGGATCGTTCGTTTCGGGTAATGGTCTGATTATGACCAACCACCACGTGGGTGCAGATGATCTGCAAAAATTGTCCACCAAAGAAAACGATATTTTAAAGAACGGCTTTTACGCCAAAACCGCCGCAGAAGAACTCTCCTGCAAAGGCCTGGAACTGAACGTTCTCCTGAGCATCAAAGATGTTACGGAACAGGTGAAGGGGGCTGTCAAACCCGGCATGAGTGGGGAAGAGGCATTTCTGGCCCGCAGAAAAATGATCACTTCGCTGGAACAGGGTGCAGCGAATCCTGATCAGAAATTGCGGGCAGACGTGATTACACTGTACAACGGCGGTGCCTACCACCTGTACCAGTTCAAACAATACACCGATGTGCGTCTGGTCTTTGCTCCAGAACAGCAAATTGCGTTCTTCGGTGGGGACCCGGACAACTTTGAATACCCTCGCTATGACCTGGATATGTGTTTCTTCCGTGCGTACGAAAATGGTCAACCTGCCAAAGTCGAGCACTTCCTGAAATGGAGTGCGAACGGCAGCACTGATGGTGAACTGGTATTTGTTTCCGGACACCCAGGCCGCACCAGCCGCCAGAACACGGTTGCAGAACTGGAATATCTGCGTGATACTTCCTTCCCCGCGCTGATGGATCGCTTGCACCGCCTGGAAGTAACCTATTCTGTGTGGGCAGAACGAAATGAAGAAAACCGTCGCCGCGTGAAAGATGATCTTTTCGGAGTGCAGAATAGCCGCAAAGCACGTAACGGTGGGCTTGCTGGGTTGCTCGATCCGGAATTGATGGGCCGTAAAGTGGCAGCCGAAAAACGCTTGCTGGAATTTATTGCCAAGTCGGACATGAAAGAAGCCGCTGCTGCTTTTGAAACGATTGCCGCCTGTCAGAAAAAGCTGGCAGCAATGGCCACCGATATCAACATGTATGAAGGTGGGGTGGGCTTTACCTGCGGCACCTTTGGGATCGCCCGCACGTTGTACCGTGCCAGTGTGGAACTGCCCAAGCCATCTTCGGATCGGCTGCCGGAATTCAGCGAAGCCCGCCTGGGTTCACTGAAGTTTGGTTTGTTCTCTGATGAACCGATTTATGAAGATCTGGAAATTCTGAAACTGACCAATTCGTTGACAACCTTAGCCAATACCTATGGCGGAAATGATGAGATGGTGCAGAAGGTACTTGCAGGGAAATCTCCCAAGCAACGTGCTTTTGAGCTGATCAGTCAGTCGAAAGTACGCGATGTGGCCGTGCGAAAACAACTCTTCGAAGGTGGGGCAAAAGCGATTGCCGAAGCGAAAGACCCCATGATCGAACTGGTGGCTATGATTGATGCCAAAGCACTGAGCCTCCGGAAAAAATACGAAAACGAAATCCAGGAACCAAAAAGCCAGGCAGCCAGTGCGATTGCCAAAGCTCGCTTTGAGCTGGATGGCACCAGCACCTATCCCGATGCCACCTTCACTTTACGGTTGGCATTTGGCACGGTAAAAGGTTATCAGGAAAATGGAAAAACAGTAGAACCTTTCACCAATCTGGGTGGTCTTTACGAACATTCCAAAGAACATGGCGGTCTCCCACCGTTTGATATTCCTCAACGCTGGCTGGACAAAAAAGACAAAATCAACCTGAAGGTGCCATACAATTTTGTCAGCACTTGCGATATTATCGGTGGGAACTCGGGCAGCCCGGTCGTCAACAAAAATGGCGAAGTGGTGGGGCTGATTTTCGACGGCAACATCCAGTCGCTGGTGCTTGATTTCATCTTCGATGATAAAGAAGCCCGCGCGGTCAGCGTGGATTCGCGTGCGATTATTGAAGCACTGACCAGTGTTTATGAAGCCAGTGATCTGGTGAAAGAACTAACGGGCAAGTAACCCTTCCACCATCCATGGAGCGGTTTCGCCCACTTGAAGGAGTGGTTTCCATGGATCTGTCCCAATTTCAACAGGCAGTAGAACTGCTGCGTTCTGCCCAACATATTTCTGTTTTAACAGGTGCGGGTGTTTCCGCCGAAAGTGGCATCCCCACCTTTCGTGCCAGTGATGGCCTGTGGGAAGGGCATGCCATTGAGGAAGTGGCGACCCCACAGGGTTATCGTCGCAATCCCCAGCTCGTGTGGGATTTTTACCACGCACGCCGGGAGAAAGCGGCCCAGGTACAACCCAATCCCGGGCACGTGGCGCTGGCCGCACTGGAACAACGCTGGGCAGGTCGATTTGATTTGATTACACAGAATGTGGATGGACTGCACCAGCGTGCTGGCAATCTGCGTGTACACGAACTGCATGGCAGCCTTTGGCGAAGTCGATGCACGGAATGTGGAGATATTGCTGCAATTCCTGCAGATTTCCCTCGCACTCCCACCTGCAAGCTCTGTGGAGGGGCGTTGCGACCAGATATCGTCTGGTTTGGTGAAATGCTGCCTGGTGATGTCTTTCGCGATGCAGAATTCGCTGCCGTCGAGTGCGACCTGATGCTGGTTGTGGGAACCAGTGCCGTCGTCTATCCTGCTGCCGGGCTGATCCCACTGGCAAAGACTTCTTCACGTGCTAACAATGTAGTGGCAGCACAAGTAATTGAAATCAACATCAGCCCATCCTCCGCATCAGATCATGTGGATGTGGGGCTATATGGCCCCAGTGGTGAAATCCTGCCACAACTACTGGCCACACTGGATTAAACGTAGAAAAACACCCTGTTGGCGGTGCGGTAAAGAAGGTCTTGTTTGTCCGTGGCAGTTAAAAATGGCAATCCCGTCTGGATCAGCTCCGTTGATGCTTTGTAGGTGTTATCATCATTGATCTGGTATGGTGCGTCGCTGGCCCACATCAGCCGTCGGCTGCCAAATGCCTTTAACACGGCCTGGATTAAATCTGCTAATTCGGAGTGAGGCGACTTCTTATTCCCAAGAGCGTAAAACGCACTAACCTTGACATGCACCTTGGGATATTTTGCCAAGTCGCACAACGCCTTGATATCTGCTTCGCGAATAGTGCCATCAATTCCGACACGTGCCAGGTGATCGATCACTACCTTGGTTTGGGGATATTTTTCACACATCTTTGCCACAGTGGGCAGATGTTCGGGGTTGATCAGCAGACAAATCGACTGTTGAGTGTCTACCGCACACTCCCACATGGAGGCCATCCCTTTGCCTTCCAGCCAGTCATCTTTCCGTGTGGGCGTGGGGCGAACTCGAAAGCCAGTAACATGTTTCTTCAACAATTGTTTCATCTGTTCTGCGGGCTTGTCGCTGGTGTCATCCACCATGCCCACTACGCGGAATTGTTCGGGAAAAGCTACAGCCGAATCGGTCAGATAGCTGTTGTCCCAGCCATGAAATGGGTGATGTTGAATCAACACCACCTTCTTTATTCCGTGATCTTTCATCACCTGTTGCAGTTCTTCGCGGGAAAAACTTGCAGGCTTTAAATCCTTCAGCGTGTTACCATTTGCCAGCGGGTATTTCTTAATATCCGTGGTCCAGATATGGCTGTGGGCATCAATCACTGGCCCACGATAACGCGAAACTTTTTGTGCAGTTGCAACTTGCGTCAGCAATCCTGTTCCTGCAACCACCTGCATGCTGGTGGACAACATCTGACGACGATTAAAACCTGGAGAGTTCATTGTTGCGATCCCATCGTTAAGGTTGTTTTCTCTTTTTTCCACGGAATTTCTTTTTCTGTGGGGATGCCACTGGCTCCCCTTTTAGTTTAGATATCTGATCTCGAAGCTGGGCAGCACGTTCGAAGTTCAGCTGCTCGGCTGCCGTCAACATTTCCTGATGCAGTTCTTCCAGATATTCTTCCGTAACATAGTTGGTTGCCTCTTTACCAGCCACTTCCTGTACTGCCTGGTGGGCAGCAATTTCATCCTCAATTACATTCCGAATCGCAGTCTTCACACTGACGGGCGTAATTCCATGTTCTTTGTTGTACTGTAATTGCAACTCACGCCGACGATTCGTTTCGGAAATGGCTCGGTTCATCGAGTTAGTCATCGTATCCGCATAGAGAATCACTTCCGCATTCACGTGGCGTGCGGCACGACCAATAGTCTGGATCAGTGATGTTTCACTTCGGAGAAAACCTTCCTTGTCCGCATCCATAATTGCCACCAGGGACACTTCCGGCAGGTCAAGTCCTTCCCGTAACAGGTTCACACCGATCAGCACATCAAAAACACCTTCCCGTAATTCTCTTAGAATCTGAATCCGTTCAATTGCATCCAGTTCCGAGTGCAGCCATTTGCACCGCAGATTCACATCGCGAAAATAGTTCGTGAGATCTTCAGCCATCCGTTTGGTCAATGTGGTGACCAGCACCCGCTCGTCACGCTCGGCACGTTTGCGGATTTCATCCAGTAAATCACCCACCTGACCTCGGGCAGGCTTCAAGTGGATCACCGGATCGACCAGCCCTGTGGGGCGAATGACCTGCTCAACCACTTCCCCACCGCACCGATCCAGCTCAATTGCTCCCGGTGTGGCAGAAAGAAACAGTGCCTGCTTGATCCGTTTTTCAAATTCTTCGAACTTTAAAGGTCGATTGTCCATCGCACTTGGCAGGCGAAATCCATGTTCCACCAGCGTTTGCTTGCGGGAAGCATCACCCGCCTGCATCCCACGGATCTGTGGTAATGTGGCGTGGGATTCATCCACGATCAACAGAAAATCTTCCGGAAAAAAGTCGAGCAGCGTGTAGGGTGGTTCGCCAGGATTTTTGCCACTGAACCAGCGGGCATAATTTTCTACTCCGGAACAATATCCCACTTCCCGCAACATATCCAGATCGTAATTAGTGCGTGCTTTCAACCGTTCCGCTTCCAGCAATTTACCTTCCGTTTTGTATTGCTGCAGGCGTTGTTCCAGTTCCTTTTCAATTCCTTCAACCGCAATTCGTGTGCGTTCATCCGGCGTTACGAAGTGCTTGGCGGGATAAATAAACATCTCATCCAGTTGTTCCAGAACATTGCCAGTCAATGGTTCGATAATCGAAAGCTGATCAACTTCATCGCCGAACAGTTCGATCCGCATCGCCTGCTCTTCAGACGTAGGCCAAACTTCGATCGTATCGCCCCGCACACGAAACTTCCCACGTTCGAAAGCAATATCATTGCGCTGGTACTGCACATCCACCAGTTTCAGCAACAGTTGCTCTCGTTCAATCGTCTCGCCACGTTTCAGTTGCACCATCATCCGTTTGTAATCGGATGGAGAACCCAAACCGTAAATGCAGGATACGCTGGCCACCACAATCACATCTTCACGACTGACCAGCCGACACGTGGCAGCCAGACGCAGACGGTCGATATTTTCATTGACGGACGAATCTTTTTCGATGTAAATGTCCCGCTGTGGGATGTATGCTTCCGGCTGGTAGTAGTCGTAATAGCTAATGAAAAAACAGACTGCATTGTTGGGAAAGAAACTTTTGAATTCTTTGTACAACTGAGCAGCCAGCGTTTTATTGTGGGCCATCACCAGGGTGGGCTTGTTCAGTTCAGCAATCACACGTGCTGCCGTGTGGGTTTTCCCAGTACCTGTCGCACCCATCAGCGTCTGATAACGTTTACCCGCCTGAAATCCTTCCATGATTTCGGCAATCGCTTTCGGCTGATCACCCGCCGGGGGCCAATCGCTGTGGATTTCAAATTTCCTGGTCATATCTCTTCCTCAGTTCACCCACTATTTTACCGGCGCAGACGATGTGGGGCGATGTCGGTTGTAAATTTATCCCACCCATGCCAGAACCCAACTTAGCATGGAATTATTTACACATATATAATATAGCCACGAGAAGTATGAAATTGGCAATTTTTTTGAAATTCTGGTAAGAAACCGTTTGATCAGATTGACGCAACTATCGGTGAAATAAATAGTTGCGTTGACAGAAACTTTTTTGTGAATTTTTCCAAATTAGCGATCAGCTATTAAGATTTGGGGCGTGCCTGAAAGCTGAGTCGTTCCTGACCTTGCGAATACCCCACGTCCACAGTGTCCCCATCATTCACCACACCCTGCAGAATCAGCTTACCCAACGCGGTTTCAATTTCGCGTTGAATCACTCGTTTCAGTGGGCGGGCACCATACGCAGGATCGTAGCCCAGCTTCACCAGGTGTTCCCGTGCCTCAGGTGCCAGCACCAGTCGGATGTTTCGTTCAGACAGCCGTTTCTCCAGAATCCCTAACTGGATATCTACAATCTGTGCCAGATTTTCTTCTGATAGTGCATGGAAGACAATAATATCATCCACGCGGTTGAGAAACTCTGGCCGGAAGTGGTGCCGCAGTTCTTCTTCCACAGCGTCCTTCATCCGATCGTAGATTTCGCCAATCTGGCTGCCGGTATACTGCAATATTCGCTGGCTGCCGATGTTCGAAGTCATAATGATGATGGTATTTTTGAAATCCACCAGTCTGCCTTGTCCATCAGTCAATCTGCCATCATCCAGCACTTGCAGTAACACATTAAACACATCCACGTGGGCTTTTTCAATTTCATCCAGCAGCACCACGCTGTATGGTCGGCGTCGTACGGCTTCTGTTAACTGCCCACCTTCTTCGTAACCCACATATCCAGGTGGGGCACCCACCAGCCGACTGACATTATGCTTTTCCTGATACTCACTCATATCAATGCGAATCATCGCACGGTCATCATCAAACAGAAACTGGGCCAACGTGCGGGCCAGTTCTGTTTTCCCGACACCTGTCGGCCCGAGAAACATGAAGCTGCCGATTGGTCGCTGCATATCCTTCAAACCACTTCGGGCACGGATCACCGCTTCTGCCACTGCACGCACCGCTTCATTCTGGCCAATCACACGTCGATGTAATTCATCTTCCAGGTGCAGCAATTTTTCCCGTTCCCCTTCCAGCAGTTTGGAAACCGGAATACCAGTCCAGCGACTGACCACCGCAGCAATATCGTCTTCATCCACTTCTTCTTTCAGCAGGCGGGGGCCTTCATTTCCTGTGGTGCTGGCAACCAGCGTTTGCAGCGTTCGCTCTAATTCCGGCAACTTGCCATATTTCAACTCGGCAGCCTTATTCAGATCGTAGTTTCGTTCTGCGGTTTCAATCTGCACCCGCACCTGTTCAATCTGTTCCTGGCATTCACGCACCCGTTCCACAGCTTTCTTTTCGTTCTGCCAGCGTGCAGTCAACGCATCTGCTTTCGCCTTTTCGTTCGCCAATTCCTGTTCCAGTTTGCTCAAACGTTCTTTGGAATTGACATCGGTTTCTTTCCGCAGTGCTTCGCGTTCAATTTCCAACTGCATCACCCGACGGGATGCCTCATCCAGTTCCGTGGGCAAGGAATCCATTTCCGTTCGCAGTTTCGCGGCCGATTCATCAATCAGGTCGATTGCTTTATCAGGCAGAAAACGATCCGTGATGTAGCGATTCGACAGGATTGCCGCCGAAACCAGAGCAGCATCCTTGATCCGCACACCGTGGTGCAGTTCATAGCGTTCTTTCAAGCCACGCAGAATACTGATGGTGTCTTCCACTGATGGCTGGTCGACATGCACTGGCTGAAACCGTCGTTCCAGTGCGGCATCTTTTTCGATGTATTGTCGATACTCATCCAGCGTTGTAGCGCCAATACAGTGCAACTCACCTCGAGCCAGCAATGGCTTCAACAAGTTACCTGCATCCATGGCACCATCCGCCTTGCCAGCACCAACAACGGTGTGCAGTTCATCGATGAAGAGCAGAATACGCCCATTCGATTCGGTAACCTCTTTCAGCACCGCTTTCAGGCGTTCTTCGAATTCCCCACGATATTTCGCCCCGGCAATCAGTGCCCCCATGTCCAGGGATACCACCACTTTGTCTTTCAAGCCGTCTGGTACATCCCCACGAACAATTCGTTGGGCAAGGCCTTCCGCAATCGCAGTTTTGCCCACACCTGGCTCGCCGATCAGCACAGGATTATTCTTGGTGCGGCGGCTGAGCACCTGAATCACTCGTCGAATCTCTTCATCTCGTCCGATTACCGGATCGAGCTTGCCATTGCGGGCAGCCTGGGTCAGATCGCGCCCATACTTTTCCAGTGACTGATAAGTTTCTTCCGGATTCTGCGTGGTGACTCGCTGGTTACCGCGCACTTCCTTCAGCAGACTTAACAATCGTTCGCGATTCAGCCCCACTGTTTTCAGCAATTCACCTGCTTTGCCGGAATCTCCCAGCATGCCGAGAATCAGGTGCTCTACCGATACGTATTCATCGGATAGTTTTTTCGCTTCCTGTTCCGCATTGGCCACTACCCTGTTGAACCGCCCACTGGGCGTGGGGTTGTTCTGGGAATTGGTTACCCTGGGCATCCGCTGCAGATGATCTTCCAGCGCGGTGAGCAAGGTATTTGGGCTGATGCCTGCTTTTTGCAGCAGGGCTGGCCCCAGTCCACCGGTTTGCTCCACAATCGCCTTCAGTAAATGCTCCACTTCTATGGAAGTATGGTTCAGGCGCAGAGCCGCCTTCTGTGATTCCTGCAGTACCTCCATTGCCTTTTCTGTAAATTCATTACTCATATTCTTCACCCTCCACCTCTTAGAGGATCAATGTGGAAATAAGATGCTTAACAATTTATCGCTGGGCGGGATTTTCAATCCAGGCCACCGCACCCTGGTATTCAGGGTGGGGCTGCCAGGCGAACAGCCGCCACAAATCACATGGGATTTCTTCGCCATCGATCCCCAGCACCTGCGGAGTGGTTCCAGGCCCGAAACTCACCGAGCAATGTTCCAGCGACATAATCCCACGGCCGAGTGCTTTCAGCACTGCTTCCTTGCGGGTCCAGGCTTCAAAAAAAGCATTCTGTTGATCTGGTTCCGCAATCGTTCGGTAGCGTGCCGCATCGACCGTGCCAAAAAAACGCTCTACCGTTGTGGAAGCTTCCGGAAACGGGCGAATCTGTTCAATATCTACCCCCACCTGGTATCTACTGATTGCAACCACCGCCCACGCACCCGAGTGGCTGACATTGAAGTGCAGTGGGGCACCAGGCAAGTAGGGTTTGCCACTTTCGAGATAGTGAAATTGTACTTCCCGAGGTGGGGTATGCAGATACTGTCCCAGCAAATAACGCACGGCCAGGCGAGTAGTCACAAACTGCGTGCGACTGATTTCCCGCTTGAAGCGAGCCGCACGGTTTTGTTCAATGTCGCTCAGGTTCGCTTCAGCAATCGGTGCTGGCTGATCCAACGGCACCAGATACAGGTGCACGGGTTGTGCTGAAAAACTGGTCTGTGGGTTAGCAATAGAGCAGAGCAGAACCGAAGAAGAATGTTCGGCCATGGAAGTGGTGTTATTTCTTTTCGGGCTGTTTTTTGTCGTTGTCTTTCAGCCACTGCTGCCACTTTTTCAGAGCTTCGTCCCGCTTTTCGTCTGATTCCATCACAAAGTAAGTATAGCTCAACGTACTGGTGGGGCTCAGGTTCGGAAGCTTGCGTGGATAGCCAAAATCGTTCGGATTTTGTCCCATAATGATCATCGCTGCCCCAAGTGCGACATCTCGCACCTGAACCTGACCGTTAATGTTATTAATGCGGATGTTGGTCAGGATCGATTTGTCCTGCAACAGCGGATCGAGCTTGGGCAGATCTTCTTTTGTAGCGAGTCTGGCGAAGCCACTTAAAGCGTAGGATTTGATGTATGCCAAACGCACATTCTTATCGTTGACGATGTGCAAGGCTGCGTCTTTGGCACCAGTGATTTTGTACTGCACTGCGACGGCAAACCCACGGTTTAACAATGTTGAATATCGCTCGTTCTTCAACCAGCCCACAAACAACTTGTTGAACGATTCCGATTTCGTCAGTTCTGCCAGCAACGGTGAACTGAGCAGTGGGTAGTGGAATTGATAATTTCCTGCAGCAGTTTCCCGATTTTTGGTCGTGATGCTGCCAAGAAAGAAGTAGGTGTGGAGGTCGTCATCGGTGGCATTGTTGATGTTATTGATCGGTCTCCCTAACTGGTTTACCGAGCGAAGACTCATTGCCAGATCGGTGAAGGCACGCAGGTTCTGGTCTTCATTGCCGAGAGAACTCAGGATCAGTTCGTGCTTTTTAAACATCGATTTGTAGAGTTCGCGGTTCGCTTTGCTGTCGCCCACGATTTTCAGGAATTCGCTGGCACCTGGAATATCTCCAGCATTGTTGTTGACATTCACAACAAAACGATCCAGCAGTAATTCCAGGTTGCGGTTGCGGATTTCCGGATAGATGCGGTGGCAGCGAGTGCTGATTTCCGCATCGTCGTGCATAATGCCGGCTTTCACATAATCGAGAGCTTCCGCACCAATTTCCAGCAGTCGTTCTTCTGCAGCTTCCCGCACCTTGAAGGATGGGTCGCCCAGCTTTTCGATCAGCGCATTGATCTCCGCAGGCTCCTGAGGGGCAGCGAGAACTACAGTTAATAGGAGAGTCTGTAACATGTGATTCTTCCTGTCCAAAGACGTTCTTTGATAGTTTACCAATTTAGTAAGCAATTGTTACCCCCACGGTGGGGAAAACTTTGCATGTTACACAACAGCACTATTGTTCGTGCGTCTACTATATCAGACGCATAAAATGAAATTTTGTTCCCTATTTTTCTCAAAAATTGTGAATATATTTACACTTTTTCTGTAAGTTCTGATGGGAAAGGAAGTTATGACATTCGATTCATGAAGATTTTTTTAAAAACAGCCCTTTCCAGGTCGAAATTCTGCCTTCTGTGCCCACAACTACCTGTGCCAGCCACATTTCCCTATGTTAACTGTTTGTTACTTGCGAACCACAGGTGGCGATCCTGTGTTTTTCCCGACCGTTGGTACATTATGCCGGAAACTGAAGACACCCTTCGCAAAGAAATTTTAGATGCCTGTCAGCATCGCCACCCGGAACCTTTCTTTGTGAAAGAGTTCATCCTGAATTCCCACGGTGAGGATGCCGAAGAAGTCTACCGCCACCTGAATGATTTGCGGCTAGCGGGGTTTATGCGTATCCACAGCTGGGACGATACCCAGGGGCAAAGTTACCTGCTGACCGAGTATGGTCAGACCATGTTGAAGGAAAATAAGTTTTCCACGCTGGATCTTGTTCCATTGACGGAACGACCAGAAAAGCCAGCGGAAACTGCCCGCACCACCTTCGAGGTGGGGGAAGCAATTCGCTCCAGTTACTACGAACAAGGGAACATGATTGGTAGGGTGACGTTGGCACTGATGGCAGTAAACGTCATTATGTTCATTGTGGCTGCAGCTTTTGCATTGGCAGAAGGTGTGCCAGTAATGCAGTTCTTTGCCAATGGCGATATTGATACGATCCACAAACTGGGGGCATTGACTGCAGAAGATCTGGCGAAAGGCCAGTGGTGGCGATTGATTACCAGTTGTTTTCTGCATTTTGGCTTTGCCCACCTGTTAATGAATTGTGCCACCCTGTTTGTGGCCCGACGCGTGGAATTCCTATGGGGTTCCGCACGATTTTTGTTGCTGTATCTCATCAGTGGTCTGTGCGGCAGTGCCGTGGGTATTTTTATCCGTCCAGGTCTGCCCGATTCGATGGTGGTGCTGGCAGGTGCCTCCGGAGCCCTCTGGGGGGTGATGTGTTCGCTTGCTGTCTGGCTGTTTATGTCGCGGAAACATCTCCCACCTGATGTCATTCAGGGGTGGATGCGGCAATTGGTGCTGGCACTGATCCTCAACGTATCGATCAGCATGCTGCCCCGCATCAGTGCGGGTGCCCACGCAGGTGGGGGAGTCGCTGGTGTGCTGGTGGCTTACCTGTTGTTTCAGCAGATGTACGGCAATCCCGCCCTGCGAAATATTTTTCACGTGGGCATTGCACTAATCCCCACGTTGACAATGTTGGCACTCAGTTCACTGATGGAAAACAACGCCCGCCTGAAAGTGTTTACCGATCGGGAACGCAAAGAACAAAGCAGTTTAATCCAGCAGAATCACCCGACCACGGCTTCCATCCACCCGCAGTCGCTGGCCGGTGCGGATCGTTCGCAGCAATTGGGGAAAGCCACCAGCCGCAGGGAGGCCAAATTCCCTGGCCACGATCGCACCGTGGGATAACGCCCCACCCGATTCCATGACTAATCCTGCCGCAGCCAGAAATAGTGGCACCCACGCCGGGTCGGTGCTGGGACAGACCAGAATATAGCCATCGGGAACATTCGCCACAGAAATCGGTTTCTCCAGCACTAACGCCGGCCCTTCTGCGGTGCCTGCGGATAATGGAAATCCCACCAATTCTTTACTGTTCGCAGGCATTGGCATCGGCTGGCCAATCAGTTCCAGTTGGTTACTCCCCAGCACCGTGGGCACTTCCAGCGTTTGGGCTGCTTTCCATAATCGTTTTCTTTCCTTGATGGCAGGATGATGACCCACCAGATCATCCCTGGTGATCACTTCTTCGATGGTGTAGTAGTACAAGTCACTGAACAGGCCGGTCGTGCGGGCAATCTGTTCCAGCATGCGGCGGATTTCAGCATAGCCCAGCAGGAGATCATTTTTCGCCACCTCCCGCAGCAGATACATCTGGCGCAGTTGATCCCGATAGAGTTTCGCTTTTTTTTGTAAAGGACTGTTCCATTGGGCCTGCTGGGCGATCTGCAAGAAATCGGCTTCTTCATCAGCACTTTCTGGCGAAGACACGCTTCGGAAAACGGGGAAATCGTTCAGAGTACTGGGAGCTTCCTGCCACCGTGGGGTAGAAATTTCCATTTCTTTGGGGCCACGATGGCCAAACTGTGCCAAAAACTCTGCCTGAGTCAATCGGTTCTCTGCCAGTAACTTCAATCCTTGCCCTAACGTTATCTGTTCCGTGTCGGTCTGCGTTCCCACCCATCGGCCAATGATGGTTTCCGTTTGGCCTGGAAATGCCTTTTCGAGCATCGTTTTCAGGCATTCTCGAAGAAAATCTGCCACTACCGTGGGCTTGAGGCTGTCGCGGGCAAACTGCACCAACGTGGCCTGCACCCAGAATTGCAGTCTTTTCTGCAACGTGGGCAGGGGGAGTGCTGCCAGATCTTCGGTTGCTGCCAGTTGGACCTGCTGGCGAAAGACACCGGAAATATGCTGGTAATGTTTTGGGAAGGTGGCTGCCAGCCGATTGAACATGGAAAGTTGGCGAATTCCACCTAATAATGCACTGGGAATTCGCCACCACTTCAAGTAACCCTGGGTGGTGCGTCTTGCCTGCAGTGCCTGTTCAGGATTCGCGAGCAATTCCCTGATGGGATAGCCACTGGTGGGAGTGGGGCCTTCCAGCAGCGGCTCGCGGGTCAGATTCAGGTACGGCTGCCCGCCAATCAGATCGTAGGCAGACAACCCAGCTAAGGCAGTATTCGGCGGAAAACCAAAATCCTGGTACATTGCACCCACCCCACCGTCGGCAGCCATTAATCTGCCACTCACCAGCGACCAGGTCATCGGCGTGGGGAAGGAAAGCACTTCAATCAGGGTGCGTTTTACCCACACGGTTCCCGCAGGTGGAACGAGTTGCTGTAATTCCTCGAGCTGCTTGCTGCGAGCCTGCTGACGGTCTGCTGCCGTGACCGCTGTAATCGGCCTGGCCTGGAGCAACCATAGCTGGTTGGTGTCGAATGCCCACTCAGTATCCCGTGGGGAACCGTAATAGTCTTCCACCCGCTTTGCAAGCAGCACCAACTGACGCACCTGATCCTCATTCAAACAGGGAATCGCCTGAAGTTCCGTGGATACCGGAATTTGACGTTTATTCTTGATCTGTGTGTACTTATGTGCAATTTCCTGGGTGTGGATCGTGCCGGTTTCCCGGTCTGCCTGGAGTCGATCGGGTGTCACCAGACCGGAAACCACCGCTTCACCCACTCCCCAGGCTGCCTCGATCCGCACTAATTGCCCACTTTCATCAAGTGGGTCCCGCGTGAACATCACGCCTGCGACGGTGGCATCCACCATGACCTGGACCACTACGGCCATGGCGGGGGCTTCCTGGGAATCTGTCCGACTTCGATAGGCGGTTGCCCGTGTACTGTGGAGCGACTCCCAGCATTGTTCGATGGCTTTAATTAATCCATCTGGCGTGCGGACATCCAGCACGGTTTCCTGCAAGCCAGCGAAGCTGCTTTCCGCACCATCTTCCGCAATGGCAGAACTTCGCACTGCCACCACCGTGTGGGGTAGTTTGTGGTAGGCGCTTAGAATTTCTGCCCGCAGAGCGACAGACACGGTGCCTTCCGATGCTGTGCGATACGCCTTGGTAGTAACCACAAAGCCTGTCGGTACAGGTAAGCCCGCCTGTGCGAGCAGACCCAGGCTCAGCCCCTTCCCACCCACGTGGGGGAGATCTTCTGCGGTAATTTCGGCAAAATGACGCACCAGTTCGGACATGAGGAATATCTCAAGCTCTAGTTCTTCCACGGGCGGGACGCCCGTGCTACGATCTTACTTCAGGAAGCTGCAGGTTCAGACAATCTACAGGCTATGGGAAGACGCCCACCTTGCCAAATGGTGGGTCTTAGTACAAGTGGTTTTCAGTAATCGAACAGGTGGAAAAGTGAAAGGAAAATGAGTGGGCGAAAATATACGCCTCAACGAAGCGATCGTCCAAGAACTATAGCCGATGGTTACGACATTCCCGTTCGTTCCTCAGGCATTGGATTTCGAACGTTCTGAATAAACATTTCGTCGCAAGCGCCAAATCTAGGTAGTTCTTTCTCGCCTGCGTCAAGCTCAATGAACCATTTGGCCCGCCACGAACAACATCGGCGTCGTAGTCGTCCTGATCGTCATCCTCCCAAAAGCACACGGGACAAATGTCAAATCTTCCTCGTTCGTCGAGTGTACGACAAAAGCAACAGGGGCATCGCAAAGGGAGATTCAGCGGCTGATTCTCTCAACGTAGCCGTGGAACCATTGAATCCCTGCTTCCTGCTGTACCTTCGAGAGTTCTTGCTCGTCGTTCACAAATCGGCCAAACACTGCTTAGCGATTGAATTGGAATTCTTTGGTGTTGATCAGCGCCCACAGGATGTTTTCGTAAGCAGTTTTTTTGGTCTTTTCGTTCTTGGTGATATGTTCCAGTGCGGTGGCCATATCCGATTCCGAAGGTTTGCGACCAAAGGCCCACATAAACAGTTCCGTGACCTTTTCAGCATCAGCGCGGGTGTCTTTGGCATCTGCCAGCAACGATGCCCGGCTCCCACCTTGAGTCAGTTTGCCCTGGATTTCTGAAGAGTTCAGCAGGTGCAGTGCCTGAGCCAGGTTGGCTTCTGACACTCGTTCGCACTCGCACGCACTGATCCGTTGTGGGCGACCGAACACATCCAGGAAATAGGAGGTGAACGATTCATCCGGCAGCATGATTGCCCGGTTCGGTGCAAAGCGGTCGCGTGGCAGGTTGTTAAACACCGTGGGACTGTTGGTTACCTGATTGACTGCGTCGAGCAGCACTTCTGCACTCATCCGTTTGGGGTAGTAGCGTGCGTAAGCCTGCTTATCGTGCTGGTTGAACTCATTGGGATTAGCCGAAATCTGGTAGGTACGGCTCTTGCAGATGGTTTTCACCAGTTCTTTCAGGCTGAACTTGTTGTCAATCAGATTTTTTGCCAGTGCATCAAGCAATTCTGGATTGCTGGGTGGGTTGGTTACCCGCATATCATCCAGCGGATCAACAATACCACGCCCAAAGAAGTGGGCCCAGTAGCGATTCGCCACTGCACGTGCAAAGAATGGATTCTTCGGTTCCACCATCCA
Organism: Zavarzinella sp.; assembly: GCA_041399155.1. Taxonomy (NCBI): domain Bacteria; kingdom Pseudomonadati; phylum Planctomycetota; class Planctomycetia; order Gemmatales; family Gemmataceae; genus Zavarzinella; species Zavarzinella sp. The sequence continues at coordinate 61,994 of JAWKTI010000004.1, forward strand.
GTCGACCAGTTTCTGGCGAGGGTCCTGACCCGATTGTAGCACAACCGGCTCACCATCCAGCGGTTTGATCTCTGCTGGCTTGTTGGTGCGTTTGTTAGTCACACTTCCATTAGAGCGGGTGAAAATTACTTCGGTATTCACATTCTGTGGGGCACCTGGCAGGCGAATATTCTTCTTACCAATGCGTCCAAAGAATGCTGCCAGTCCCCAGTAGTCGTCCTGGCTCCACTTTTCGTATGGGTGGTGGTGGCAGTTGGCACAGGCAATCCGCAGACCCAGGAACACCTGAGCGGTATCATCAACGAATTGTTCGGGATTATTCAGGTCTTTGTACCACACGGTGGGTGGTGCTTTGGTTTCATCACCGGTTGCACCGAGAATATCCCGCACGAACTCATCGTATGGTTTATCTTTGGCAATCGCATCGCGAATCCAGCCGTGGAAGGCAAAAGTGCCTTGAGCCCGCTGAGCAGCGTTCTGGCCACCCCGTTTCACGCGGAGGATATCGGCCCACTTGTTGGCGAAGTAGTAAGAATATTCTTCGCTGTCCACCAGTTGATCAACCAGTGCACTGCGTTTGTTGGGGTCTTTGTTTTCCACATAAGCAGTCACTTGTGCGGGTGTGGGCAGCGTACCACAGATATCCAGATAAGCCCGACGCACAAATTCGGTGTCCGTGGCCAGATCAGAAGGCACCAGGCCCAGGTCTCGCCACTTTTTGGTGGTGTGCTCATCAACAACCGTTTGCACAGGGAAAGTCCATTCTGGAGTTTTCACATCAAGCGGCACGGTGGCACGGAAAACAGCCACTTGCCCCTGATAGCGGGCCATGATTGCTGCTTCGCCACTGAGACCCAGGGTGCGTACCACTGCGGTTTCATCCACGGTGGCAATTTCCTGATCGTTACTTTCGTATTGAGCACGGCGGGTAATATCTTCTGTAGAACCATCTGAGTAGTGGGCATAAACGGAAAACTGCTGACGGTTATTTCGCGAAAGAATGCGGTGCGGTGGGTAGACGGAGATTTTCGTCACCGTGGGATCGGTTTCTGCACCGTATGGCATACCAGAAGCAATCCAGCGACGCACCAGTTTGTACTCGTCGGAATCTTTTTCCATCTTCTTACCCCCACCGTGGGGAACCAAACCGGTTCCTTTGGTCAGGAATAAGCTGGCATCGGGAGAGGTGGGCATCAAGCGACGACCACGGGTCTCTTTCACCAGTGATTCAAAATCGGTATCCGGTTCGAAACCCAAGAGCGACAATTTGAAGCCGTTTTGGCCACTTGCTTTGCCGTGGCAGCCACCGGAGTTGCAACCCAGTTTGGTGAAGATCGGCACGATCTGGTTGGGGAAGTTAATCGGCAGATCCACATCCGTATCGGTAACGGTTACCTGTACCTTGGCCGATTGATTGCCATAGGTGGCAGTAATTTCTGTGGCACCATTGCCAACGGGCAGCACCCGTCCACTTGGCAGCACGCGGGCTGCTTTCGGGTTGGAACTGCTGTACTGGACATCACCTGACAGATCCTGCAGGCGGCTGTTTTTCAAGGTAGCTGTCACAATCAACTGGGCCGCATCGTCCATGCCCTTGATGTGCACTTTTTCAGGATAGCCAGCAATGGAGGCAACTTCTTCCGGTTTTGGAAGCGTAATGCCATCGTTCGATTGTGGCTTGTTGTTGTACAAGTCTGCGAATGCTGTCGTTGTAGTACAGGCCACAACAGACAGGAGGAAAAGCCAACGGATTGAACAGGTTGGCATGGGTAGGACCTCCACGAATAAAGTAAACAGCGACCATTTCTAGTCGTTTCTAACGGCGTGACACTCCATTCTGATCTAATCGCCAGAGAATAGCAAGAGATAAATGGTGAGAATTTTCTCTTTTCTGAGAAAAATGAGATCATTCCCGCGAATCGGTGGGACAAACTGGTGGAAAAATGAACCACCAACGTGCAGAAAAGGACTAATTTTACCTACAAAGATGAAGGATTTCTCATGAAATAATCTCTATTCTGTTCTCCATCACAACTTTCCTTAGCGAGAAATTAAGTTGAGAAAGTGTCTGTTATGTGAAGCACAGGACGATTCCGTGAAAACCATGTTTCTGCGGGTGGATGGCGTTGGAGTTTATACTGGCCAAGCTGAGAAAGACTGGCTGTACTTTCGCCTGCAATGCTGTGCTCTCTGCTTCGAAAAATGGCAAAGGATCGATCGCTGGCGGACGCGAGTGACCTTGGGTTGCGTTTTTTCGCCGATCCTGATCGTGTTGGCAGGTGCAATCACCTATGCCATTACCGACAACGAAGTCTACTTTTATGTCTCCCTGGGAGCACTCAGTTTTTTTAGTCTAATCGGAATCGGCGTGGGGATGAAGGTGTATTTCGATGCGATGGAACCCAAAAAAACAAAGGAACTGCTTGGTTCAAAACTATCGACCTATCTGAAAAAAACCTGCGAGATTCAGAATTGGAGCAATGCCTGTTTTGTAAAAATGAAAGCGACGCTGAGTGAACATGCCAGAAAGCAGGCACTTGATTTACCTGGTTATCAGGAAGATGAAGACGATTATTACCGTTAATGCCCGATCCCGTTCCTGAACAATTATCTGATTTCAAAATGCTGTCACGGTTCCAGACGAAGCCGATTGCGACCATCCGAAAGTAATTCCCAGTCGCCTTTCTGGTTCTGCTGCAGGTTTTCCTTTCCGTTGATGGTAAAGAATGCTCGCAATACATCCTGCTGAATCGTGGGACGAAGTGAAAACACCTGGCCATTAACCGTCACAACTCCAGGATTCAGGTATGGGCTGCTTACCCCTGCGGGGCTGTTTACTTTCAAATCAATATCGGCCAGATTCAGATCCCGTGGCTCCATCCAGTGAATTTTTGCCCCATTGTTTTCTACCAGCAGAATTGTCTGGTCAAGCCCATCCTGGATATCTTCTGCAGTAATGTGTCTCTCAGTTTGCCATACCGTTTCTTGCCCCACGACAGCCAGATAGTTTGTCGTGGTATTCCCAGCAGGTTCGGAACCATGGAATCTGAAAATTCTCGGCATCTGATCAGCAAGTTTCCGGTTGTTCGGTCCATTCCATGGTTCATCGAAGCGGTATTCTTCGTACACATTCGATTGCTCGATATACGGTAACAGCAACACCCGCCAACTGTGCCATGGCTTGCCGTCTGGCCCCAGCACGTACGGTGGTGGGTATCTCCCCTCATTGGCGTAATAGGTGGCGACCGCCACCGACAATTGTTTCAGGTTTCAGTTATCTGCCGATTTGTGGGCTCTATTGCGGACAATCTCTACAGCGACCATCAATCCATAACCGCTGGCAAGCACGCACAGAAGAAATGCAATCATAAGTCTGCGTCGATGACGACGGACCCAGTTTGGCTTTTTAGCAGTCATTGTCTGTTTCCAATGGGAGGGGACTATTTACCCAAGAAAGGGCGTTTGCAAACCGATTTCGCACAGCTTAACACGATCTCATCGCCCTGCGGCAATAGTTTCTGTAATTGACCAGAAATTTTCGATGAAATCGGATTTCGTTCTAAACGTGTATCTTCGACAAATCCCGGAACTGCGTTATTCATCGGACTGAATGTTATTCAAAGAATCATTTCAATTGGTTCACAAAATCGAGTTTGAAAAACGATTTTGGCTGTGGTAATCTACTTCAAGGATCATGAAAAAAGTGCACTTTTGATCAACCGGGTTCTATTCAAATTGAATCGACAGCAACCGCCTGAGACGAGTACTGCTTAAGCACTGGAGTTCCGATGCAAACCAAGAAACCCGCACCAAAACCGAAGCCCAAAGCTCCTCTGGCTGTAGTGCATTCGGTGCCAGCGAACCAACAAGTCACCCGCGTGCGTGCGTTCTGTGGGGGAAAAACGATTCTGGCTGCGGGCTTTCATGGCGAGGTCTTACGGTGGGATATCCACGATTCACAATTGCATCCCAAACCGGCGACACCTGGACATCAGGGGTGGTGCACCGCCATTGAAGCAGTTTCTGACGCAAGTGCCGTTTCTGTAGACAGTTGGGGCAATGCCATCCTTTGGAACGTGGCTGCGGACCAGACAACAAAAGCAAAGGAATTCAAACAATTACACAATGGTTGGGTTGTTGCAGTGGCAGCCCACCCGAATGGCAAAATGCTGGCAACGGCGGCCCGCACGCGGGAAGTGACGGTGCGGACACTGACAGACGATAAACCGTTGCAGCAATGGAAGTTAGAGCACATTCCGATGAGTGTGCAATTTTCTCCCACCGAGCAGACTTTGTGGGTGGGGGATGATTTCGGCAAACTTCATGAATATTCTCTCATTAATGGCAAGCTCCTTCGCACACTGGATGCAAGCGTGCTCTATTTGAAGCACCGCCTGCAGGACGTTGGTGGGGTAAGAACGATTGTGTTCTCCCACGATCAGAAATCGGTGCTGGTTTCTGGCACGCAGCCGAAAACAGGCGGGTTTGTGCAGGGAATGCCCACGTTGGTGCAGTTTGACCTGTCGACCGGTAAGGAAATCTGGCAATTTCAGCTTCCCAAAGACAGTCTGGGCTATTTTCACGACCTGTTTGTGGTGCGTGATACCATTTTTCTGGCCTACAGTGGCCAACCAGGGAACGGTGGCGTGTGCATTGTCAAATCGGGCCAGAAAGACCCACTATTTGATTTTCGGTTGCCCAATTGTCACAGTATTTGTCGAATTGAAAATGAAAATCGCCTGGTAGCCGCTTCCACCAACGCCAACAGTTCTGGAAATGGTCGGCCAAAAGGCGACGAATATCCTGAAAACCACTCCCCCATCAGTCTGTTGGAGTGGATGATACCTGAAGTGGGTTAATCGACAGGGTCTTCTTCCTGATTTTCCCAATCGATTCGGGGTGCATCTGCCCACAATTCTTCGAGAGCATAATATTCCCGTGTGGCTGGGTCGAATACATGCACCAGTAAATCGGTGTAGTCCTGCACAATCCACTTGCTTGATTGATAACCTTCGATGCCAATTCGCTGGTCGCCCACCGCCTGTAATCGAGAGTCGATCTCTTCTGCAAGGTTGTGCAACTGCCGCCGACTGCTACCAGTGGCAAGGATGAAGAAATCGTACAAGGGGTGCAAACCCTTCATATCCAGTACAAGTATATTTTTCCCTTTCTGGTCGCGTGCGGTGCGTGCTGCCAGGCAGGCACGTTGCAATGGACTTGGAAGAGTCGTTTTGGTGATTGTCGCGTTGCTCAATGGTTCTCCTTTCTGTTCTTCAGCATCGGCTTGCGTCCCACTTAACAGGACACGAATCCCACTGCCGATTGCTGCCGTTTGCAGCGACGATGCAAAAAAATCCCAACTAACGTATCTGCTATCATCGCCACTGGAGTGGGTCTCGTCAACAAAAACCGCAAGTTTCTGCAATTTTCTGACAAAACTTCATTTTTTCACCCGGCTGGGCCACCAGACTAGTCCATAAGACAAACCGCATGCCTTCTGGTTCACCTACTCATTTGTCGTGGGTGACGAACCTTAAACTTAGATCGCTGTACATTCGCTTTGATTCGAGAAAGGGATCAATTCGAAGTCGGCAAATAGAAATCGGTTACCTCACCCACCGATGGTGAAAAATGAAAAAAGTATTAATTGCACCTGCCCACCTGGGGCAGCGATCGGGCCCGTATTACGATGTCTTATCGAAGGCGGGCTTTGAAATGCACTACCACGATAAGCCACGTCAACTGACTTCGGAAGAACTGCTCGCACGTGCGGGTGGTTTTCCGTATATTCTGGCAGGTTCCGAAGGTTACCCCCGCCGAATCCTGGAACAATTGCCCGATTTGAAAATGATTGCCCGTGCAGGTGTGGGCTACGATGGCGTGGATATTGCCGCAGCCACCGAATTGGGAATTGTGGTCACCAACACCCCTGGTGCCAACCATGAAGCGGTGGCAGAACACTGCTTTGGCATGATGCTTTATCTGCTGAAAAATCTGGCAGACCAGGATCGTCGCCTGCGTGCGGGTGAATGGCCACGTTACCCTACAAAACCCCTGCGGGGCAAAACGCTAGGCATCGTGGGGCTGGGCCGGATTGGCAAAGCAATGGCCTTGCGAGCGCAAGTCTTTGGCCTGAAGGTACTTGCGGTAGAACCTTTCCCCGATATCGCATTTGTGAAACAGCACGCCATTCCGCTGGTTACGATGGATGAAATGCTGCCCACTGCTGATATTGTGACGCTGCACGTGCCGCTGACGGAAACCACACGTAACTTCTTTTCCAGTAAGCAGTTAGAGCAGATGAAGCCCGGTGCCATTCTGCTGAACAGTGCCCGGGGAGAGGTGCTCGATTCCTTTGCACTGGCGAAAGCAATGGAAGCTGGGAAATTGTCCGGTGCTGGCATCGATGTGCATTACCAGGAGCCCCTCCCACCTGATTACCCACTGATGGGTTTTCAGAATGTGCTGTTAACTGCCCACACTGCGGGGGTCGATCTGCAATCCCGCGACGATATGGGCCGCATTGCAGCGGAAGCGATTGCGGAAGTCGCCAGTGGTGGCTGGCCCACAGACAAAGTGGTCAATCCGGACGTTTTGTCCCACAGGCGGTAGAGGGTATTTTTGTTCTGGAAGCTGATTTACAAAGTGTGAGGCAGTTCTCTGCAGATTAATCCACAATTGCCAGAATATCGTCTTCCGTCATGATGAGGTATTCTTTGCCATCCACGGTGATTTCAGAGCCAGCATACGAGGTGAACAGCACCTTGTCGCCTTTTTTCACTTGAAATGAAGATCGTTTGCCGGAATCGAGAGCTTTGCCTTCACCCAGTTCCAGAATGACGCCTTGCTTGGGTTTTTCGCGGGCGTTATCGGGCAGCAAAATACCCCCAGCGGTCTTTTGTTCTGCTTCAACGCGTTCTACCAGAATCTTGTCGTTCAGCGGTGCGACTTTCATTCTTTTTCCTCTGTCTTGTTGTTAGTGTTACTATCGTGTTCTTCCGGCTGACCGTAAACTTTGGCCAACGCCCGAAAGACGGTGGATTTAATTATCGTGGGCTCGAATGGTTTCGGCACCACGCTGTAAACCTGGGCTTCAAAGGCTTTCCGCAACAGCTCCATGTTGGCATCTGCAGTAATCAGGATGGCAGGAAGCAAGGCATGGATTTGCCGCACAATCTGCAGCAGTTCCAGGCCTGTCATCCGGGGCATGTTCATGTCCAGCAATGCCAAATGGATTGGTTCGTGCTGCACAATATCTATTGCCTGCTCACCATGCTCGGCCAGGATCGGGCGGAATCCCTGACTTTCGCATATTTCAGCCAGTGCTTCGCGGATGCCTGTATCGTCATCCGTGATCAGAATCGAATATCGTACTGATTCGACCATCGTCACTTCTCTACCCATCGAGCGTTACTATTGAAGAGGCAGCGTACCGGTTTTTGGCACGGTGCATCACCGAATCGATGATAGCCTAACAAACTACTAGCAAATTGTATACCCAAACTGGGATTTCGAAAAAATTATTTGCAAGTCATTGTGGAATAAGCGGTTGCGATGATATTTTTGTTAGAGATTTCCAGCCACTGATGCCGAATTTGGCAGGAAACCTGACAAGATGGCAGGATGGGTTGACCCACTGCTGAAACTCAGGCGGATTGTTCCTGGGCGGACCATTCATCCAGCAGTTTACTGATGCCACGGTAGTTGAAGTCCAGATTCGCCAGGTCGGAAGCAAATTCGATTGCTTTGGGCAGGTCTTTCGATTGTGCGTAGCCGTTGGCCAGTTCAAACAGCACTGCTTTTCGCTCTTCATCCATTTCACTGGGCATCTGGTCGAGGGCTTCTTCCAGATTTCGTAATGCCAACCGCCAATTGTTGCGGCGGGCAAAAGCAATCCCCAGGTGCATGTTCGCCTGCCACTGGACTCGCACATCTTTGCGGGCAACCTGCAGTTCTGTAATCGCCTCATCCAGCTTTCCGGCAGCAATCAGGCTTTCAGCCAAACGGATCCGATGAATTGTTTCCTGTGGGAAACGATCTGCCTTCAGGCGGTACAGTTCAATTTCCCGATCCCGCAGTTCTTTCGCGTGCCGGTTGCGGGCGTTTTCCAATTGTTCTGCAGTGTATTTCGATTCCTCAGGTGCGGCACGCTGCTGCACCATTTTGCTTTCAATCAACTCAATATTTTTTCGCAGCGGCACCAGATCCATTTCCAGCAGTTCAATCTGGATCAAAAAATCATTCCCGGTGGGTGCCAGGCCCTGCTGCAGAATCTCGCGGGCCTTTTCCGTTTCGTTGCTGCGTTGGTAGATACTGGCTAATTGCAGATACAGGCGGGCATTTGTCGGATTCTCATGAATTTTTTCTAATAAAGGTGCCACTTCCCGTTCCAGACGGGAGGGAGATGGATTAGCCACTGCGGTATCCGCAAGTGCAGCTTGGTTTGCGGTGCCCACATCCAGTTGAGAATCGGACAGCACGCCTTCATAATTGCCTTTGGCAATCGTCTCGCGGGCGGCCAGGTCTTTGGCTTTGGTTCCTGCTTCTTTATCCTGGGGCAGCTTTTCCAGCACCATTTGCCATAACTTCATTGCCTGGAGGAAGTTACCACGTTTTTCCAGAAGTCTGGCTAACGCACGGTTCACGTTTACATCGTGGGGATCTTTTTCTCTTGCCTGATCCATAATGTAAATTGCCAGATCAACCTGTTCCAGCCCCTCGAAAGCCCACGCCATATCCAGTTGCACGCCCGAATCCCACGGATTGTGGGTCAGAATTTCTTCTGCCAGCTCCAGCACCATCAGGTAATCATTGGCATTTTTTGCCGATTTCAGCTTGGATCGCGTGCGAAGGGTGCTCATCGTGGCCAGTCGACTGCCACGCATGTTGTTATTGTGTTTTAACTTTTGAGTTTTACGCAATTTTTTGCGAAAGGTTAAGTTCGTCGGGTCCAGTTTGCAGCACGTCAGCAGCAGGCGAATGCCATAATCATAATCGTTGTTGGCAATCACCTGATTGGCGCGTTCGTAGCTTTCGACAGCAACTCGCCGGTTATCCGGTGTCAGGGTGGGTATCGTTTGGGAAGAGGTAGCCATCAGTACGCCCAAGTCATGCTGTTAATCAGGTTGCACATGTCGTGGGCTGTTTTCGATCAGAAAGGATAGTGAAAACACCGACGACATTTATTATACCGAAATCCTACCACCGATCTGGACATTTGGGAAGCAGATAATCGACGAAAGTCGTATCATTCTCCAAGTTCGCATACTTTTCGGTTCAACATCCTGCACTTAATCATACCGGCTATCCAAAAGTGGACAAAAGTATACAAAAATTGCCACATGATCGGTTTATCGTTCCTGCCACACCGGAAAATATCGCACGTGCAGGTGAACTACTGCGTGCGGGCGAATTAGTTGCCTTTCCCACGGAAACTGTGTACGGTTTGGGTGCGAATGCTCTTGTCCAGCAAGCAGTTACGTCAATTTTTGCGCGAAAAGGTCGCCCCGCGTCCAATCCGGTGATTGTCCATATCGCCTCGTGGGAAATGTTGCCACAAATTACCCCCACGTGGAATGACAGGATGCAACGCGTAGCAGAACAATTCTGGCCAGGCCCGTTGACAATCATTGTGCCGGCAGGCCCACAGATACCTCCAATTGTGACCGCAGGTGGGGCTACGGTTGGCGTGCGTTGGCCTGCACACCCGATTGCCCAGCAGATTATTCAGGCGGCAGGTGTGCCTATTGCGGCACCTTCAGCGAATCGTTCGGGACAAATTTCGCCTTCCCTTGCCCACCATGTGTATCAATCGTTCGAGAATGATAGCCCCCTCATTATTGATGGTGGCCCCACGTCATGTGGGATTGAATCAACGGTGCTCGACCTGACTGTCACACCCGCAGTGGTGCTGCGTCCAGGACCGATTCAGGCAAAAGAAATTGCCGCACTGCTGGGCGAGGAAGTATTGCTGCAAGATACTGCTAGAAAAGAAGTTACGTTGAAATCACCTGGGCTGCTCAGCAGACACTATGCCCCACGTACACCCGTACTGCTGGCCCACAATCATGAAGAATTCATGAAAATGTTAGTCGTACATCCAGGCAGCCTGGGGGTGACGCACCAATTGATCGATCCAGAATGGGATGATCATCTGTGGCTGATGCCAGAGAAGCCGGAAGCTTACGCCAAAATTTTGTACAGCGTACTGCACCAGCTGGATGCGAAAAATCTGCCCCACCTGGTGTGGTTGTTGCCGGAAAATACCCCACCCTGGGCGGCAGTTCGAAACCGCCTGATTCGAGCTGCGACAGCAGAATAAGTCCGTTGCACTAAGTTCTTCATGCTGATTTCACTTGCCTGCACCACCAACGTGCGTTTAACGTATGACTGAATGCACTGCATGAGACGCACCATGTTTCAACTTCGATACTCAATTTTCCTCGTATTGGTGATCTGTTCTGGGCAACTCGCCAGCCACGGTGGGGAATTACCACAACCGCAGGCGGGGTATGTTGCCACGAAAACGTTTGCGGTGCCAGATGCCACGCAGGCAGCGGCAGCAGACGAAAAACACTTTTACGCGGTTTCGAATACCCGCGTGGTGCAATTCGACCGCACCACTGGCAAAGAAACGGCACGTAGCGATGGCCCAGCAAAGCACCTGAACAGTGCCTTTCTGTGGGAAGGGAAAGTGTATTGTGCCCACTCCAATTATCCTGCGGTGCCGCACGAAAGCGATATCCGTGTGTGGGATCTCAGCACGAAAAAATTAACAATTTTTCATCGATTTGAACAGCCCGCAGGCAGCCTGACGTGGGCGATACTTCACGAAGACAGTTGGTGGTGTCACTTCGCCCATTACAAAGAAGAGAATGCGAAATCAGTGGTCATCCGATATTCCAAAGCTTGGAAAGAGCTCCAACGCTGGACCTACCCCACAGAACTGGTTGCGGAATGGGATGGAGCCAGCCTTTCCGGTGGCATCTGGCACGATGGCAAACTGTTGACCACGGGGCACGATAAAAAACTGATTTACCATGTGGAATTGCCCACAAACCGCACCACAGCGGTAGTAAAGGCTATTTACACCTGCCCGTGGGAAGGCCAGGGCATCGCGCGTGATCCGAAAACTGGTGGATTGGTTGGCATTATCCGCAGTAAACGAGAAGTGGTGTTCGCACAATTGAAACGCGAAAAGCGATAGTTAAGAACCGTAGTCGATGGCGTCGGAAACGTTAATTCCCTTTTCAATGATGAAATTCCGGCGTTCTTCCACTTCTTCACCCATCAATGTGCGGAACAGGTCGTGAGCTTTCTGGGCATCTACCAGTGTCACTCGTAAGAGGGTACGTGCTTCCGGATCGAGGGTGGTGTCCCACAGTTCGTCGGGGTTCATTTCGCCTAACCCTTTAAAGCGGGTCACGCTGATGCCCGATTCTCCATATCGTCTGATATTCAGTGTCAAATCCCGCAGGTGGGGCAATACTTTCGTTTGTTCACCGTGGGTTAACGTGTAACGGACGGGTGGTTCGCGTCCCGCAATCCGTGGGGCAGGGATCAAATCGGTTGGCCCGAAGCCGAACTCGTTCAGCACCGCCAACTGGCGATTGATCATGCGGATTTCGTGAAACTCTTCAGCAAGAAAATGAATCGCATCGCCCGCATTTTCGGTGGCGTCATCCATGATGATGTCGTGACCCAGGCGTGCCGATTCCTGCTGACGGAAGGCATCCACTTCTTCCGAATTGTGGAACCAGTATTCCGAAGGCCCCACCCGCACGTGCCATACAGGCAGCCTGCCCTCTTTGGCTTCGGCGATGAAACTGTTCAGATCGGTACCCCGCCGTTCCAGAATAATCAGCGATTGATCGATCCGATCTAATGCCAGTGCCAGCCGTTCCAGTTCGGTGGTTTCGATCCGTTTTTCCCCCACGCGAAGCTGGGTGTCCTGCATCCCACGTCGGATCAGCTCGGTCATCATGGCGTCGCTGGTCTGGACAAAGCGTGCGGTCTTCTTTTCCGTAACCTTAAACAAGGGGGGACGTGCCACGTAAATATGGCCGTCTTCAATCAATTTCCGCATCTGCCGGAAGAAGAACGTCAGCAGCAACGTGCGGATGTGCTGGCCATCCACATCGGCATCAGTCAGGATGACAATTTTGCCATAGCGGAGTTTGCCAGTATCTTCGGGATTGCCAATGTCGACACCAATCGCACCGATCAGACTGCTGATTTCTTTGTTCTGCAGCAACTTTTCCAGACGGGCTTTTTCCACGTTCAGCACTTTACCCCGCAGTGGCAGCACCGCCTGATAATTGCGATCGCGGCCGCTTTCTGCAGAGCCACCTGCAGAGTCCCCTTCCACCAGAAACAGTTCGGTTTCATCGCGGTTGCGGGAGGTGCAGTCCATCAGTTTGCCGGGTAAGCCAGCCCCACCCAGGATTTTCTTGCGGTCGATCAGTGCCTTGCGGGCTTTGGCTTCTGCAGCACGTACCTCGGCAGAGAGCATCACCTTTTTGATGATCTGCTTGGCATCTTGGGGGTTTTCTTCAAGATATTTGGTTAAAATTTCAGAAACAGCAGCATTAACTACACCGTCAACTTCAGGATTATTCAGTCGTACTTTGGTCTGAGATTTAAATTGTGGCTTTGCCAGAGTGATATTCACTACTGCCGTCAAACCTTCGGCAAAATCGCGCCCTTCCGGTTTCATATCGTCTTTAAACAGTTTTTCTTTTTCGCCATAGGTATTGACCACGCGGGTCAACGCACGTCGAAAACCAGTGAGGTGAGTACCACCTTCTGGGTTATATTGATTGTTGGCATAGCATCTTACTTTTTCATCTTCGCCATTGGTGTACTGCAGTGCTACTTCAACTTTGATCTGTTCTTTTTCTCCAGCGGTGTCCTCGTGTTCAACTGTTTTCAGTATGTGAATCGGTTCGTGGAGACCGGTTTCATTGCGGTTCATCCATTTAACGAATTCCGCAACACCGCCTTCATAGTAAAAAGTGACTTCTCGATTTGCTCGTTCGTCTTTTAATAAAATCGACAGCCCGCGGTTCAGGAATGCGAGTTCCCGCATCCTACTTTCAAGCTCATCGAATTCGAAAGAAATATTTCCAAATATCTCTGCATCCGGCCAGAAGGTAATTTTGGTACCGGTACGGTCTGCTGGCCCCAGTTCTTTTAACGGCGTGGAGGCTAGACCGCGATCGAATTCCATCATGTAGGTTTTCCCTTCACGACGAACTTCAGCCCGCGTCAATTCACTCAATGCGGTCACTGCCTTGGCACCCATACCGTGCAAACCAGCAGATGACTTGTATGCCTTGTTATCGAACTTTCCACCGGCACCCACGATGGTCATCACCACTTCGAGGTTGGATTTTCCTTCCTGTTCGATCATACCCACCGGGATGCCCCGGCCATCATCAGCTACGCTCAGGCCTCCATCTAAATGAATAATGATCTGAACGTTTTTGCAATACCCAGCCAAATGTTCATCAACGGCATTGTAAACGAGTTCGTATACAAGGTGGTGCAAACCTTGTTTCCCTGCATCGGGAATGTAGTTTCCAGGTCGTTTGCGAATATGGTCGCGATTCTTCAATACCTGAGTATTTTTTTCGCTGTATTCTTCGTCTGGCAGTGTCTCGGTACTCATTCAATCGCCTTTTCCAATCTGCTGCTTGCTAGCGGAAGAGAAACCTCATCCGGTGCAGGCAAAATACCCTGTTACCAGTTCCCACGACGGAACTTGAAACCTGTAATTATTTTATTGGGAAGTAGCTCTTGCAGCATCCGTAAGAGGTTCCGTTCGTGGAATTGTGTTAATTCCTGAAAGAGCACCCCGTTGTTTACTTCTACTTCCATTTTTTTCCGTTTGATCCCCAGGCACCGAGTTTGTGGGGCAAAGTCGGGATTCAATGCAGTAATTACCTCCAGCCAGGCCGATTCGACCTGATTGGCTTCCTGCTGCCGCCCCCAGCCACGACTGGTAAAAAGCTGGGCCAAAATATCGGAAAATTTCTCTGGACCGTCCATGGGAACCACCAAATCACCTTTCCTAATTATACGGTGACTGAGGCACAGTGAACGGTCAGTTTGCTTGGGAAACGAGAAGTCGGAGATAAATGAGAATTATTTCATTATTTCCAGGGATGCCAATTATATCAACGATCAGATATATGCACAATTAGCAATATAACCAAGGATAAATATATAGGGGCTTATTCGATCGAACATTGGAAGTTCAATTTGATCTGCATATCCGCAGTAACGGAACGGCCCGCTTTTGGTACAAGTGTAATTTTGCCAGATACAATTGGGTCTTTGAATGGGTTATTCTCGTTGTTAAACGGCCCCACAGACGCCAATTTTGCATTTATTTCCTCAGCGATGAACTTAATACTCAAAGGATCGATCATGTAGTGCTTCATAATCGGTTTGCCATCAAAACAATTTGTAGCCATTGGAGAAAGTTTGATTTCGTAAGGGCAACCATCGTAGTCGAATTGAAAAACAATTTCTTTCAATTCTGCAGGTGCACCCGCACTGGCTGGCCACCGCACCCATATCGGCTCCTGTTCTTTCAGCCCCTTAATTTCAGTCTTAAATTTGCTTTCTCCAGAGTACTTCTTGGCATACACAATCGTGGTGTCAGCAGGAAGAATCGCAGGTGGGGGTGCGTTCAAATTCACCACAGGCACCATCAGTTCCTGGCTAACGCCGTACGGTGTTGCCACGTTGATCTGAATCGTTTTGGAACCAGTCGGGATTGCAGTTTTCGGGATTGTTACCTGCATTAACTGCCTACTGATCATACGCTTGGTAGGTACAGTTAACTGTGCTGTTTTTTTCTCGCCGTTTACTTCTTCATGCAGATAGACATTTTTAGCATCTAATGGGTCCACGTCCTGATTGCCTGCAAGAACCCGAGTCTGAGTGACGCTAAAGTGATCGCCCACCAGATACAAGGTGGTGTCTTTATTCAAATCAACACCGGGGGCGCCGTACCAGCCATACAACTGTGGGGCCAGATCGGTGGTGCTGTTAGAAAACAGTTCGAACCCACCCAGGTTACCTTCAATCGGAACCTGAGAGTTCATATGAGCCAATGGCAAGCGTGCTGAAAGTTGCTCTGCTCGCTTCACCATCAGTTCCATGTCGCCCGCACGGAAGTTGTCTGCGTCGGCAATTTCGCAATTCTTGGTACGAATCATCTGTACCCGATGGCTGAGCCGCATTGTCTGGGTCATATCAAACACTTTGTGTTTGGGGTGCACCAGATCAAACCAGTTGCTGCTGACATCCATCTCCACCGTGGGGACAAAACTGGGCATGACTACCAATGCCACGCATTCACGAGCACCCGGTTCCATACGGCGTTGCTTCAAAAGCTCGTCTGTTGTTGGCCCACCGGTAATGTGGTCGCGAATGATGGTGGTCAAAGTGCCCGCAGGTTCCGGCGTCTGGAAGCGGGGATAGAACCGCCAGCCAAAGATATTTTCGCCATGGGTGAAGCCCACCTGCTTGCGATTGAGGTCAATCGTTTCAAAATCGGCTTCCAACCTACGAGCAAATCTCCGAAACTGGTTCATATTCATCCGACCGGAGATGAATGCCAGCGAGGCAGCAAACTGCATTTCCCGCCGCATGCTGAAAGAACTGGCAATATTCTGATCATCGGTAACAGGGTCTAATGCAAATACATGAATGGGCCAACGAGTCTTCACATATTCGTTGAACACTCGGCGTGCCTCTGGAGATGGATTGGGCATGTAAAAATCAAGCCACTGTGCCTGGTTACCCAAGGGTAGCTGCCTGGCAGCAGTGGCTTCTTTCATATCAATCACTGTGCGATCCGTCAGTAATGCTGCTTCCACCAGTAACATCCAGGCTATTGCCGCAGTGGAACTGAATTCCGCTTGTTTATCGGGATTGTTTTTATCAGAAAAGCCAGTTCGGTTGACAATCATCCCTCGGAATTCTTTTCGCAAATCACTTAGTTGTTGTGAATTACGAGTGCGTATTGCTGTAACTAAATCCGGCGTTACAAATCGATTCCATAAATCAAGATTCTGGTCATTGCTGAGTAGTCGATAAGCAGCATCAACTTCCCCTTTGAGGAAGGACTGGACATCAGGTAAATGAGCAAATCCTTGAATTTTGAATTTTTGTCCCAAAGCGAAATTAATTCTGTGGGCTATCTCAAATGGATAAGCTACACCATAGACTTCAAGTGCTTGAGAAAGTGGAAACGTTTGTTGCTTTTTAGTGCCGGTAGCATATGGCACATTTAAACTTGCAAGTTTCTCTATAAGCGTATTTACCATTGCAATTGATGCAGCAACTTGCTTCTTGATGTTTGCAGCTATTACACTACACAAATGATCTATACATTTATTTTCTGTGGACAGTTGCAGCTGAGGTTGAATTTCATTGTTCTCTTTTTGATTCTTATTTTGTTTTAACTTCTTCTGTACATCCTCAAATCGATTGATTGTAGCATTGAGATCCCATCTTCCATTTTTCATTTTGGAATTAAACTCTGCATTATAAAAATTCTCCGCGCTGATTCCTTTTAATGAATCAAAATTTTCGTTTGCAAGCTGGATTAAGTCATTGATTTGATTAGTGTTTTGATCAAATATTTGTGAAACTAATTGTGTAGCAAGCTTTTCCTTTGCGTACAATTCTGCAGATTCCAGATTTTTTAATATTTCTTCTTTCTTGGCCAATTTTATGTTTTGCAACATATTAGCAACATCTTGCAAATCATATAAGTCTCTTACAACCAATCGAAGAATTGGATCTGTCACCAATTCAGAGGCAGGACTTTCCAGAAACTTGGCAAGGGGAAAACTAATCTGCTCGATAATATCATTCATCATCAAGTTCCGAAAGGTGGTGGGTAGCAATTCGTCGCTCAGAATGGGATTGATCGTAAAGTTGATTTCCGCACCGTGGCCTTTATCGGTCAATTTGCCTGGCAGTAAAGAAACAGGGATTCGTAACAGATTCAGCGAATACCCGGGGCTGTCTGCGGTGTCATCACCTTCATTGTTTCTGCGCAGTTGAGCAAGGTATTCCAGATAGCGTTTTTTCTGATTGAGATACTCCACTGGTTCCAGGCCGATTTTTTCAAACTCCTGCTTAAATTGAGCTGCAGGTTTTGGATCGTTGCGTTTGAAAGCAGGATCGCCACCGACTAACTCTGAACCCACCTTCGGTGCATCAGGTGCGGAGGTAAAATTTCCAATCTGCGTGGTGGGTTGTACCAGTTGGCGTTCTGGTCTGCTGAAAAAGCCAGTTGGCTGGGTGGCAACCAGCGATAATGCTGTCGCTTCCTGCAAGAATGACTGGTCGGTACGGGATACCTGTCCTGAAATAATTTCCTTGAACTTTCCCAACTCGGAAGACATCTGCTGTTCAATTTCTTCCCGGTAGCGGGTTAAACGAGCCTGACCCCAGATATCGGGGTTCTTCGCAGTCACACTTCCGTAGAGGTCAATTTGTTGTTCCAACGTATCCAGATCGTGGGCAAGTGCCATCATCGTGGGCTTTTTGCTCATCTGCGGCGTGATTATCGTGGGATGGTCATCCGGGTGGTGAAACACCCGCAACAAGTGCTTGGATTCGTGGATTTTATCCCCCACATCAGTGGAGTGGCACGCGACAGAAACAGTCATTAAGAATGCCAAAGACGCGTACATAAATAGCTTTGGCAACAAATTTGGTCGGACAGGCATGGCGAGTTCCATAGGGACTTTGGACAATGTTAGCCGCACGGTGCGGCAGAGTTGAATAATTGAATCGGCGTTTGATTGATCGTGATTTGCCAAATATTCTGAAAGTTCCAGCAGTGCAGATTGTGCCAGCCAAACAATCAACAAAATCGCTGCAGATTGCCTATTTTGTTACGAAATCGTTTGTTCCAATTGGATGTATCCACTTGCAATCAAACAACAAAGAAAGTGCGGGCAATATCTGGATTTTACTTCCTACTGAACGTGCGTGGCTCTGAGCGGCCTGCTTTGTTTTGAACCGTTCCCTGCATCGTATTTTCTGTAATCTCGCCTTCAAACCAGGAATACCCGTTGTAGATCGTCAGTTTGATGCGGGTATCTTCGATCACGTAACTGAAATCATACTTGGGCACGTTGTCGTGGGAGAAAAACTTTGCTTTGCCATCCTCATTGAATTCAAAGTACGAACGGGTGCCGCAAATCGAAACTTCAAAAGGTTCTGATCGCCAGCGTGGGTCATCGTCGGCCAGAATGGCAAAACTACAAACATTTTTGCCGTATTTTTGTCGAATCCGACAGTAGTAATCAAACATTCTCTCAGGCAACTGGGGATCCCTTTGTGCCTTAACCTCAAAGTGGACAAAAATGGTTACGGTCTGGCCGGGGTGCTCTAAATCGTACACCTCAAACAGGGCATCGGCACGCACCATCCCAGCGTCGGAATCGGGCAGCAACGTGCGTAATTCGGTATCGAGCGGAGCGAAAGCCAGCACTCCAGTCGAACGTGGGGTGCCACTGTGGGAAGAGAATCTGGAAAATATCGGGCAGATAGTTTTCTAAAGTTTCTTTCCAAGGAGAATCAAATTCGCGGGTCATGGGTGGGCCTGCAGGAACGATTTTCAGGTCATCTTACCTGATTTTCCATCATGCGGGCAAATCCTCCCTGACTCCGGTTTTTTATTGGAATCGGATTTTTAGCAAAAGTTGCACGTACCACAACGAAAAACCTTTTGCTATCGTTGTTCCGCGCGTTCATGTGGTCAAAACACAAAGCGATCGCCAGAGTATCCTGGCCTGAAAAAGTGGTCAAAACACAAAGTGATCGCCAGAGTATCCTGGCCTGAAAAAGTGGTAGCTCTCCCTCGCGAGTCCTTGCTTGGAAGAGGTACCGATGAGCCTCGTACGAATCCTTGTAGTCAGCAGCCCATATTTCGATGTACGTCTGGGTGTTATCTTCAATGACGCCTCAGGGGGTCATCCTGACCCCCCTGGCATCTTCGGCCAAGCATCCATTCCTGACCTACCATCATTCGGGCGAGCCGAGCCAGGTAATACCTGGCAGCCCCTGCCATCCATAGCACTTGCCGAGAGCATCCTGGCTCTCGGTGGGTCAATCCCGACCCGCCGAACGAATTGGGTACGCAATCTGTTACTGCTATCGCTGCAGCACAGGAAATTCACAAATTTCGCCCACGAAATGGTTCAACATTGTTCCATTTCCAGTAATTGTTCAATGAAGTTAAAGAGGCAAAGCTACAGAACGCAGTCTAACGCGGTTGGATACCGTGTTTGTGTCACTGCTGATTTCGTCAGAGTAGATTCCAATACATGGGACTGCATGGATAGGAGAGTAGGAATTCGAAGAAGACAATCCTTCATGGCTTACCCTGGGAACGATAATTCACTTCGTATCTGATTCAAAAACAATCCTGGGAGAAAGCTTTTGAGACACGAAATTTTGGTGTTCTGCTCAACACAACTCACAGTCAATGTAAGTTGGTTGTAAATATACCTGTTCTGGAATTTGATGTCAATGGAACATCGGAAAAAGTATCGATTTTATCGGTTAAATGTGGGTCGAGCCGATTGTGTGCTTGTACACCAATATAAGTTACTCTGGGTAATTCCAGTCGTACAGATTCTACGTTGGGGCGTTCTGTTTTGTGCGTTCTATAACATCTCAATGAGCGAACAATTCCCCGGTCAGGAGTTGGTAATTTTTGAAGATTACCACCTGCTGGCTTTCAACAAACCGGCCCCTTTGCTAACCCAGGCACGACCAGAGATTTCTTCTCTGGAGGCAATTGCCAAACAATACATCAAATTGAAATACGACAAACCAGCTGGGGTTTATCTGGGCATTCCGCACCGACTGGACCGTCCCGTCAGTGGGGTGGTGCTGTTCGCACGCAACACCAAAGCGGCCCAGCGGGTTCATGCCCAGTTTCAGCAACATACCGTCCAGAAAACCTATTGGGCGCTGGTGCATGGTTGCCCCACGGTACAGTCTGGCACCTGGACCGATTATCTGTTGAAAATTGAAGACGAAGCCAGAGCAGAGATCAGCACGGAAGAAACCCCGAAAGCCAAACTGGCCATTACCCACTGGAAAGTGATCCGACAGTTTGATGACAATCACACGATGCTGCAATTGCAGCCGAAAACCGGTCGCATGCACCAGTTGCGAGTACAGGCGGCATCCCGTGGTCTGCCGATCGTGGGGGATTTCCAATACGGCAGCACATCGGAATTTGGCCCACCGGCAGCCAGCGATAAAGATCGACTGGTGGCACTGCACGCCCAAAAATTAGAGCTTTCTCATCCTTTTCGCCAGGAACCACTGGTGATTGTGGCACCTTTGCCCGATTACTGGCCCAACGTGGGCAAAATTGATGAGAATTAAATGAGAAAATCCAGTTCCCAGACGCACGAAATACTATGAACAGATTCTTCTCGGTGAAAAGTTCTCGATACGATTCTGCCATTACTACAGGTGCCGTCCGATGACCAATTCCGTCACTTTCCGCCGCCAATGGCACCGGAGTATCTTACCTGCAATTTTTGCCCTGGGTGTTGGGCTGATGACCACGTATTATCAGCCGGGTGCGGCATTGATTGCACTGCCAATCTGCGTGCTGATTGCAATTGGGTGCATTGTCAGCCACACCGGCATCACGATTACAAGCACCGAAATTACCTGGTTCTTGCTGAACCCACGCTGGCGTTACCGCACCGTACCGTGGGCAGTGGTACTGGATATTCGAAAAACACTAAAAATTCTACACCCAGTCCGACTAATCGTGCAACATGGAAAGTACGAACCGTGGGCCTGGGGAACGGTAAAGCCTGGCAAAAAGATGGAAGTGCTGATCTGGACCAATGCATTTCACCGTGGCTATGAACTTTGGGATACTCTGCAGCAATATTGGGCAGTTCAAAAGCGGTCTTCTTCCGAATTGATCAACCTTCCCGAAAAAGAAGAACCCATTCAGTCTTAGTGGAATCCGTTCTCAGAAAACGGATGAAATTAAGGTCAGATCAGAAAGATTTCTGCAAAAAATGAGTTACTTCACCACTTCCACTGGGCCGTGGTTGTCGCAATGGCCGTTGTGGGGGTGGTGCAGGTGGCCATCGACCAGGTAATCCACATGGTCGCCATGTGGTACTGCTTCGTGCCCACAGCCAGGTCCATGAACATGGTCAGGTGCGTGGCCACCACAGGCGTGCTGTGGGGTGCAATCTGCAGGATTCGTGCCACTGACAGGCAGTACATGTTCTTCCACCGTGCTGCCACTCATATGGTGCAGGTGACCATCATGCAGGTAATCCACATGGTCGCCGTGCTTAATTCCGGTGTGCCCACATGCGGGGCCGTGTTTGTGATCGTGATCAGGATGGGTGTGACTCATTTTCATTTCTCCTTAATAAATCAATCGTTATGTGCGTGCGATTCGGCGGCGTGTGCCATCATATTTCGAACCAGATCACGCACGTGGTCGTCTGCGAGCGAGTAATACAGGTGGGATTTATCCCGCCGTCGGCGAAGCAATCCTTCTGTGTGCAAAATCTTCAAGCGTTGGGAGATGGTGGAGTTTTTTTCGCCCAGATGTTCCACCAACTCAGAAACACAACATTCCTGATCCATAAGCAGCACCAGAATGTGCATGCGGGCAGGATCACCCATCGCACGAAACATCCCCGCAGCCCGTTCGATCTGGCGAAGATCACAAACAACGTGCCGCAGGCGATCGTGCGAATGAACCCCACTGGGACAGACTTCTGCCTCTGGACCACCAAGCTTCGGTAATTCGTTGATCGGCAGTTGTGGTTCCATAGATTCATTATTTCATGATTCCATGAAATAGTCAAGTGTTTTTCCAGAAATACCTCCCACGCTCATTTTCAGCCTTTTTCCACGTATGCTGACAATACTTGCACAATTCATTCACCAGGAGAACAACTGTGTTTTTCAGACTCCTCTCAATTCTTGTTCTGTTCGTTGCCTCGAACACACATTTTGCAGCACCCAAGCCTGCAACCCGGGTCAGCATTAAAGGTGAGCAGTTTTTGCTGAATGTTCAACCCACTTATCAGGGACTCACCTGGAATGGAAAATCAATCGAAGGACTCTTGTTCAACAGTCGGATGGTGCAGGCGATATTCGATGACCGCAACCCGGCAACGGTAGCCAGGTGGGCGTATCCGGACACAAAGAAGTGGGACCCAGACCGGAACACGAAAGAGTTCATTGAGATGATGCCCAACTGGCGTAAACATGGCCTGTTGGCTTTCACAGTAAATCTTCAGGGCGGTAGCCCGGAGGGGTATTCGAAGCTGCAGCCCTGGCACAATTCAGCGATCAATTCTGATGGTACGCTGGATCAGAAATATATGGCACGACTGGAACTCGTAATTAATAAAGCGGACGAACTT
Organism: Zavarzinella sp.; assembly: GCA_041399155.1. Lineage (NCBI taxonomy): Bacteria > Pseudomonadati > Planctomycetota > Planctomycetia > Gemmatales > Gemmataceae > Zavarzinella > Zavarzinella sp. Next base: position 84,460 of record JAWKTI010000004.1, read on the forward strand.
GGAATGGTGGTAATCCTTGGGCTCTTTTACTTCGGCCAGGATGAACGTGTAAGGGACGAAGCGGCTGTCATTGTGGCTGTGGATGCGGCCGTGGATTGGCTGATTGCGAAAAAGTACACCAATGTGCTGATCGAAGTGAACAACGAGTGCAATGTTCGATACGACCATGCAATCCTTCGACCGGACCGTGTCCACGAATTAATTGAACGGGTGAAACAACGGAGCACGGAAAAGAAACACCGGCTGCTTGCTGGTACCAGCTATGGTGGGAATACCATCCCAAAATCGAATGTTGTCAAAGCTTCGGACTTTTTGCTGTTACACGGAAACGGTGTCAAGGAGCCAAAACGGATTGCTGAAATGGTTCGACTGACTCGTAAGGTGGAAGGTTATCGCCCAATGCCAATTCTGTTTAACGAAGACGACCACTTCGACTTCGACAAACCCACCAACAACTTTACTTCGGCGATCAGCGAATATGCATCGTGGGGCTATTTTGATTTTCGCATGAAGGGCGAAAGCTTTAATGAAGGCTACCAAAGTGTACCAGTGAATTGGAAAAGTAACAGCACCCGAAAGAAAGGGTTTTACAAGCTGCTCAGTGAAATCACTGGGGAGAAGCCTTGAGCTTCAAGAATGTCGCAAGTGGGATGTGTTGAACTGCCTGACATGTCAACTATCCGCCATTTTCCGCTTTTTTCCGCCATTTGGCAAAATTTCACCAGCATGGAAAATTAGTTTTCGTTAATTACTTCGCCACCGGCACGTGTTCCCATTGCACGCCAGATCGCCAATTGCACACTGTTACGCACAGACCTCACGGAACCGTCCATCATTGCCACGTTCACTACACCAGTGTGCCAACTACGGGAAGTAATGGCGGCACGGGTGGGCAGCGTAGCACTATTGCCTTCCTGCATCGAATTGAAGTCGATATCGTAGGTTTTGCCACCTACCGTGTATGGGACCTGTGTATTTGGTGTAAATACCGTAGTAAAGCCCGAATGGTGGACCCGGCCATCGCACCATTCGGTGTGGCCCGTATTGTCGTTTGTCGTGGGCCCTAACTTCGGACTACTAGCTGGTGCAATTGCCTGAATGCCGGCAATATCTAAAGGAGTGGGGCCGGGATCGGTTGCTGGATTCCGCACGTAGGGCGTAAATGTCTTTACTTCGGCGATGGCTAATGTATTGCTCATCCCGTCGGTAATTGCACCGGTCGTCATGCGGGAGTTGGGATAGAAGACGCCATCACCGCCTGAACCGTTGACAGGGTTCCATACCGTCCAGGTGCCAAAATTAAACCCATAGTTGTGGGGGTAAATGTAGGGAGCGCCACTTTTCAGACGCACAGTGTCATTCGGTTCGCTGGGGCACAAGAACACGGGAATTCGGGTTTGGGGCACCCCTGTCGCCAACTGGGCATCGTAGCCTACTTCCAGGTCGACTCGCAGGCCGGCATTGCCCTGCTCTATGTATTCCAGAATCCGGCCGTGGACCGACCAGGAACCGTTGTTGACACCGAAAATGCCCCCCACCGGTGCGTTCATACTGACCGGATAGGTGCCATGGGCAGATTCAAAGTTGTGCAGCGCGAGCCCCAACTGCTTGAGATTATTCTGGCACTTGGCACGGTTGGCTGCTTCGCGAACTTTTTGTACAGCGGGCAGCAACAGTCCTATGAGTATCGCAATGATGGCAATTACCACCAGCAGTTCAATTAACGTAAACGCTTTTCTACTCATGAATTCCTCGTGATGTAAAATACCGTTCGATTAACTAGCAAAAGGCGCGCCAAAAACAAGCAATGATGCCAAAAGCGGAAATTATTGCTTAAATCGAAAGTGTTTGCTGGAAAAATGTCGTTTCTAATGACAGTTGTGGGCTGTTTTTCATCCAAACTGACCGGGTTGTGGCCAAATGTTGTCCAAATGAAAAATGAGAAACTGTTCATACAAAACAAGTGCTGCATCTAACATTGATGCAATGACAATCCAGGCGCGCAGGGACTCTCTTAAAGCAAGGAATCACAAAATCGACCGCGAAGCAGCATACACGAGAAGAAATTCTAAGAACACCTATGGTAAGAACTTTATTTCTGTAAATCACTTTTCACCACAGTGGGCATCTGGGCTGCTGTTGTTTTCAGCCAGTTTTCCAGTTGCAGATTCAATTTTTTTGCCTGGGCGGGCATTGTGTCTGCCAGATTCTGCTTTTCGCCAGGATCTTTGGCAAGATCGTACAATTCCAGCGATTGATCATCGTAACGGCGGATCAGTTTGAAGTTGCCGGATCGCACCGCACCACCCGGCCGATTGCTGCGGTGCCACGCATAGTGGGGGTAATGAAAGTAAATGCTTTCACGCGCCAGCTTTTTGCCGGCCATCACTGGCAGTAACGACTGACCATCCATCACTTCCGTGGTGGGCATTGGAACCTTGGCAGCTTCCAGAATTGTTGCCGAAAGGTCCATGCTGATTACTGGAGTATCGGATGTGGTGCCGGGCTGCAATTCTTCTGTTGATTTCATACTGGCTGGCCAGCGAACAATCAGTGGGACACGCAGACCACCTTCATAAAGATCGCCTTTGCCGGATCGCAGTGGGCGATTATCCGTAGCACCATCCCAGCCACCGTTATCGCTGGTAAAAATCACCAGGGTGTTTTCCGCTAATTTCAAGCGATCCAGTTCATCCAGCACTCGCCCTACTGCCCGGTCGGTGGCTTCAATCTGGGCACCGTAGGTGGGGTTTTTCAGCCCGGGACCGGTCTTCCCCTCATATTTGGCCACCAGTTCTGCTGGTGCCTCAAATGGAAAGTGGGGATTGTACGTCCACAGGCACACGAACATGGGCTTGGACTTGTTCGTGCGAAGGTAAGCAATCGTCTCATCGGCCAGCCGATCCGTCAGGTATTCACCCACCTTGCGTGGTTTGATCGCAGGAATCCGATAGGGATCAAAATACGTGGGTGGGCCTCCAAACCCACAACCACCGACATTGACATCAAATCCCTGGTGCTCCGGCCAATAATCCGGCCCACCAATTTCAGTGAGATTTTTCTCATTCTTCTCGCCAGAGAGGTGCCATTTGCCAAAAAAGCCCGTCTGGTACCCCACCTTTTTGAGCCGTTCAGCAATCGTCACCGTTTTCAGTGGCAGCACATGCTGTGCTTTGGGTGGCTGCAATGGTCGATTTTTTGGCCAGAAATTGGGGCCATCCTTACCATGCTGCGTAATCTGCAGTCGTGCGGGTGCCAGCCCGGTAATAATTGCTCCACGTGTGGGTGAACAGACTGGTGCTGCGGCATAGGCATTGGTAAATCGGATGCCCTGTTTTGCCAGTTGATCGATCTGTGGGGTATTTAATCGCTGATTCCCCTGGCAGTTCAGGTCCATCCAGCCCATGTCATCGGTCATGATCAGCAAAATATTTGGCTGCTGTGTTGCAAAAGCGGGCATCGATGAGGCACCCAGCAGGCAACACGGAAGAAACAGCGAACAGACTCGAATAAGGTATTTCATTGCTTTACTTTGTAGGTGAATGAATAGTTTTACCGCAGTAACATTGAATCGGGACCATTGACGACAGTCCAATTCTTGAATTGGAACACCTTGGTCATCGCGCTAAGTATTTCTTCAAGTCCCATTTTTGCTTTGAGTGGGAATCGAATAACCACTCCACTGGCTGCACGTTCCCATATTGTAGCTGGCTCCCAGATTGTGAACTCATAAGCCAATTCATCAACTTCACTCTTTTTAAATATGACGACATTCCATAAGGTACCGGGAAGTCGATAACTTCCCTCCATATATTGATGCTCATCTTCCATCACCAAATCAAAAGAAATTTCTGGTCGGATACCAAGGTGATCAGACTCTGAGTCAATGCAACCCAAGGATTCGAGATCTGATTCGAAAAAAGATTTCCAAGTTGAAGAATTACTGACATTAACAATGTAGAGCCAATCGTTTGGGATTTTTGAATTCTTGTTCGATCGAAAGGCGGAAGAGTCTAGCCAGATTATCGTTCCACGGTTGCCTTCAAAATCTTTGCAACGTTTTGCATCCCCTTTGATGATAACTCTCTCAAAATGCTGGAAATTCGGTTTTGAAATACTTTTCTCCAAATCATTTTTGACAGCACTACTTTGGGAGCTGTTCATTAAATTATTGTCGGAAAGTGCTTTTAAGTCTTCTCTACCGGAGGAATCCCATTTCCCACCAGTGGGAGCAGGGTTTCTTCGTTCAGCACGTCAGTTTCCGCTGGCAAGTCGGTGCGGGCAGCCAAGGCGGGTAATTCTGCCCACGGGGTGCGTGGAAAGCGATGTTTCACTGTATGGTACTGGGAGTTCAGTGGAAAAATGAACAATTTTCCCAACAATCGCGGTTTTCGGTCGTGGGCAACCTGTCCATCCACCAGATTGCCATGCTGCCGCCAGTAACGAATGATCTGGCACGCAGCCGTGGTCGTAACATACGGCCCCGCCCACAGCACAATATAGTTCAGTACGGCAGAACGACCTGTCAGATAGGTCACCCAGCCCAGGGTCAGATTAAGAAACAGAATAAAGGTAATTCGCTGAATGGTCATCGAACGCGACGAATAAGGTGCGTTCATGCGGGAATAATGATAGTATCTGGCGGGGAGTAACCAGAAGATCGTTGCCGTGATCGCCCACATGCCTGGTGGGACAGTTGCCAGCAGGTAAGGCACAAACCAGCGATCGTTCAGCAGATACATCGTGATCAGAAACGCAAACATAATCAGCACAAAGGCCGTGCCAATGTTTAGTGCTGTTCGATTTGGTGGCACCTGCGGATCGAGCAGTGGATTTCTGGTGTTTGTGAGAAAACTGTAATTATTTCGCGACACAATCCAGTTGATCAGGGCGGAAAGCCGCAACAGTTTTCCCACCTTGAGTGGAAAGAAACCAGCTTTTTCAGCGCAAATCCTTTCGCCATCAATAGTTACGTCATTTGGACGGTGGTAGTGAGTTAATTGCAACATCCTTGTGTGGTGCGTGCTGCCACTGAAAGGAAAATGGATCAGCCAATCGCCAAGGATTTCGTTCCATAGCCGATTTCGGCAAAGCAAACGTAAACCCGCTTCTTCCCCAAGCAGCAGTAGTCGGTGCTGGATGGGTGCAATCAGAACCATGGCAACAAGTGCCACCGGAACATCCCATGCCAGTGAAATGCCCCAGCTTTCACGCGACCAGAAGAAAGATAGCGAACCCGCAACAATCAGGCCATAAATCAGATATAGACCCAACAAGAGTAAGAGGTTACGTCGGCAGATTGCTGCGGAAACCCCACCCACCGGTGGGGAAGATTGCTGCGAAAAATTGTCCTTCATCGGCAAATAGCCCTTTCCACCTGAAACAAGCAAATTTATCGGCGGTCCGGGCCACCTGTCTTAGTTGTTCATTAAACTTATCCCGCACCAAAAATCAAATAGCCACGGGAAAACGCAATGGGATGAGATTGAAAATGGCCAAAAGCAAAATAAACTGCGGGTTGTTCAGATGACCCCACAGCGAAGAACAATTACTTCTTCTCAGGTGGGGGAACTTCTTGCTGCAGAATTGCGTTTTCTGGTACTGGCAGGTCAACTGGTCCATCAGGTGGTGGCAGAGGCTCTTCCGATTGTGGTTCGGGTTTCGATTTGGATTTCGGAGCCACTGGTGCTTTGGGATCTTCTTTCTTTTCAGTCGTCAGGTTTTTTGAATCAGTTTCCCACTTTGCAAATGCTTTTTTGCGGGAATCTTCATCGACAAAACCCAGCGCATGGTACTGAATCATATTCCGCTTCTGTGGGGGAAACCAGCCGGTAAAATCATAGTCTTTCGGATTTTTCCCACTCAGGTAGATGGTGCATGCCAGTGCCACATCACGCACCTGACATTCGCCGTTTTTCCCTCTCCCTTGAATGAACACCCGTTGTATCAACTGCGTGTCTTTCATCAGTTCCTGCAGCACAGGAATATGGGATTTATTGCCCAGGCTGGCCATGGTGCAGATTGCCTGTGCTTTGGTATACTGGTTAAGTGGCTTTTTGTCTTTTAACGCTTTTGCCATCAGATCAGCACCTTCAGCGATCTCATTGCTGACCAGCATATAGCTGCAATTGTTCAGTGTGTTATCGTTCATATTGTTCGATAAATAGCTAAAGAACACTTTGCGATACAACGGGCCGGTTTTAGTGTCTTTCATGGCCTGCATAAACGGCTGTTGCTGGTAGAGGCTGTGGAACCACCAATCATTACCGCTGGCATCAAACTTTACTGCAGATGCAACAAAGAGTAACGCAAATACTGATTTCGCTTCAATCCGGTTGGTAATTCGCCCACGAAAACCCCCACCAAAAGGATCGCCGAACGCGTTGGTATACAGTTCCAGTGCGTGGGCTCGAATGGCTTCTTTGGCATTTTTGGTTTGCACCATATCCAGCAGATCAGATTGGGTTCGCAGCATGTCTGCATAAATTTCACGCGATTCCAGATCCGTACCAACCTGTTCGGTAAACTCTTTCCACAGTGGCAGGTCGTGTTTTTGCTTGCCTTCTTTGTCGGCCAGGAACTTTTCAATGCGGAAACGCAGATCATAGGCCAGTGCCTGTGGTAATAGCTGGGAGCAGCGTACCGAAATCTCGGCATCTTCGCTGTTCAAGCCTTCTTCCAGTGCGGCTTTGGCAATTCGGCCCATACTGGTCAGTTCTGCGGCTGCCGCTTCGCGAAGTTTGAATTGCGCATTGCCCAACTGCTGCACTAAAATGCGGGCGCGGGCTTCGGTATTTGCTTCCTGAGGTGCTGCAACAACCACAGATGACATCAGCACACAACAACTGAAAGAAATCAGCAACTTCATGTATCCCACTCACCAATTTGGTGTCCAGAACTACCCGTTATTGTAGTAGACGAATCAAAAACCGGTTTCGTTTGTAAAAAAGTTTTAAATTCCTGTTACAATTCTCTCGGATAGTGAAAATTTGATCACGACAACCATAATAAACCGTACAGCAGCAAAGTCAAATTGGTCCAATCGGTCTCACTTCGTTTCAGATCATTTCATTGCTGAACTATTTTGAATCGAAAGCCCATTTTTTAAACGCCTCGCTTCGGGATTTCTCATCCTGCAAACCAAGTGAGGTTGGAAATGTGAATTGCAGTTTTTTGGGTGTTGACCAATTGGCAAAACCATAACTAGCAGGATCTTTCCCGCTCAAATGTATAATGCTTGCAAGTGCAAAATCACGTACCTGAGACAACGCCACTACACGATATTCATTGACTATTCTGCTATCTTTTGTGTATTTATACAAAGCAGAAATGTGGGATTTATTTCCAAGACATGCTAACGCGTAGATAACTTCTGCAGCAGTATCAGATCGTAATTTTTTGTTAGCTATGAGTGCTTTTGCTAATAGATTTGCGCCTTCTGAATATCCATTAGTAACAAGCAACTTGCTTAAATTTCGCAATGCAAAATCATCGAGATTATTAGTCAGGAAACTGTACAGGACCTTCTGGTAGATCAAGCCCACTTTTGCACTTTTCATGGATTCTACAAAAGAATCAAGATCAGAAAGACCAATAAAATATAGTCTCTCAAGATCGATGTTTAGTTTTACAGCAGTAGCAACGAATAGAACAGCAAAAACTTTGTCAGGTTTGACTGATGTAGAGGAAGTATCTGGAAGCCCGGCAACAACCAAAGGATCACCATACGCTTGAATGTGCAATTTCCTTGCATAATCACAAATAACTTGTTTAGAGTTGTTGGCTTGCACTTTGAACAAAAATTCAGTGTGATTCTGCAACAATTCCAGATATACTTCACGTGCTGGTATGCTTGATCCAAGCAAGTTGTTAAATTCCTTCCAAAAGGGCAGGTCATGACTCAGTATACCTTCTTTGTCCGCTACAAATCGGTCAATGCGGGAACGCAGATCATAGGCCAGTGCCTTTGGTAAAAGCTGGGAGCAGCGTACCGAAATTTCAGCATCTTCGCTGTTCAGGCCTTCTTCCAGTGCGGCTTTGGCAATTCGGCCCATGCTGGTCAGTTCTGCGGCCGCCACTTCGCGAAGTTTGAATTGCGCATTGCCCAACTGCCGAACTAGAATGCGTGCGCGGGCTTCGGTATTTGCTTCCTGGGGTGGTGCCACAACCACAGACGACAACAGCACACAACAACTAAAAGAAATCAGCAACTTCATGCATCCTACTCACCAAAATGGTGATCAGAAGTTTTGATTAATGTAGTAGACGAATCAAAAACCGGTTTCGTTTGTAAAAAAGTTTTAAATTCCTGTTACAATTCTCCCACGTGGCCAAATTGTGGCACATTTGGTGCGAATATTCCTCTGTGGGAGAAAATTCATGGCTGCTTCGCCGAATCTGCGTTGGAAAACCCTGGAAAGGCGAATTGGTCTGATCGGACCACAATGGTCTGGCAAAACCGTGCTGCTGACTTCCCTGATCAATCACCTGCAATTCCACGAACCACAGCGTTTTCGGCTGGGCAAAGGCAAAAGCGTGGTGGAGTTAAGCCAGTTTCAGGCAATCACTACCGAAAAAGAAAGGGAACTGGGCTACAACCTGCCCTGGTTTGACTATGCCGGCTACCGAAATCGCCTGATTACCGGCAAAAGGTGGCCTGCAAAGACTCACGCCGCCTCGCAGTATGCGTTTTCTTTTTCTCGCAGCGATTGGAGATTCAGCAAAGGCCTGGTGCGTCTTTTTGATCTACCCGGCGAACGGATCAGCGATCTGGGAATGATGGCCCACGCTGAAGTGGGCGAGGCCTATTCGCACTGGTCACGCACCACGCTGGAATATATTCGTGGTGATATGCACCTGCGGCCCCACTTTCATGAGTTTTTGACCGCACTTGAAAATCAGCAATCTGATATCAAAACGATTGTGCAGTCGTACAAACATGGCATGGTGCGTGCCCGTTATACGTTTCATCATTTTCTCACACCTTCGACATTGTTGCTCGATCCCCACGGTAAGGTGGTTCGTGGTCTGACGGAAGAACAGATTGTGAACGAACGCCACGTGGGAATTGATGCGGAGCATGAATTTTCCCCTCTGCCTGAAAATCACCCACACTTAGGGGCATTTCGGGAGAATTTTCGTCTGTATCGCGAACAATTACTCGCACCGATCTTCCAATCATTAAAAACCTGTCATAGTTTGGTGATCCTGGTGGATGTATTGTCGATCCTGGGCCACGGTCCGGCCATGTATAATGGAGTGCGGACGATGATCGACACAGTGCTGCAAGCCGTGAACCCAAAGCAGGGGGTGCTGGATACTGCGTGGCAGAATCTCAGCGAGTGGTTACTGCCAAAGGAGTTACGTCGATCATCCGTGCGGCGTATTGCCTTTGTAGTGCCCAAAGTGGATCGGGTGCCGATGGACGATCGCGTGAAACTGAAAGGATTACTGGAAAGATTAGTGGGCCACCATGTGCGGAACCTGCGGGAACAAGGCATTCAGGTGGAAGTGATGCAGATTGCTGCGATGATTGGTGCCACCCAGGTTGCGGAAGGCCAACGCACCATGAAAGGCTGTTTGTTGTACGACCCCTCGGGAAAACCGTTGGAACCTGGCGTGCCGCAAACCTTTTCGCCATCGGAAGTTCCGCACGATTGGCCGCACGATGGCTGGCAACCGGGCGATTATGTGTATCCGGATGTTTACCCACGGGTATCGCCATTAGCAAACGTGCCCACCGAACAGGCAGGACTGAACGACCTATTTCAATTTGTGTGCTGGTAAGCACAGGGGGATTGCCATGTCCGAACGATTACGCGAACCAAATTTGCCGCAAACTCCTGCTGGCGAAGAGGATACGCACGTGGGGCCAGATGGCTTTCTGCCCCAGGTGGCACGCACTGGTGGGGAAGTGAAAAAGCCAACCGCAGAACCAATTCCTGCGGGGCCAGAATTTTCCCCACGAGACGGTGATCCGGATGAAAAGGATGGGGCCCGCCTGCCACAGATTCCGGATCAGGCTGCGGTAGCCCCACCGGATCTGCAGGATTGGGAAGACACCACCTTGCACCACCGAGTGGATGAAGCGGAAATGATGATCCATACCCAGCGATCATTGCTGGGCATGACAGGCATTTTCGGTCATTCGCTGGCGGGACTGGTATTTATTTTCATTGCTGGCTTGCTGGGCTTTTACCTTTTCAATCAGGTGGTGCTGGCCATAGCCAGTATTCAGGCGATGCCCCGTGTCCCACAGATGATCTCGTGGGGTGTCTTCGCACTGCTCAGCATTCTGGTGGGCTATGGCATCATTCGCTTTGCCACCATGTACATCAAATTACGTCGCAACCGCCAGTTACAGCTTCGTGGTCTGGATGAATTGCAGGAACGGATCCAGATTCGCTGGCTGGTGAACACCAAAACCAACCAGGCACGCACACAGTTGGTGCAGTATCTGAATGAATATCCCGTCCGCAATGTCAAAGACCGTCAGGCACTGGAAAAACTGGGGTTTGCCGCACCCGATTTTCAGAAAATGGTCAGCAGCCGCGATGACTTGTTGAATCCGGATCGCTGGTCTGATCCCAAACAATGGTTCGGGTCGTTTCAGGGCGATTTTCAGACCACGCTGGACCGCATCGCCGACCAACGGATTGCTTATTGGGCCAGGCGAGCCTGGGTGGTCAGTGCCGCTTCACCCAACGCACTGGTGGATACCGCTGCCATCATGTATTTCAACTTTGCCATGGCCAGCGACCTGTGCCGCATCTACCACCTGCGAGCCGGGCGATTGGAAACGATGGTGCTGCTCTCCCGCGTATTCTTCAATTCGTATCTGGCGGGACAGTTACAGGGGATGGAAGATATGGCCGCCGACCAAATTACACAGTTGGTGCAGCCCCACCTGCCTGTGACGGAAGTCCTTCTGGGGAAAGTGTTTGGGAAAATTGGTGCGAAGGCAGGCACCGCCACGGTGAACTATCTGCTGATCCACCGCCTGGGTAAGCACATGAAGAACCTCCTCCGCCCACTGGCGTAGTGTGGGAGGGTTTGTTTCTGTCGCCAAATTGCCGCTCTCGCTTCTGGCTGATGATCCCACCCGTGGTGGTGTATCTGACAGATTTCTGCCAGACACTTGCTGGTCAGCCATCCCCATTCTGGCAGGGGAATTATGGCCTTGCCGTAGAACACAATCCGTTGCTGAAACCCGTACTTGCCCACGGTCCCTGGGTATTTACAGGTGTTGTAGCATGCTGGCTGATGATCCAGTGCCTGCTGCTGTTGCGATTGCCCTCACGCTGGGCGTTTGTCATTGCCTTTGTGATGACTCTGTTCCACGCAATCGGTGCGAGTAGTTGGCTGGTTCGTAATAGCTCCTGGGGCTATCTGTGGGCAGGGTTATTTCTACTAATTACTTCCGAAACCACCCGCACATGCTGGCGTCACTGGCTGCGGGTAGAAATAGATCATTTGAACGAAAAGGTATCAAAGCGACTTTGATGATCAAGCAGCCACTGAATTGCTGTAACAAACGAACAGTTTAATCTGAACAACCAGCTCAAACGGTGGGTGGATGAAGATGAAATGCAGATCAGCAAACAGATTCAGCGAGAACTGCAGCAATTAGTTCGAAGCCTGGACCAACTCAAACAATAATGAATTAATTTTAATCTATTGTGCCTTCTATAAAAAATTTCACTATTTTTGTTTTTCGACAAACTATTTTCTCTGTGGGTCGTCTTTCGAATAAGATGACGTTGTTTTTCAACCGGAGATGAGAAAGTCATGAGAAATTACTCCCGAATGGTGTGCGTTGTCGCACTGATGCTGTTTACCCTGCCTCTTTATGGTGCCGACGAATTGGTGCGGTCGCTGGATGTGAAAATAGAAGGCGCCCGTGGGCGTGCAAATCAGCCCACAGTGGTTGAAAAGCAGGAAGAACTCGAAAAGGCAGTGGGGAATAAAGAAACCGCAGAAAGTATTGCCAAACTGGTTGATTTTAGCAAAGAGAAGGTGGTCGTGTTTCGCTGGTCGGGGTCTGGTCAGGACAAAATTACCGCCAGCGAAAAAGAGGGTGAGGTGGTCTTTCAATACAAACCCGGCCTGACAAGGGATTTACGTCCCCACGGTCTGGTGTTTGCCATCAAAAAAGACGCCAAGTTTCAGGTAGTTACCGGTCGATAGGTGCTGGTCCGCGGAAGTTTCGTTCGGCTGCAGCCCTTCATTTCTTGAAAATAGCGTCTGATCAATTCGCAAACAGCAGACAAATACCCACCTGCTGCGAAATGCCCTACAATGAATGAAAAATAGCGTAACTTCTGAGGTACCACCCTTGAGCTTTCCCACACTAGCTGAACTGGCAAAGATGTTTGATCACTCTCTGTTGCAACCGGTACTTACCGATGCACAGTTGGAAGAAGGCTGCAAACTGGCGCGGGAATACCAGGTGGCAAGTGTGTGCATTAAACCGTATGCCGTGCATCTGGCCAAAGAGTGGCTGGAAGGTTCTGGCGTGGCTGTCAGCACCGTGATTGGTTTCCCCCACGGTGGGCATACCACGGAAATCAAAGTGGCAGAAGCATTGCAGGCAATTGCCCACGGTGCGGTCGAACTGGACATGGTGGTGAATATTGGGAAGGTGCTGTCGGGCGACTTCGATTACGTGAAAAAAGATGTGCAGGCGGTGGTGCAGGCTGCCCACAGTAACCACGCCAGAGTAAAAGTGATCTTCGAAAACTGTTTTCTGAATGATGATCAAAAGATTAAGCTGTGCGAAATATGTGGCGAGGTGAGTGCGGACTGGGTGAAAACCTCCACCGGTTACGGCGATAGTGGTGCCACACCTGCAGACCTGGCGTTGATGCGAAAACATTCTCCGGCCCACGTTCAGGTGAAAGCCGCAGGTGGGGTAAGAACCTTCGAAACACTGATGCAGGTTCGGGAATTGGGCGTTACCCGCGTGGGTGCCACCGCAACCAAAGCGATACTGGAAGATGCCCGTACAAAACTAGCCGCCATGCAAGGCTAATTTGCAATTATTAAAGTAAATAACGATGAATAGTACTAGAAATACAGTGTACCCTGAATTATTGCCAGAATCAGAAATTCCAAATCGACAGATATTGAATGCGGCTAATGAGTTCAGGGATGTAACAAACTTACTATTCGACAAGCTGCTTGCTGGACATCACTGTGCGCGTCCATTGTGTATGGTCGCTGCATTTGCAATCGAATTGTATTTGAAAAGCTTGAACGCAAAGAATGTATATTCACAAGATGAAACTGAGAGTATGTGTGGGGTTTATCAGGTTAATGCTGCACCTACCAAAAAAGAACACTCATTAACCAAGTTATACAAATCGATCGATGAGAAATTAAAGGCAAATTTAAGAGAAGCATACTCAAACGAGAGTTGTTTTTCACTCTTTTCAACCTTTGAGAGTATCATAGATGAATATGACGGCTTGTTTGTTGCTTCAAGGTACTCGTTTGACGTAAATTATGATTTTGGTGGCAAAAAAGGTATTAACATTACCGATTTAAAGAATTTAGTTAATTTCTTTGGCAAATTTGTTATCGAAATGCCTAGATTTTGTAGTCCCATGCAAAGCTGAAAGCCCAACGATCATCCCGCCTGAAAGTACTACTTCAAGGAGTTGTTCACAATGAAATCAATGGTTCGAATTGTTGCACTCATTCTGCCGCTGCTTGCCACCGCAGAACTCCTTGCGGCACCAAAACTGCCCCCACGCAAAGACTGGGTGGGGCAATCGGTGCTGATCAAACATACCAGCATCCGTTGTTATCGCGAAGAAGCCAACCGGAAACTGGTTCCGGCGGGGCAACTTCAATCGATTGAACACAAAGTGACAGCCGAAGACCAGTTCAGCGGAGTATCGTACATCAAGGTAAACAATAGTGGCAATGAAGTATGGGTGATGAAGGACAGTATGGTGCGGTTGGGTGATGCACCCGGGCACTTCACCGAAATGATTGCCAAAGAGCCTGAAATAACCAATCATTATGCTTTCCGTGGCTGGGCTTACAGCAGGCTGGAAAAGTATGATGAAGCTCTGAAAGATTATTCCAAGGCACTGGAACTTTCCCCCACCTCAGTGGGGTGGTACAACAATCGCGGTCTGATTTATCGTCGGCAGAAAAAGTACGACAAAGCTCTCGCCGATTTTAATCAGGCATTAACGCTCAGCCCGGATTATGTGCTGGTGATCCGGAATCGAGCTTCGGCATATCGCGATATGAAAAAGTTCGATCTGGCTCGCAAGGACCTGGAAGAAATTATCCGGCTGGAACCAGAAGATGCCGGCAACAACAATGAAATTGCCTGGTTTTTATGCACCACCACCGAAGCGAAGGTGCGGGATGGCAAGCTGGCTCTGAAATATGCCCTGAAAGCATGCGAACTGACAAAGTACGAAAATGGCACGTATCTGGATACGCTGGCAGCAGCCTATGCGGAAGCGGGACAGTTTGACGAAGCGGTGAAAATGCAGATCAAGGCGAAGACAGCCAAAGAGTCGCCATTGGACGATGCTGATTCCCAGGCAAGATTAAAGTTGTATGAACAGAAGAAACCCTATCATAAAGACGACAGCGAATAACTTTTTCTGCCGCACCGTGGGTAAGTTGCGATCGTGATACAATACCGCAATTTTCGCAATTCGGATCCTCCTGGCCTGACATCACTCTGGAACCGTTGTTTTCAGCATCGGGGTGCTGTAGAGCTGAACAACAACAGCTACTTCGACCTCATTGTGGTGAATAAACCCTATTTCGACCCGAATGGCTTTTTCGTTGCGGAAGACAACCACCAGATTGTCGGTTTCAGCCATGCGGGTTTCGGCCCCAATGCGGAATTAAACACCCTGGATCCCCACCTGGGTGTGGTGTGTATTGTGGCAGTCGATCCGGAATACCAACGCCGGAAAATCGGCAGCGAATTACTGCAACGTGCGGAACAGTATCTGCTGAAGGCAGGTGCCAAACGAATGATTGGTGGCTCGACGATTGAAGCAAAGCCATTCTACAACGGCCTTTATGGTGGCAGTAACGCTCCTGGGGTTTTGTTAAGCGACGAAAACGCCCACCCCTTTCTGCGTGCCCATCAATATGAAGAACGAGATCGGGTAATCGTTTTGGAACGGGGCTTACGTCAGCCGATTTCCCTTTTTGATCGGCGGTTTGTCCCACTGATGCGACAGATGGAAACCCAGACGTTACCTAACCCCCGGTTGGGAAGCTGGTGGCGGGAGTGCGTCTACAGCTTACTGAATCTGAATGAATTTCGCCTGAACGACAAATCCTCGCTGCATTCTGCAGCACGGATCATCTTCTGGGAAATGAAAGAATTTGGCTGGCGACGCGGAGTCCCCACGGCAGGTCTGGTCGATGTGCAGGTGCGGAGCGAACACCGCCGCAAAGGTGTGGGCAAATACCTGTTGTGTCAGTTTCTGAAGTACTTGCAGGAACAGCACTTCGGCGCAGTCGAGACGCACGTTCCTGCCAACGATGCGGGCGTATTACAACTATTCGAATCGGTCGGTTTTCAACAGGTGGATACGGGCATCAGTTACGAAAAACAACTGCCACTGGACCAACAATAAGTTGTAGACATGCTTCGCGATCTGATTTTCGATTACACCAGCAGTTCTGTCAGTGGGCCGGATTGATCAATATCTTTCAGGCCGGGATCTTTCATCCCAAATGTTTCACGACGGTCTCCTGCCAGATGAAGTAACGTCAGGAAAAAGTTCGCTGTAGTCCGGTGTCCACGGTAGCCATAACCGGGGTAATCAATGTACTGACCGGTTTTCAGGCGATTTCCAATATTGCCCAGCACCACAATCGGCCATTCCCAACAGCGGGAGTGGTGGCCTTCCGCACCATCAGAAAGATACACAATCACCGTGTTATCCAGCATCGTGCCATTCCCTTCAGGAATCGCATCGAGCTTTTTCATCAGGCCAGCGATCAGCTCAAAATGGTAACGGCGAATCATGTCGTACAATTCAGACCAGGTTTTTCCCTGATAGCTTCCGCCATGGCCAATACCATGCTTGCCCAGTTGAATCCCGAGACCTTTGAAGGTGATGTCGAAATCGCGGATACCGGCTGCCGATGAAATTGTGAGAACATTAGTCAGCCCACAGATCAGTGCTGCCGCACCAATATCGAATTGGGCATCCAGCCGATCAGTTTCTACCTCGCTGGTGTACTTGTTGCTGGTCACCGGAGCTTTCTCCCGCAAGGTATGCTCAATAGCATTGAGCTTACTTTGACGATCCCGCAGTGATTCAAATGTTTCCAGATAAGCAGAAAGTTGCTGCCTTTCTTCACCAGCAAGTTGCTTTTCTGCTCGCGAAATATCGTCCTTCATAAAATCGAGCAGATTATTGCGTGCGGTAAACTCCTGTTTTGCTGCACCACTGGCCACACTGCCAAACAGGTGGGAATATGCCTGGTCTGGTTTGCAGATAATCGGCAAGCCTTTGTCTGCCGCTAAGGCCGAAATGCTGTAGACCACGTTGTTCTGCAGGCTTTTGGAAATCCCCAGCCCCACGTGTGGGAAAATGCCAGGTATCGCCTTTGCTAACGCACCATCAACCGTTTCTCCACCAATTTTGGTGCTTTCGCCTTTGGTAACAAAACAGCCCAGTGCACCAAAATTATTCGAATGGCCCCCACCGTTGATGCGGCCGGAAAGTCCCTGAATGATGGTCAACTTGTCCTGCCACTTTTTGACTGGCTCCAGAGAGAATGGTAACGTGCGGTCTTTCAATGTTGTTTGAAACAATTGCTCCGGCCCATTGTGGGCCTGTTGTGGGCGAGATTTTCTTGTGATGCCCGACGGTGCCAGGTGCTGGGGCGGCACACCATTACTTTCCACCACAAAGACAAATCGCTTTTGGGTAATTGGTGCACCCGCAGCCTGGGCAGTCAACTTGGTAAGAATCGGACTTAACAGTAAGCCACTGGATGACAAGCCGATGCCATGCAGCATTTCTCGGCGATTCGGGTAGAGATGCATCTTATTTGTCCTTGTTGGTAGATAGCTGTTTGGTTGGTGTTTTTGTCGTGACGTTTGTACGGTACAGGAATGCTTCGCTGGAAAGCAACTCGATCACCAGTGCCTTCATGCTTCCCTGACTGGCTCGATATGCCCGGTGGGCTGCCTGCAGGCTTGGTCCATCGCCCAGGTTTTCATTACGGGCCAGCCAGTACCGAAATGCATGGCGAATGAAAACCTGTTCCACATACTCTGATTTCGCCAGTCGATGGATTAATGCAATTCCGTGATCAACGTCGCCAGACACTGTCTTGATTGTCGGCTGATCGCCAGAAATCAGATCGATTCGCCCATGGGCAGCGACGGGAACAGATCGGAAAATTTCACCCAGTGGCTTCCCTTTTTTATCTTTGTTGGCAGCCGTTGCTTGCAGATCGACCACTGGTTCAGTGGTGCGGTAGCGCCCATAATGGTCGTACATTTCAAAAGTCAGTCCCAGGGGGTTCATCAATTGGTGGCACTTCCAGCAATATTCCTGCTGGGTAACCATCATCCGCTCACGTAACGTCTTTTCTGGTGCGTGTGGCAGTTGAGCATCTACCGTAATGGGGATATCAGGCACCACGCCTCCTAACAGGCGTTCGCGAATCCACTTCCCACGATGAATCGCGTGATTGTCGTCGCTTGTGGACATCGCCACTAACCACGAAGGCTGGGTCAGGATGCCCGCCCGCTGGTCTTTGGGCAATTCCACTGGTTGCGAAGTGGGAAAATCGGTCAGGTTGTACGATTCGTAAATACTTTTGCCGGGTAACTTGACTTCCTTACCCACAAATTTGGCGGGATTTTTCTTTTTCTCTTCCTCAAACTTCTGGATCGCCTCAAGGCGTTTTTTGCGGGTGTCCTCAGCGACAGAGGCCCCCACAAAACTGCGGTTGGTGGTCAGCAGTTCCAACAGCACATTTTTGTCTTCTTTCAAAATCAGTTCAATCAGCCGGTCGGTATCTGCCACCAGAATACGGGCATCGTGCTGGTTATTCTGTTTGGGATCTTTGAATACTTCATCAGCAGCCTGGTAGCCGAAGTATTCATGAAAAAATCTCATTATTCGAGATTTTTCCACTTTCGGATCGTCCCACAATTTCTGAATCGCTGCCTGAACACCTTCACGCGTTGCCAGTTTTCCTGCGGCAGCGTCTGCCAGTAACCATGCGGGTGGGCGGGAATCGGTCAGGCCATAATTGATCGCGTGGGCAATTTCCATTGCTGAAAGGCGTACTTTTTCTGCGTTCAGTTCGGCGGTGGCACCCAGTTCATAGCGAAAAATTGCTTCTGGCAGCAGAAAAACTGCGGCCAGCGTATAGCGAACACCCAGATCTGTCCCCGCAGCTTTGACATTTTTCTGCATCAGTGCCAGGAATCGCTCCAACTCGTCCACTGGGGGGGGGCGTTTCAACACCATCTGAAATTCCCATCGAATCGCCGTTTCATAGGTTGCATCGCTGACCGGTGTGCGTGGATCGAAGCACGCCAGCACTTCTTTGGCCACGAAACCAACGCCTTTTGGCACACCCGCCTCCAGTCGATAGGCGGTCTGCCGGTTGACGATTGCCAGAGCATTCCGAATCAGCATCGCGGTGACAGGTTCATCGACAAGTGGTGCTCCCATATCGCGGAAATTCTGATTGGAAGTAGCGGTAAACGGCTGAGTTACTCCGGGCACATTTTTACCCACTTCTGCAAGGAAGCGGGCATAAATTTCCGGGCTGAGCCGTCGAACACGTGGTGCGACTTCAAAAGGGGCTGCCTGCTGCGGGTCAAACAGCAATTCATGTGGCACCAGATTGCCATTCACCTGCTGTTCCCGTTTGGCAATGGAGATGCCCGCACGTTTCATTTCCTGTTTTAACCAGCCGAGGATCAGTTTTTTCTGGTGGGCAGATAGCTGGGCTTGCGATTTTGGCGGCATCGAACCATTGTTCAGTTTTTGATCCACCATGGCCCAGCGTGCCGCTGTGCCGCTGGTTTTCATATTGGCGGCCAGTTTCACCAGATTCAATTCACCCGAAGCCTTCTGATCGTTGTGGCACTGATAACAGAATTGTTTCAGCAGTGGGGCGACCGATTCTTGAAATTGGGACATGCTGGCATTTTCCAGTACTTGTTCATCAGCTTGAGAAGTCTGAAGCAAGCCAAGAAAAATGATCAGCAGCACAATTTTTCGCATCGCACACCCCCCACCAGCAAGTGGAACAATCACTGACACATTACGATAGGCAGTTTGTGGCAAAAATTAGGCAGAAAAAGTGGCTTGGGAAGAAAAAATGAGAATATTTTCACTATCGCTGAAAAATGGGCAGATATTCTGCTGGAACGGACAGGGCAATCACAGCAATGGCTGTTTGATACACGGTACCTGCGGAATGCGGCTCACTTTTGCTCCAGTGACCGTCACTTTGCTGCATTTTCAGGAACTTATCGGTAATGGTTGCATAATAATCCTGCCAGTCTTTCCCGCCCACCTGGTGCATTGCGTGGCAGGCATAGTAGTGGCCGTACCAGAAATGTTCTCGTGGGTCTTTCATGTTCTGTTTCAAATAGGTGACCGATTTACCGATATTTTTCTCATACTGACCACAAAGTTTCAGCACACAAATACCAGCCGCAGTACGGGCAAAGCCAGCGGACCCACTTTGAGGCATGTAGAGGTAACCGCCAGAGCGGCTGTCATAACAGGAATCGATATACTCCAGTGCTTTGTCGAGTGTTTTGTCGGGCACGTGCAAGCCACTGTCTTTGGCACCACGAAGTGCCATCACCTGCATGATGGTGACAGAAATATCCGCACCACTGGGTGATGGGGAGTAGCGCCAGCCACCATTAGAACTCTGGCTGCGAACAATCAAATCAACGGCCTTCTTCAGCACTTTTTTGAGGTCTTCATCGCCACCTTTGTTGCTGCCAGACATTCCCCATGCTTGGGAGAGAGCCAGTGTCGCCATGCCATGGCAATACATATTTCCACCACGGGCACCCACCAGGTAACCATCCCCATCACGCGAGGATGCCACCAGAAAACGGATTCCTTTAGAAACTTCAGGTCCGTATTTCCCTTTATTGGGCACATGTCCCTGGGACATGAAAGCCATGAGTGCATACCCAGTGATTGCGGTGTTGTTTGGATAACTGGGTTCACTCCAGGAACCGTCAGAGTTTTGGCGCTTGGCCAGCCACTCCAGTGCTTTATCCACTGCTTCCTGAGTCTTCTTTTCAATTTTGGGATGCTCGAATTTGTCGTCGGCACTCACTGCACCCGAACTTACAAGCAAACAAATCATGCCGATGATTACTATTCTCACCATTTCATCCTCTGCGAATCCCAAATCGAAACCAGATTACTTTTTCATCGGACCGCTGGGAACGGCTGATTTACCGCCAGCGACATTCATGAAGTACTGGCGAATCATTGTGCCATATTCCGGTGGGAGAGACCCACTGAGTGCCTGCATGATCATTTCACGCTGACGTGGGGGAAGATTAATGAAGGCACCATCGCCTTTGACATTATTCAACTGGGAAGGATCATTTTTCCCGCTGCCATCTGCGACGCGGTTGCCCTGGCCTTTGCTCTGATTGTTTTCCTGGCCTTTACCATCCTTACCTTGGCCCTTGCCCTCACCCATGCCTTCGCCCATCCCCATTCCCATGCCCATACCTTGGCCTTCACCCATGCCCATACCTTGGCCTTCGCCCATCCCCATTCCCATGCCCATACCTTGGCCTTCGCCCATCCCCATTCCCATGCCCATACCTTGGCCTTCACCCATCCCCATTCCCTGCTGGGCCTGAGCAAGTTGTTGAGCAGCCTGTAAGGTGTTGAGTGCTTGTTGCAACGATTGCTGTGCCTGTTGTTGCGATTGCTGTGCCTGAGCGGGTGCACCTTGCTGCAGCGACTGTTGAGCCTGAGCTAACTGCTGAGCAGCTTGACTGAGTTGTGGGGAAACCGCTGCAGGTGCCTGTGCCTGAGCTTGTTGCAATGCAGCCTGAGCAGCAGCAGTGGCCTGCTGCGATTGCTGCAGTGCCTGCGTCGCCTGGCGAATCTGGTCCTGTGCTTTTGCTAATTCACCAGCATTCTGAGCTTGCCCAGGTTGTGGTTGTCCCTGCATTGGCTTACCTTCCATCGGCTGACCCTGCATCGGATTCATCCCCATGGGTTGACCCTGCATTGGCTTGCCTTCCATGGGCTGCCCCTGCATTGGATTCATCCCCATAGGTTGACCTTGCATTGGCTTGCCTTCCATTGGTTGACCTTGCATCGGCTCACCCTGCATTGGCTTACCTTCCATCGGCTGACCCTGCATCGGCTTGCCTTCCATCGGCTGACCCTGCATTGGCTTGCCTTCCATCGGCTGACCCTGCATTGGCATGTTTTTGGCAGCTTCCTGCAATGCTTCAACAGCTTTATCCTGTGCTTCCAATGCCTTTTGCAAATCCCCTTGCTTCAATGCTTCTGCTGCTTGTTTGGCAGCTTCTTTTGCTTGTTCCTGATTCAATTCAGCAGCTTTCTGTGCCACTTGTTCCTGTAGCTTCTGCAGTTCGTTCGCCAATTGATCCATGGGCTCACCCTGCATTGGTTTGCCTTCCATCGGCTCACCCTGCATCGGCTTGCCTTCCATCGGTTGGCCCTGCATTGGATTCATTGGCTGACCATCCATTGGTTTCATCGGCTGGAGTTGCTCCTGGGCCTGACGTGCCAACTCTTGAGCCTGTTGAGCCTGATCCAATGCTTTTGCCAATTGATCCGCTGCGTTTTCGGGGGAGACCTGATTCGGCTGGAGTTTCGCCTGATCGGCGGCCTCTTCTGCCTTCTTCTTCGCTAACTCATCCTGAACTGCCTGTTGAGCTTTCTTTAGATCTTCGGCAGCTTTCGCAGCATCCTTCGCACCTTCCTGTGGTTTCGCCTGTTCGAGATTATTCTTGGCGGCTTCCATTTTAGGCTTGGAATTTTCAATGTTCTTAGCCGCTTCTGGTGCCACTTTTTCCAGTTCTTTGCTCAGGTCAACTGCTTTGGGCTGGATTTCACCCTGCTGCTTGGCAAGTTCCTTCGCTGAAGGCATCGGATCGGTTTTTTCACCTGGTTTGGGATCAGTCTTTTCGCCAGGCATCGGTTCGCCGTTCTTCGGATCGGTTTTTTCACCTGGTTTGGGATCAGTCTTTTCACCAGGCATCGGTTCGCCGTTCTTCGGATCGGTTTTTTCACCTGGTTTGGGATCAGTCTTTTCACCAGGCATCGGTTCGCCGTTCTTCGGATCCTGTTTGGCGAGTTGAGCTTCATCAGCAATTTTGCTTTCCTGCTTGACCAACTCGTCCAGTTTTTCCGCGGCCGCTTCCAGTTTAGCAATATCCTCTTTGCGTTGTTTCAAATCCTTGGCCAATTGCTCCAGGGCAGCCTTGGCCTGTTGAAGATCTTTCACCGCCTGATCCTGGTTTTTCACCGCATCAAGACCCTTTTCATCTTTCAGGGCGTCGGTGGCTTTTTCCATGGCCTGCTTCGCTTTGTCTAATGCATCTTTGGCGGGAGCATTATCAAGCAAAGGCTGTTGTTTCAGCTCTTCCGTTTTCTGGGCCAGCTGTTTCTGTTCCAGTGCCAATCGTGGCATCTGTTCTGTTTTGGTTCCCTTGGTTTGCTCGGTTTGTTCACGAGTTTTGGTTTGTTCCTTGATCAGGTCTTCCACTTTCTTCAAAGCAGATTCAACCGCAGCCAGGGGATCCGATTTTTTCTTCTCTTCTTTAGCAAGTTCTTCTTCAACTAACTTGCGAGCATTTTCCAGTTTTTCGAGTGCAGATTCCTGTGGTTTCTGCGCTTCGGTGGTATCCCGTACGGTATTATTCAGGGCTTCCTGAGCCTTTGCCATTTCTTGCTGCGATTCTTCGATCTTCTTCGCAATTTCTTCGGCAATATCTTTCGCAATATCTTTGGTATTATTCGCTTCAAAGTTCAGCTTTGCCTGCTCCCGTGCCATCGAGCGACCATGCTGAATCATCGCCGTCAGTCCAAAGCTCCGGCGGTCCGGTGTGGGCTGTTTCTGGGTTTCTTCGTTCAGAATCTTCTGAGCTTCAATCTGCTTATCCAGTTGATCTTTTATTTCCCGCAGGGCGGCGGCGGCATCCACCGGACCACGCAGATCGTGGGCCAGTTCCATCAGTAAATCAGCTGCTTTGTGCTGATTGACGGCGGCAGCATTTAACTCATTTTCTTTTAATAATTTCTGTGCCAGCACTTCCAGATCGTCAATTTTCCGCAGTTTGCTTTCCGCATTCGCTTTCAGCAATCGTGCCTGCTGGTCTTCCGAAAGTTCGCCCGCAACTTTTTTCAACTGCTGACCCAGCGAGGAAATATCCCGCTGCAGATCGGACTGCTCATCGGCGAGTTCGATGTTGCTATCTACAGCCACACCCGTGCGTCGACTGCCGGATCGGCGAATGGTATCCAGTGCCATTGATGCAATCCGCAGATTGTGCTGGGCTCGCCCCATCCTCTCGAACCGCTCTGCCGCCTGATCGAGGGTGCGGATCGTGTCGTACTTTGCCAGCAAGTCCTTCAAAGTCACAATCACTTCGCGGTGCTTGTTGTAGGCCTGCAAACTGGCAGCATTGGCATTCTTCTCATCCGGTGCGGTCACCGACTGCTCCAACAGCTTGATGATTTCGTTCATTTGCTGCTGACTCAGCCCACGCAGGGTAGTCACGGCATCGGCGAGCAACTTCTGTTCGTCAGGTTTGCTGAGCTGGTGGTAGCTCATGAAGCGGGTCATGGCACGCAGACGACGAGTCACCTGTTCTGTCTCTTCTTTAATTCGTCGTTGTTCTGCAGCCTGCTGGTTCACACTGACTTGATTTGGCTGCTGGGCGAATCCCAACGGTGCGAGTGCGGCTAACAGGAAAGCTGCGGCAGAACGTTTGGCCCATTTACTACGAACAGACATGAACAACCTCGTTTATTAAAGAGTACAAGACTCGGCACGATCACGGTTATTGGCGTGGCACATGTTCCAGGAGGGTTTCTTCCATGCGCACGAGTACACCCAGCCAGAAAATTCTGACTGTTGTAGATATATCGTTGCTTGTCCCCGCTGAATTTGCAATGGCAAAATACCCGCCTTGTTACGAATTCTTTACAATTCCACTCTGAATGATGAAAATATTCTCATGGAAGCGATTCTCTGTGGAAAATATCCCGTTGTTTTTTCTCCAGATCGCGTATCTTCTCTTCCGTCTGGCGAATCTGGTCTAATCGAAGTAACACATCGGTGGCACTGAGAATTTCTTTCATGCGGGTTTCCGACTGCCCAGGTGGGCGAGAGACTTTTCTCCCACCTGGCAGGGTAACCAGGGCCGGATTCCGGTCAAATACTTCCACAAAGTATTCAACACGATCCCCGATCTGAAGTTTCTGTTCCGAACCGTTCACCAGTTTGGTAACTTCGCCAGTATTGAAATCGAATCGGCCCCCACCTGACAAATAGCTGGGGATTGCCACTGGATCGAGCGATGGGATCGGGTGAAATTCGACCTGTTCTCCTTCGCTGGTATTCATGAACGCACCTGTGTTGGGATTAAACGACCCAGTCTTTTCCGTGGCAGCGATGGTGCTCAATGGGAAAATTCTGAAATTACTCTCATCATTGACGCGGTAGCGAAGTTGTGCTTTGCCCACACCGTTGGGTGACCGGCACAGATAGGCAATCGGAATTTTCCCACCCAGTGGGATGGGTAATCCTTCAATAATATCTTCTTCAGAAGTACGATCAAAGCCCAGTAGATATCGTTCCGGCAACAAATTCACCACCGGTGGGTCATCGGCAGCAATCTGAATCCCACGGGCAGGTGGGGTGGAGTTGTCAAAACCGTAAACATCTTTCACCACCACCCGGTAGCGGACCAGTTCCGGGCGGAGCAAAAACTGACCAGATGCGGTATACTGTGTCTGCCCCACCGCTTCAGCAACTTCATCAATATTCAGCAATACTTCTTCCAGCGGAACTTCCCGAGTGCCATCATCGCTGCGACGATAGAGCACCAGCACGGCTTCAGATAGTTTCTTCTGGGCGGTAATCCGGATTCGGGCCTGCGAAGAAGGCAATCCGATAATTTCCCCTTGGGTCTGATAAGATTCGTACGGCTTGCCGGACGGGGTGACACCCAGAAAGCCCGGTAATTGCACCCAGGCATCAATCTGGCTGACCACGGGTCGAGGTTCAAAAATCACCTGATGGTACGATTTGGTTCGCCCATCTCCAATCCAGGCACGGTGGGTGAAATTAATGGAAGAATGCGGAATTTCGGCACGGAAGATCTTTGCCCCACCTTCCTCGCGTTCGAAAGTCAACTGGTAACGATCCGCGGGTAACCCATCAGGTTTCACCCGCAGGCGACCCACTTCCTGATCGGAAATTTCGCCTGTCACACGATAGCGAATAATGACCTTATCGCCCGCGGCCCACAATTCCGGCGTCAGGTTTTCCAGTTGGTTGGTGCGTGGGATGTCCTGTGAGCCAAAAAACTGTCGTTTGACCAGAATTTCTAATGTTTCAGGTCCGTGCCAGATCAATAATGCAGCTAACAGCACCAGTGGAATGCTGATACAGGCGGCGGCCCACTTAAAACGCCGAATATCGGCAAATTGTGAAAATCGGTGTTGTTGGGCCAAAGTCTCAGATTCATTGGTCAATTGTCCCAGCAGTTCCACCGACATCCCTGCGCGGGCTGCCTTATCTTCCGATAATTGAATGGAGGTCACTAAACGGTGGCCAAAATCCGGAATTTGTTCTTCTACCCGGCGTGCAAGCAGAATCAGATCAGGTGCCTTCAACCAGGGTAATACCAGCCAGCGATAGGCGAAATAGCCAAACAACATGATCTGCAAGACTGTCAGCGGATTGCGCACCCACAAACGTGGGGTTTCCATCGAGCGGTCGACGATCCAGTCAATGGTAGTGGTAATGGCAAGCACTGCCACCACTAATGCAAGGAAACGTGCTGCACCCCAGGCCACATGGCACAACCGTTCCCGATGTTGCAGAGCCTTAAGTTTACTGAGGCCAACTGTAGGTAATAATACATTCATTGCGATGACAACTCTTGCCTGGCGTTGGTGGTCTGCTAACTCATGTTACTAAACTTGCGGATAATCCACTCCATCGTGAACAGCCCCACGATAATACCCCACACCAGCCAATTGGACCATAACAGGATTTCCTGTCGGCGGGACTGGGGAACTGTCTGAATCTGGATTGCACCAGCCATTTCATGCAGGCTTTCTTCTCGATAGAATCTTCCAGCAGATTTTTCCGCCAAGGCACTTAATTCGCGATAATTCATCGGACCTGGTGCCATTTCATGATCAGGCGGCAGGGTCACGCGATATTCCAGCACCGCATCCTCTCCCCCACTTCGAACCGTGAGGCGGTAACGACCTTGCTGGTCGTTGGGCAGGTTGGCGATGTAGTCCCCAGGCTGATTGGGCACCGCATTCAGGACTAATGATTGATTCCGCAATCCTTGTCCGTCCAGTTTTTCCAGCTTACCAACCACCCGTTCATCGGGCAGTGGGCGAAATTCCGGGGTGAACAGTCGGGCGTAGATGGCACCTGGTTTGCCGAATATCGCCTCACCGCCCGCAACCGAAAGTTGAGCGGAACTGGCACCCACAGCAGCAGGTAAGCCAATGGAATAGGCCACCTGACCCCAGAATCGCTCTAGGTACTTCTCCCCTTCGTTGTAACGCCAGCGATTTCATCGGTGCCGATAAAGAGCACCAGACCCTTACCATAATATTGGGTGGCCATCAGTGGCATGGGGGACTTATCTTCCAGTTGATCTTTGGGATGGACCACGAGATCAATTGCCGCTGCCCGCAGTTTTTTCACAGGATAGTACCAGTACCACCCGGGCAGTTCATTCCAGGTGTTTTCACTGATTTTCCGGTCATCATCCAGCATCATCATCGATGCACGCTTGCCAATTTCTGTCAGTTGTGGCTGATATTCAATCGGTCGTTTATCCACCAGACTGAACTGTTCGCTTTCCACTTCCACGGGCAGCAATTCTGCCAGTGTTGTGTTCACCCAGGTGGCGGGTGCGGCATTCAGGCCGGCAATCGCCACCAGGCCACGCCCTTCTGACACAAAATCGCGAATCCAGGTACGTTGATCGGAGGTGAAATAATTTGCATCCACATCGCCAATCACCAGCATGTGGTAAGAAAACAAATCTTTTCGTTCATCCGGGAAGTTGGGTCGGAACGGAGCACCCGCTTCCAGGGCACGGCGGTCGCCACTGGTAATGATGAACGTGGGTTCGATCCGTCGATCCCGCAGGAAAGACTGCATCAGAAACTTGAATTCCCAGCGGGGTTCACTTTCGATAACCAGTACACGCACCTTTTGATCGATTACCTTGACCGGTTTCGAAACCTGGTCGGTGTAGACTTCATCGCCTTGCACCAGTTTAATGCTGGCGGTGTATTGCTGCTTCCCAAGGGTGTGCTGTTCTTTCGACAGGATAAACGAAAGCGTTTCGCTGATATCGTCGCCATCTTTCACCGGGACACGCTTGGTGGCAACCACTTTGTCGCCAAGTTGAACGGTTAATTCCAGTTCCCCGGCCTGGATCCCTTTGGCGCGATAGCGAAAGGGAACTGTAAT
Organism: Zavarzinella sp.; assembly: GCA_041399155.1. Lineage (NCBI taxonomy): Bacteria > Pseudomonadati > Planctomycetota > Planctomycetia > Gemmatales > Gemmataceae > Zavarzinella > Zavarzinella sp. The sequence continues at coordinate 112,192 of JAWKTI010000004.1, forward strand.
CGTGTCATCAAAAAATAATGTATCGTTTACTGGGGCATCTTTTAATTCCAGATAGCCTGTACCCGCACCACCCACACCATAAATGTGCAGCGGTACCTGAAGGCGGGCTGCTTCGCGGGCAAGTTCTTCCCACTGGGTTTTGCTGAAATTATCTCGGCCATCGGTGGCAATGACGATGGCGGATGGTAATTCCATGGAATCCCGATCCAACAATTGGCGGGCCGTATCCAGCATGCTGGTATTCGGGTCTTTCGCATCCAGCGACGAGAGCCAGGCAATTTTTGCATTGTCTGGCAGGCCACGCAGCCTGCTGCCAAACAGATATGGTTGCAGTGGGGCTTTGGCGCGAATCGATTCCAGCAGTTTTAACTGTTCATTGGCCAGTGCGCTTTTCAGCAATTCGATTCGTGGCAGACTGCTGGAAGACAATAACTCCCCAGGTGCCAATTCCAGACCATGATCCGGTTTTAATTTCCCAGCCGCAATTGCCACTCGCACACGGTCTTCCGTGGTCCGTAAAGGATCAATCTGGCTCATACTTTGGGAATTATCCAGCAGCACTGCTACCGGGCGGGTTTTCTTGATGGTAATATTTCCCACCCATACCGGCTTCAACAAAAGCAGCAGCAACAGGATCAACGTTAATGCACGCAAGGTTCCCAGAAGTATCCGGCGGTTTCGGCTGATTTTCATCGATTCTGTGCGATATACCAGCACAGAAATGGCAATTGCCACCGGGATCAGCAAGATCGCTAACCAAAGAGGAAACGTACCACGTGTTACGATCTCGGCAAATAGCATTGGTCAACAAACTCCTTACCAGGCTTTCCCACAGAACCATGCCCAGCCCGCTTCAAAAACCGCCAGTATCAATAACAAACCCAACGCCAGCACCGTCCACTCATTGCGGTTGCGTATCGATTCCACTTCCACATCCGGTGCCAGACTGTCTTTGATGTGCTGTGGGCGAAAACCAAGCAACGTATCAATCTGGTCTTCCGGCATCGCGTCAAGTGCCTGGTACTCTTCCGGGTCGGCAATTACCGCAAATCTTGCCCCACCTTGCTGATCATCCTGCGGCAATATCGTATAGATACCTGCCAGCGATGTATCCCCCACGGTGAGGCTGGGTTCCGGCTTGCCCAACAGTTGCCGCTCACCATCCGGTCGAATCACTTCGTAGGGAATATTCACTACTTTGGGCTGGTAGGCAATCGGCTTGCCACAAATCAGGTTGTATGTCTGGGCCGATCGTTCAATCAGGTGGGTCATGGCACCATGCACAAACGGCTGGAAGGTCAGGTTGGTTGCAAAATAACCCCACTGTCGGTCTGCAGAAGTGGTCAGCAACAATACCTCACCCAGCCGCAGTTGTTTTGATAACAAAGCAGGCATATTATTGTTGTAACGCAACATTACCTGTCCGGAATTCACATCGGCTGGTTCTTCCACTTCCACTGCTTTGGCTGTCTGGGCGTCTCGAATCTGCAAAAAGGGATCATTGCTGGTCGAACGGAACTTGCCCAGGAACGATTGTAGTGCAATGCTGTTGGGGTCTGGAAAGATTGGCTGATCTTCCGGTGCGGTAAATATTGCCTTCATCGTTGCGGGCAATAAGTTGGCACCACCAGAACCAAGGACACGGTTGTAGATTTCTGGTACCGTGTTATCCCCAGTGGTAATCAGCAATCCATGACCTTCACCCACAAAGTCGGGCAGGTATTTCACAAAATCTTCCGGCACTGCGGTGGGGCCTTGCAACGGGCAATCAACCATCACACAGACATCCATACCGGTCAGATCACCTGCAGAAACATTGGTGGCCTTGATAATCTTTGGCTGAATGTGGTAATTGGGCCGCAATTCTTCCGGAATCGGTAACAGGGCGTGCCCAATGAAATAACTGGCACCCTTTTCTGGATCGCGGTCATCAGGTCGGCCGTCCACCACCAGAATTTTCACGGTATCACGCACCATGATCGCCTTGTCCAGGCGATTATCGTCTGCCAGCGAGTCAACTAAATCTACTACTTTGCTGTTACTTTCATCATTGCCGCCAGAGCCGATGGTGGCTGTTAATACCCGCCAGCCCGCTTTATCAATTTTGGCAGTCAATGTCACTGGCATCACTTCCCCTGGGCCAATTCGTTCCACCGGTTGTGAATCGGCAGTGGTCTCGGCCCCATCGACACGCAGACTGACCGTCAGGTTTCGCAGCTCTACGGTGCCCGTATTTTTCAGCGTCACAATAAATGGCAGGCGTTGTCGGGTGTTGGGGATATCGGTCTGAGTGCGGAGATCGATGATCGATACATTCCGCAGCTCATCTGATTGTGTGTGGATCAGGAAGAATGTGCCACGTGCTTTAATTTCTTCGCACTTCCCACGGATAGCCGCTGATTGATTTTCCCAGCCGGTTCGCTGCATATCGCTGAACAGGTAGATTTCTTTCGAAGCACCCTGGGTGCGATCCATCGCGATCAAAGCTTCTTCGAGTCCCGGCAGAAAATCTGTTGCACGCTGGGTGGCTTTCATATTCTGGATTAACAGGCGGGCCTGATCGAGATTTCCAGGCGAACGTGGGCCCATGCCAACCGCCTGATTGGCACAACCGATCACCTGCACAGTGGAATTGGGGGGCAGTTCATCAATTACCTTCAGGGCACGTTCCTTGGCAATGTCCAGCCGAGTTCGGGTGCCTTCGCGGGTATTCATACTGAAGGACAGATCGAACACAAAAATGGCATCGACCGACTGGCCACGTCCGGTGCCGGACATCGACGTACAACTCGTGGGGCGGGCCAGTGCTATTGCCAGTAACAGCAGCAGCAGAATGCGCAACAACAACAGCACGATTTCCTGAAACTTCAGACGACGACTGGTTTGTTCCATCGCCAGCTTCAGGAATTTCATGGCCCCCCAATCAATCGGCTTGTACCGTGCACGATAAAAAAAGTGCAGGATCAAGGGGATGCTTGCTGCAGCAGAACCGATCAGCATGAGTGGTGCCAGAAAACCCATTCGCGTTTCTTCTCCTGTGACTCGCTTGTTACAAACGACCCATTTGCAGCCGGCGCACCAGGTACGGTGGGAGTGTTTTTTCCAATGGCTGGTCGGTTTCCATTAATTGATAATCAACGCGAAAAGCATCGCACCCCGCCTGAAGTTCTTTCAGGTAGGCCTGCACGGCATTGAGGTAGGCAGGTCGGATCAGGTGGGGGCGGGTTTTCAGTTCTTCGGGTATTTCCAGGCCATCGAATTTCACATTCCCAGTCATCGAAAAGTGAATCTCGTCCGGGTGCATGATGTGAAACACGGTGACATCATGTCCCTGAAAACGCAGGTGCTTGATCCCTTTCAAAAATGGTTCCACATCGTCGAAACAATCTGAAATAATGAAGAATAACCCGCGGCGACGCACCTGATCGGCAATTGATTCCAACAGCGGGCCGATGCTGGTTTTTTCCTGCGGCTGCAGAGATTCCAGCGTATGCAGAATCGTGGTGACATTCGCCATAGAACTGCTGGCAGGCAGGCGAGTACGCCATTGCTGGTCGAACGTGTTTAATGCCACACTGTCGCCCTGGCGAACAATCACGTAGGAAAGTGTCGCAGCCAGTAATTTGGCGTATTCCAGCTTGTTGGTATCCCCATCTCCGTATTTCATGGAGTTGGATGCATCCAGCAGAATGTGGGCAGTGAAATTGGTTTCCTGCTCGTACTGCTTGATGGTGTAGCGTTCAGATCGACCGTAGCTTTTCCAGTCGATGTGGCGGATATCATCCCCAGGCACATACTCGCGGTGCTGCACAAACTCCACGGAGAAGCCGCGGTAAGGAGATTTGTGCTCTCCCACACGCAGGCCTTCAACGATGGTGCGTGCTTTTAAACCCAGAGCTTCCGCACGCGTCAGTGCCCGTGGCTGCAGATAATTTGTTGGCATCTTTTCCTGACTCGTTTGGCACTACGCCGCCTGAAACTCGCGTGCGGATGCTTTGATCAACTTCTTGATCACTTCATCAATCGTAATTCCTTCACTCTGTGCGGTGAAGTTCAGCATCAGGCGGTGTCGCAGAATCGGTGGGGCCACTGCGACCACATCATCACCAGAGACATGGTTACTGCCACGCAACACCGCGTGGGCTTTAGCAGCCAGAATCAGGTTCATACTGGCACGTGGGCCTGCACCCCATGTCAGCCACTTGCTGACAAAGTCTGCCGCTTCGGGCGTGCCTGGGCGGGAAAGCCGTGTGATCCGTTTCGCAAACTTGAAGACCAGGTCCGAAACAGGCACCCGACGCACCACACCTTGCAGTGCCAGAATATCTTCCGCACCCAGCACCGCACTGACCGTCTGTTTCACATCGCTGGTGCCATTCCGCATGATTTGTTCTTCTTCATCGTCCGTGGGATAATCCACTTTGATGAGGAACAGAAACCGGTCGAGCTGGGCTTCCGGCAAAGGATAAGTACCTTCCTGTTCAATCGGGTTCTGGGTTGCCAGCACGAAGAACGGGTTCATCATGGGGTGATCGACCCCACCGATAGAGGCTTTGCGTTCCTGCATAGCCTCCAGTAGTGCGGCCTGCGTTTTCGGCGGCGTCCGGTTGATTTCGTCAGCAAGTACAATGTTGGCGAAAATCGGACCGGGTAGGAATTTGAAAATCCGTTGTTTGGTGACAGGATCGTCCTGAATTACTTCCGTACCAGTGATGTCCGAAGGCATCAAGTCTGGCGTGAACTGAATCCGCTTGAACGAGAGGTGCAGTGCCTGTGACAATGTGCTGACCATCAACGTTTTTGCCAGCCCGGGAACACCCATCAGCAGTGCGTGACTACGGCAGAAAATCGCCATCAGCAGTTGGTCCAGCACCTGTTCCTGTCCCACGATGATTTTGCCAACTTCAGCACGCAGCCGCTTGTGGGCATCTCGCACTTTTTCCAACAGTTCATTATCGTTTGCGGTTGCAGTCATTCAGATCACTCAATTCGGAAGGAAAGACCAAACTCCGTCTTCAGTACCTTTACTGCACAAAATGCAGCGAAAGTACACGACAGACAACAATTTATTAACTACCACCTAAGGGTATATCCAGCGGGAGGGTGGCTGGCGCACACACTTTTCCTGTGGTACGCGAAATTACCCACGGCCTACATTATCACAACACAAGTGCGAATCAAAGAAAATTACCAAAAACTGTTGAAAAGCTTTTCCAATAGCTTTTCAGGCCGATTCTGGTTCCCCCATCTGGGACGGTTTCAACAATTGTTCCAATTCGAAGTTCATCGCACGGACAACGCTGGAACTACCAAACCTCACTTAGTGAAAATGTTGCCATATTCAAAATGAAATCATTTACACATACATATAATATATCCTTGTGGCGTTTGATTTTGACAATTTTTTTCTCGCCAGGACCAATTTCTGAAGAAATTATCTCCTGTAAGTTCTTTAGAGAAAAGAATTTGCGACGAGACAAACTTTTTTGTGAATTTTTCCAAAATCGCAACCACCCCACTCAGTATGTGCGTGCGAAAACTCTAAATGTGAAGATATTTTCATGAAATGTACACTGCTCTGTTTTCTTTCATGAAATTGCTGAAAAAAACCACTACCAGCATTTTTTTCCGTTTCGTGATGTGGTAACATTCCCACTGTTCCTATCTTTTGGGTTACTACCATGGTTACCATCACTGGAAAAGCACTGGGGCAAAGAAAGCCACTGTTTGCCGATTTTTCGGTTCCACCACCAGAAACTGCCACAAATACCCCACTGACATTGCGGGACCTCATTGCCCACGTGGTGCGGCAGGAAATTGCTGCTTTTCACGATCGCCAGGCGGAACGTCGATTGCTGAAAGCACTCTCCCCACAGCAGATTGCGGATGGACTGGCGACAGGCAAGGTCGACAGTGGTGGCAGTGACCTGGATCAGAAGGTCGATGCGGAAGAAGCCATTCGCACCGCCGTGGAAGCGTTTCAGGATGGCCTGTACATGGTGGTGCTGGATGAAGAAGAACTGAAAGAAATTGACCAGACGGTGACTCTTTTACCCGAAAGTCGGCTGACATTTATCCGTTTAACCATGTTGGCAGGGGGCTGATCGATGCTGAATCCCGCAAAAGCACGTGAAGAACTGAACAAGTTACAGTCTGCCCAGCACCTGCAGGGCAGAATTGCCCGATTGCAGAAATTGCCAAAAGCCCAGGCGAAAGCGGGTCTGGCACTGCTGCAACTGGAAGAAAACGGCAAGCCACCGAAAGATTGGCAGAAAAGGTATACTCTGCCCACGTTTGGGGTCCAATATATTGACGAGCACCCCAAAGAGCGGGCAAAGATTCTGCAGGCGTTGTTCCCCACGCTTGCCAAAGAAGTGGAACTGGGCTGGCAGGTTTTTGCGAACCTGCCGTACGGGGAAGGCTACCTTCGACGTGGTTTTCGGGCACCCCACAATCCGGAGCTGCACCGCAAAGTACGTGGGGCATATCTGCAGCAGTTAATCCAACTATTAGGCAACTATCCCGATGATACTCTTTCCGCTGAATGGCTTGCCACCTGGGCGGTCCATTTTGGCTGGGGAATGGAATGCCTGGGCTACATTTTTGCTGGCGTGATTGATGCAGGCACGAAAGAGAGCGAAACTGTTTTTGGAATTATCAAAGACAGTTGTGCCAGCAGACATGAAATTGGTGGCATGGGTCGCCACGCCATCCGCACGTTAGTGTGCAGTAAACGCCCCGAAGCGTGGGAATTTGCTGAAAATCTTCTCATCGCCGCCCAGCGACAGGAAGGCTTGCGGCAAACCATCCTGGAATCGGTGGATGAAGGCCAGATTCAGGCATTTTTACGCATGGTCCGGCTGATTCTTGACCAGAATCTGCTGCGATTTGCGTCCGTTGCCCGTGCCGCAGGTGTCTGGCTGGGAGAAGCCGAAACTGTTGATAATCCCAAAAAGCTGAAGGCAGACCTGGAATCCATTATCCAGTTGATCGATCAGCCCAAAGCAATTCAAAAAGCGATTTCATCTGGCGATACCCTGGAATGCTACCGCGGACTGTGGGCGATGGGCTTCAGTGATATTTCTGCTGCACTGACCACGGCAAAAAAGCTGGCTAAGGACAAAGACCCCGGACGCCGGCTTGCTGCGATCCGCCTGGGGCATGAATCGGGCACTCCGGCTGGCCAGGAAATGGTCCAGAATGCTTTGAATGATGAGGATCTGCGTATTGCAGGTTACGCACTGGTACGGTTAGGCCACACGCTGGATGGGGAAGACGACGATGAAGATGGCGAAACCAAGCCCACCGATCGGCTGTTTGATCAGTTAGTAAATCTTCTCCCACGACTGGCGGATAAACCACAGAAGATCAAACCGCTGGTTCCCGAGTGGGGCGAATTGGAACTTTGCAAAACTAACGCAGCAGATCGCCTGATCGAAGCGCTGGGCAAACGCCAACCGGAAAAATTATTGCCATACCTCAATTTTATGAGCACTTACGTGCAGGTACAGTCGATTGGCAAGTTATGTGCCCCACGCACGCTCACGAATCAGGTGAAGGAAACATTGCTGGCAATTACTAACCACCCATCCGGGGATGTGCGGATGGCTGCACTGGAAGGGCTGAAAAAGTGCCAACTGGCTGAAGATGAAGTACTGACACTGGAAGGCCATTTAACCCGCAAAACGGCCGATTTTCGTCGGGCCATTTTTGAATTAATCCTGAATCGTCGCGATCCGGCGGTGCTGCATTCAATTGATCGGCTGCTGGCAGGAAAAGATGCCAATCAACGCTCGGGCGGGATCGAACTGGCACGCAGAATGGTGGATGGTGACCGCACCCCAGAACCGGTGCGGGAAAAACTACGCGACTATGTCGAAAAGCGTGGTGCCCGCATGCCCAAATCGGATGCGGATGCCATTGAAGTCATTCTGAATCCCGCAGCAAAGCCCGCCACGCTGGAGGATTGTCTGGGCCTGCTGGAAGGCCACCACCGCAGTGAGGTGATTGCTCCAGAAGATCAAGAGGTGGAATTATTCACCCCCTCCACCGCCGCATTTCTGAAATCACTGGATGACATGATCCACGAACATCGGCAGGACACGTTCACAGTGGAATATGGGAACGGCCAATCGGATGAACATGTACTGGGCAGCATCACGTATATGTGGGGCTTTCCAGGACCAGACGAAAGGAAAGATAGTGCTGATAACCTGAAACTGCTCCCACTGCGAGGAGTATGGGAAAAATGGCTAAAGAAGCGACCAGAAAACACTCGTGATACGGATGGCATGGAAATCCTGCGTGCGTTTGTAGCACCCAAAGTTACTATTCGTGAAGGTGATCCGGATGAACTGGATTCGGATGACATGGACGATGATATTGATGACCTTTTCGATGAAGATGATGATGAGGTCAGCAATAAAGATGGTGTCGAGCAGAAGAAGGCGTTATTCAAAGCCTATCAGACCAAGTTATTTCCCGAGCCACCGATAAGACTGCGCTATCAGGCAATTATTGAGCAGTTATTGAACTGGTTTGTCGCCTGTTACCTGCCGAAAGGTGGGGCCGATTTTGCCTTGCAGGCTACTGAAACCGGTTTATCGATGGTCCCACAAAAACTGCTGGAACTGGCACCTGATCCCACTGTGAAAGTGCGTTACTATTGGGAATCCAGTTTTCAGGACTGGCGGGATCAGCAATGGGCAATTGTCTGGTTGCAACTGGTACGAAAAATACGCACTCACCACCCGAAAAACTGGAAAAAGAACCATCGAAGCAAATTCTGGCAATTACTGCGCTGGTTTGAGCAGCCACTGCCCCACAATGGGCAATTACGACCATATATAACAGATTTATTGGATGCTTATGAGATTGATGAAGCCACCAGTGGGGATTTTCTGGACCACCTCATCGGCCCGCGCTTGTCTACAGGTAATTATTGGAACAGCCAGTTTCAATCGTTAGCAGAATTGACATCTGTAAACGACTTGTCGAAAAAAGTTGCTGATTTTCCAGAGTTGGAGCAAACTGTTTCTGATGTGATTGCAAGGATTATCACAATTGAAATAGAACGTGGGGAATCTGCCACCGCCGCGACTAGTGCCGCACAGGCGATTTCACAACTGGTGGGCAGCAGTTACCTGTTCCAATTGTTACCCGCACTTGGTAAACAGGGTTTTGCCAAACAAAGTTATTCGGTGGGCGAGGGCAAACCTGCCGTGCTTACCCATCTCATTCGCATTTGTACTCCAGGACCAGACGACACTCCGATAGAATTTTCGCGCCAGGCAAAGGAACTAATCAAGCAGAAACTGGTGCCAGAAGAGCGGATTCTTGAACTCGCAATGCTCAATCCTCGATGGGTGGATCATGTTCAGGCTACGCTGGGATGGCCCGGACTGAATGAAGCGGTTTACTGGTTCATTGCCCACTCACGTAGCCAGTGGGAAAATCAGATCGATTCAACCGAAGATGATGAATTGGACCTGGATCAAATTGAAAATGAAAATCCTGTAGAAGGAAACCCTCAACAGAAAGAATCAGCATGGTCGAAAATTGTCAAGGCACGAACCAACCTGACGATTGAGCAGCGGGAAGAAGGGATCATCGATGTGGGCTGGTTCCACTTTGCCTACAAAGCTGTAAAAAGCGACGAACGCTGGGATGCCATTGAGGCAGCAGCCAAATATCTAGGCTGGGGCCAAAGCCACAAGAAGGCCGCCCGCCTGGCCGATGTGCTTCTGGGCCGCATGCCGAAAAAACAGTTGGTTGATGATATTGAAAAGAAGTTTTTGAAGGAATCGGTCAAGCTGCTTGGCTTACTGCCACTGCCAACCAATGCAGAGCAGAAAGAAGCGGAGATGCAGGACCGCTACCGTGTGCTGAAAAATTACGAACGTTATGCCAAGGGCCTGAGTTCCCTTTCTAAGGAACCAGCAATGCAGGCATTTCGACTGGGTTTGCAGAATTTGGCAGTCACGGCTGATTATCCCGATCCCATTCGTCTCGAGTGGGCAGTCACTGCCAGCGAAGTGGCTGATTTTCTGAATGGCCCGGTTTCAATTGAAGAAGACGATCTTCTCATCGAAATGAAGCTGAATGCCCAATCAGAGCCGGAAGTAGAGCAATCGCGTAACGGCAAAGCACTGAAATCGATCCCACCTGCCGTGAAAAAGCTGCCTCGTGTGAAAGAATTTCTCGAACGAAAAACCACGATCAAGCGGATGGCGGCCAGTGCGTTGCGTTCGCTGGAACAGGCGATGTGTGCGGGGGATACTTTCACCGCCAAAGAACTCCCCCAGTTGATGGCGCACGCACTGGTGAAGCCCATTCTCAGTCGATTAGTTCTGCGGGCATCCAGCGGCACACTTGGCTACCCTTCGGCGAATGGGAAAGGGTTGATTAACCATCAGAATAAATCGGTAGCATTGAAGGCGAAAGATACCTGGACGGTGGCCCACCCCCTGGATCTGCTGGCAAATGGTGACTGGCACCTGTGGCAGGCTGAATGCCTCAAACGAGAACGGATTCAGCCATTCAAGCAGGTTTTCCGCGAAGTTTATACTTTGACTCCGGCTGAGAAACAGGATGGCGATAAGTCACAGCGCTATGCTGGTCAGCAGGTGAATCAGAATCAGGCAAATGCCTTGCTGGCTGGGCGTGGCTGGTCAACGCGGGAAGGAATCGACAAACTGTTCCGCACCCACAATCTGGTGGTGGAATTAGCACAGGATTATGGCTGGACGACACCCGGAGAGGCGGAATCACCTTCGATTTCCGCTGTGATGTTCCATCAGCGTGGGGACTGGAAGCGGATTTTGTTGAAAGATGTCCCGCCAGTTATTTTCAGTGAAGTGATGCGGGATCTGGATCTGGTTGTCAGTGTCGCCCACGTGGGTGGTGTTGATCCTGAAGCCACCCAATCCACAGTTGAAATGCGTGCTGCACTGGTGAAGGAAACGGCAAGCCTGCTGAAACTGAAAAACGTGCGGATTGATGGCCGTCACGTGCTGATCGAAGGCAAGTACGGCCAGTATTCCATCCATCTGGGCAGTGGGGTGGTTCACAAACAACCGGGTGGCTCGCTGTGTGTGGTCCCGATTCAGGCCCAGCACCGTGGGAGACTGTTTTTGCCCTTTGCCGACAACGACCCACGCACGGCAGAAGTAGTATCCAAGGTGTTGTTACTGGCCCGCGACGACGAAATCCAGGATCCCACCATTCTGGAACAGATTGTCCAGCGATAATATTCCCGTTGCTGAATATCGTATCTGTTTCCTGTAGCTTATAGTTTTCCTGAGAATTATCGATGTCAATCAAGCAGTGGCCATTGAGCGTTCGCATTTTGTGGCAACTAATTGCAATATTCGTTCTTTGGATGCAAATCCCAGTAAGAGAACATGTTTCAAACGGACAAATTAAGAAGACTGGCTGGCTGTATCAATTGCAGCCACCATTGAATGAAACGGCAAACGATTTTTTTCAAGAGTGGTCTTCGGCCAGAAATTGGTGGAACGGCCATGGTATTTATGATCATATGTCTGTAAATATTCAGAGATATGGAAATAGTAATTTACAAGTCAATGACATACAGTATAACGCACACCCTCCGTTTTCAATAGCAATTTTACTCCCACTGGGGTTGCTGAATTATCATGCTGCTTTAGCAGTTTGGCACGTTGCTTCAGCGGTTATGCTTGGATTATCAATTATATTGCTAACCAAAATTTCAAACTGGAAGTGGCAAAGCGAGTATTATTGGCTGGCTCTACCAATTCTGGCGATTCTTTCATTTTGCAATCCAATCAGACAACAATTTAGCCAAGGACAACTAAATGCATTGTTATTATTACTCATTGTTTGTGCATGGAGTGCATCGAAATATGGTAGATATTTCACATTTGCATTGTTCATTGGAATCGCTGCCGCTTGCAAGGTTTTTCCCGGATTTTTATTGATTTATCTGCTTTTACGTTGCCGGTATAAGGCTTTCATATTTGGTGTAATTATATTTGTTATGTGCAATATCATTTCCGGATTGCTATTCGGCTTCTCTAATGTATACAAGTATATTGATGTTGTTATTCCTTCGCTCAAAACATTTCGATATAGCTGGATGAATCAGTCAATTTTAGGAGTGTGGCATAGACTATTTATTGGATCCCAGAATCAAGGTGTGATCCCCATCATTTATCATACTGGGCTAGCCTGGTTGGCTACAATTGTTACCTTCAGTATTTTCGTTGTCATTATTTACAAAAAATCTCTTGAAATCAAAGATGCTCGTTCTTGGGATCGCTTTTTCTGGATGCTGATAACCATCATGCTATTGCTGGGCCCGATAACATGGGATCATTCTCTTGTACTACTCATACCTTCGCTGCTAGTTTATTTGAAGGATATCAAATTGAGAATGTTTCCGAAAGACACATCAATACTAAGCACATGTCTCCTAGTATTGTTCTGTCTCGGTCCTAACGAGCTTTTCCCATGGTTTGAATCATTGGGTGTACTTACGAATCCCGCAACTCCTTTTCAACAACTTGTGTTTCTTAACATTCCGTGCTACTGTTTGCTGCTGTTTTTGGCACTACAACTGAGACACCTTAAAAGAATGAGCAGTGGGGCAGAAAGAGTTGATCACATTTGATTTCAAACAGTTCAAATGTGTTGAATTGAAAACCTCGAAGTACTTCTGCTTTTGACCACTCGAGTTTTTTTCTAAAACACATCGTATCGCTTGCCTACTGGACTCATTTTTTCGATCAATCTCTGTAAAATATCGGAATGATTCGACTCTTTTCACGTTGGAACAGCACAACACCTGTCGAAATGTTAGAGTGTTGTCCGGTGCGCTTTGCCACCTTATCGGTGGGCGAAATCGAGCACCTCCCAATCCGCGTGGGCAATCTGGATACCCACCTGGGGGAAGTTTTTCGTGTGCAGGTGGCAGAATCTGGCGTGCCCCACATCGAAATCGAAGGTGATTGTGCCCGCATCAAACGTTTGGGTGCAGCGATGTCCGGTGGTACGCTGCACATCCACAGCCATGTGGGAATGCATGCGGGTGCCCACATGAGTGGTGGCAATCTTCAGATTGAAGGGAATGCCGCTGACTGGCTGGGTGCAGAGATGCAGTCTGGTACCATTCAAGTGCGTGGCAGTGCTGCAAATCTGGTTGGGGCCGCATACCTTGGCAATCCAAAAGGCATGTCTGGCGGCACCATCCTGATCCACGGCACCGCTGGCAGTGAAGTGGGGGCGAAAATGCGTCGTGGTACCATCGCGGTGCAGGGAGCAATTGGCCAGTTTGCGGGTGTGCAGATGATTGCCGGCTCCATTTTTGCCTTTTCTGGCTGGGGAGAGCACGCGGGAGCTAACTTGAAACGTGGCACATTGTTCAGCGCCGTCAACAGTCCCCTGCCTCCGACATTTCACCAGACGAGTCGCTATAACCCGTCTTTTCTCTCTATTTACTTCAAAAAACTACGGCATTGGGGGCTATCGATCCCCACAGAACTCGACACGGCGACCGTTTGGCGATATCGTGGAGATTGGTTAGCGCTGGGACAAGGCGAAATTTTAGTCCCAGTTTGAAGTAGCTGTTTTCAGGAAACTGTCAGGAACCAGGATGGCTCGCGGAGAACCACGTTCGGTAGCAATACTCGGTGCAGGTCCGGTGGGGCTGGAAGCAGCAATCCGATTTCGCGCAATTGGCTGGCCAGTAACGGTTTACGAAAAAGGCGACATCGCCGAACATATCAAATCGTGGGGCCACGTTCGGCTGTTCTCACCATTTTCTCAGAATTCTTCTGACTTGGGTGTGCAACTCATCCGACAGGACCATTCGGGACATGAGTTGCCCGCACCTGGGGATATTGTTACGGGGAACGATTTTCGCAATTCATATCTGCTGCCACTGGCAATGACCACCGATCTGGCCGATCGCATTCAATCAAATACCACCGTTGTCGGTGTGGGGCGAAGTGGTTTCTTTAAATCCGACCCAATGGACGACCCGAAGCGGGCTACGGCACCTTTTCGATTGCTGTTACGGGATGGCAAAGGGCACGAAAGCGTGGCTCAGGCCGATCTGATCTGCGATTGTACGGGCACATTTTCCAAACCTGCCTGGCTGGGAGATGGCGGCCTGCCAGCAATGGGCGAAATTGCTGCCCGCACGCACATTCCCTATGTTCTGGAAGACGTGCTAAGTGCGAAAAAGAATCATTATGCCGGCCGCTCCGTGATTGTAGTGGGCAGTGGTTATTCAGCAGCGACGACAGTTGCCAGGCTGGCCGAATTAGCGGAAGATCAGTCGGCCACCTGGACCATCTGGCTGACGCGTGCGGCAAAATCGACCCCACTGCAACGGATTGCGAACGATCCCTATCGCGAACGTGATCGTCTGGCAGCAAAAGTGAACAATCTGGCCACCCGTGGGGACGGGAATGTCGAATTCTTCATGAATACACTGATCGACGAAATCCACTGCCACGGTGCGGACAAAGGCTTCCGGGTGTGTGCCCGCACGGGTGGGAAATCGCAGGTGTGGGAAGTAGACCGAGTCATTGGTAACGTGGGTTATCTGGCAGATGAAGTGATGACCCGCGAACTACACATTGAAAAATTTGCCGACGGCAAAATTTTTCAGCCAGAGCCGAATTATTTTGTGCTGGGAATGAAAAGCATGGGCCGCAGTTCTAATTTTTTGATGCAGCAGGGATACGAGCAAGTTGGGAAACTGATTGCTCATCTGAAAAAGAATTAATTTTTGCTGAAAATAGTATTTTTTACCTTACCCCTTTCGTGAATGCTGACCTTTGGTTAATTGAAACTCCGGATGAATCCAAATGAGAATTCTTTCATATCCGGTGCCCAAGTCAATCAAATCACAGATAGAATGATCTGAAATGATATTATTGCAGGCCACACGATGACCCGCGAATTTGATTCTCCCTGGAAAGAGACACTTGAAAATTACCTGCCCGATATTTTCGAGATTCTCTTCCCACAATGGCACCCCACGTTTGACTGGGCGGCAGGTTTTCGCTCGCTCGATACCGAGTTACGTACCTTGCTGCCCGATTCCGACGCTGGGATGGTCCGTGCCGACGCATTGTTTGAGGTGGGGAGCCTCATTTCGCCCACCGAACCCGCGGTGCTGTTTGTCCACTTTGAAGTCCAAGCACAGCGGGATCCCCAGTTGCCTGAGAGAATGTTTGATTACTACTGCCGGTTTCGACAAAAATATGGCAAAAATGTCTGCAGTTTTGCCATTCTGGCCGACGATGACCCACGCTGGCGATCAGAACCTTTTGATCTTTCGATTTGCGGCACCCGTTCGTACTTTGAATTCAATTTGGTGAAACTGCTCGACTACGCTGAAAGACTGGACGAATTGACGACGCACCGCAGTCCTGTGGGGCTGGTTGTGGCGGCCAGCATTCGGAGTTTGTTGACCCACGGCAACGCAGATCTTCGCTTTGCGGATAAAGCCCGCCTGATTCGGCAACTTTTTAATCGAAAATTACCTGATCAGGAAGTCTGGGGAATTATGCGTTTGCTGGACTGGCTGCTAAAATTACCGGATGAACTGCGCGAAGAGTTTAACGAACTTCGAATTGAGTTATTTCAGGAGAATCAAATGCCATTCGTAACATCATTTGAAGAAATTGCGATGGAAAAAGGGATCAAAGAAGGGATCAAACTCGGCGAAGAGCGGGGCCTGAAAAAAGGGGAAGAGCGTGGGCAAAGAATCGGCCAGATTCAACTTTTAGAAGAAATGATGGAGTTACCTCGCACCTCCATCGACGAGTTGCAGCAGAAATCACTCGAAGAACTGGATCTGTTGATCAGCGAACTGAAAACAAAAGTGATACGCTGAACAAAATTTGCAAGATTGAACGAAAAACTCCATTTTCAAATGGCGATTGTGGCGTGAACCCTTCAGCAAATGAATTTTCTTTCATTTTTAGCTGTTTTCGCATACTTCCCCACGAAAAACCGGAAATGGTTCCACTTGGGTAAGTTGTGATCTATATTGTACGTTGGGTGTTTGTTGCAGTAGAAATTCTCAACAAACTTAGGTAACCTGATTCAAATACATAAGTTAAGAGATTAACAGAAATCGGAAGGTATCCCCACAATTCTTGCTGAGGTACGTTGATGCCTGCACCACAGAACTTGGACGAATTCGTTGACCTGGTGAAACGCAGTGGCGTTTTGGAAGAACCACGGCTGAACGAATACGTGAAAAAGTTGAAAGCTGGCTCCAACGCAGGTCGGCCTGTCGATCAGATCGCTGGCTATTTTGTTCGGGATGGCTTACTCACCTATTTTCAGGCAGAACAATTTCTTCAGGGTCGCTGGAAGCGGTTCAGCATAGGCAAATACCGCGTGTTGGAACGAATTGGTTCCGGTGGCATGGGTCAAGTGTTTCTGTGCGAACACAAGCACCTGCGCCGGCGGGTTGCTGTCAAAGTGCTGCCCACCTCAAAAGCAACGGACTCTTCTGCTTTAGAGCGATTTTACCGTGAAGGTCGGGCAGTTGCTGCTCTCGACCATGAAAATATTGTTCACGCCTACGACATTGATCAGGACGACAATCTGCACTTTCTGGTAATGGAATATGTCGATGGTTCCAGTTTGCAGGACATTGTCAGCAAAACGGGCCCCCTGTCAATTGATCGCTGTTGCCACTACATGTATTGGTCGGCAGTGGGGTTGCACTATGCGAATGTGAACGGTTTAATCCATCGCGACGTCAAGCCTGGAAATATACTGGTTGATCGTTCAGGTGTGGTAAAAATCCTCGATCTGGGTCTGGCCCGCTTTTTTCGCGACAGCGACGACCACCTGACCCGCAAATTTGATGAAACCGTCCTGGGCACAGCCGATTATCTTGCTCCCGAACAGGCATTAGATAGCCACACCGTTGATACGCGGGCCGATATCTACTCGCTTGGTGCCACGCTCTATTTCATGCTCACAGGCCAGCCACCCTTCAAGGAAGGTACCGTGGCACAAAAACTGCTCTGGCATCAATCGAAAGAGCCAGTGCCCGCTTCTGAATTGCGCAAAGACGTCCCGCCTGCTGTTGAAGCGATTCTGAAGAAAATGATGGCCAAAAATCCGGATGACCGGTACCAGACACTACAGGAAGTGGCAGACGACTTTCTGCCATTTACCCAAACGCCAATCAATGCCCCGCCGGTGGAAGAAATGCCGTCGCTTTCTGCGGCAGCCAATGCTGGTGCGGGAAGTTCCACGATGGAAGGTGTTCGCACCGTGACACCAGCACCACGGACTCCGTTAACCTCACCGTCCGGCAGCCCGATTTACAACGCTGCAACTTCGTCCAACTCGATCAACAGCGATATTACGGAAAAACCCCAGCAGCCAAAACGCCAGCCAACTGCCGAAAAAGCAACTGAGGTTGTCCCAGAGCCTTCGCCGGAATTATGGTCGGCAATTACAGATACCCCACCATCCATGACCAGTGAGACGGTGCGGCCAAAATCGAGCAAGAGACTCACAACAGCCAGCAGCAAAAAGCACCCACGCCAGCAACAACCAACTGGCAAATCGAACAAACTGATCATTCTGTTAAGTGCGGTGGGATTTCTAGTCATTCTGGCAGGCGCGGCGGGTGCGGGTTACTATTTCTTCTTCAATAAGTCTGGGAGTACACCAGATGGAACCCCAACTTCAAGAGAATTGATCGTGACCAGGCAACCCGCAGGTGAGAGACAATATGCAACCTTGCGGGAAGCGTATGGCAATGCCAAAGAAGGAGACACCATTACGTTGGATGTTGATACACTGCAGGAATCGATCATTCTGAATGGCCCCAGAGGGATTACTCTGCAGGCTTCACCCGGAAAGCAGGTGGTATGGAAAAAACCTGCCAATGCGGGTGGCTCAGTGCAATATTTATTAGGACTTTCTAATCCGGTTCGCTTTGAATTAAAAAATATTCATTTTGATGGGGAAGGGTTCTGCGAAAGCCTGGTGAAAATTTCTGGCAGAGTTGATGATCTGAAAATACACCACCTGGAATTGTCTGGTGCGAGTTTTTCGGCGATCAGCTTCAAAGATTGCATTGCAACGGAAGGCAACCCTGCCCAGGTAACGGAAAACATCATTTATGGTGCGAAAGGCTCCACAAGCGAAGTTGGCATCGAACTTGTAACCACGAAACTGGAAAATCCACGACCGAATCAGATTGGCTTAACCTGCCAGCACCTGCATCTGGAACACAATCTTCTGGTAGGCGCATTCAGCAAAAGCGGTGTGTTGATCGATGGTTCGATGAAAGATGTTTCCATCACCCACAATCGGATTGTCAATACCAAGGTCGGGATTGAATTTGCCGCACCTCGGCCAGAAGCAATCTACATCCTTGACCTGACAAACAACAGTTTCCTGGGCAATTCAACAGCGGGGATTCAGTTTGCCCAAATCAGCCCACCATTCCAAAAACCACAGAATCGGCTGGGGATAAATAACAATCTGTTTATAAAGACGCCCAAGCCAACTGCATTCATCGGTGCCAATGGTGGCAGCGGCTTTATTAAAGCAGCAGGAAATTATCGCCAGAAAGGAATTCCAGACCAAAAAGGTGCGTTGGTTCCCACCAAAGAGTATGCTGGTGCCCTGCCACCTGAAAACGTAGCCGACACTAAAGCAGTTCTTTTCCCCGCATCGGACAGTCCGCTATCGACGCTCGAAGGTGGGAAACCTGTCGGTGCCCAGCAAAAGTAATCAATTGTGATATTTAAATATGGCAATATTGCCATATTACAACACGGCATTTTCGATTTTCTGTAGCTACTTTTCCTGATTTCAATTAGACTAAACACGTTTACCTAACAGGAGACTCTCCATGTCACTCAATCGAAGAACATTTCTTCGACGTTCGGCTGCATCCGTTTCGGCAGGTGCAGTGACTTATTTTCTGCCACCCTTTGCCCAGCCAGAACTGGCAGCACAGGAATCGAAACTGAACCAGATCCGGATTGCCGCCATCGGCGTGAAAAATCAGGGTTTGCCAAATATGAAGAAGCACACCAAGAACATTGTGGGTGTGTGCGATGTTGATAAAAACGTGCTCGGTGCCGCAGCAAAGGTGCTGGAAGCCGCCAATGTCAAACCACTGCTCACCGTAGGAGACTACCGCCGGATCCTGGATTCCAAGGAAGTCGACGCCGTCATTGTTACCACACCGGATCACTGGCACGCCAAGATTACCGTGGATGCATGTAACGCGGGCAAGGACGTTTATTGTGAGAAACCTCTCACTTTGACCGTCGCCGAAGGCCGAGCAATGGTGATTGCCGCACGCCGCAACAAGCGGATCGTGCAGACTGGCAGCCAGCAACGCTCCGATAATCGCTTCCGCTTAGCCTGTGAATTGGTCCGCAGTGGGCGAATTGGCAAGATCAAAGAAGTAAAGGTGGGCATTCCCGGACCAAACTTCAAAGGCCCGCCCGTAGCAGACAAGATGCCACCTGCAGAACTGGACTACGATTTCTGGTTGGGACCAGCACCGAAACGTCCTTATAACGAAAAGCGGGTGCACTACCTGTTTCGCTTTTTCTGGGATTATTCCGGCGGGCAACTCACCAATTTTGGTGCCCACCACCTGGATATCGCCCAGTGGGGCCTGGGAATGGATGAATCTGGCCCGGTAAAGGTCAGTGCGAAGGCCCGTTTTCACAAAGATATGTGGTACGAAACCCCCGAGTGGTGCGAAATTCTTTACACCTATGCCAATGGCGTGAAAATGATATGT
This sequence comes from Zavarzinella sp., assembly GCA_041399155.1. Taxonomy (NCBI): domain Bacteria; kingdom Pseudomonadati; phylum Planctomycetota; class Planctomycetia; order Gemmatales; family Gemmataceae; genus Zavarzinella; species Zavarzinella sp. Next base: position 131,990 of record JAWKTI010000004.1, read on the forward strand.
GGCATGTCGGAAAAAGGTGGCACCACGTTTATTGGGGAAAAAGGCACCATCCATGTCAATCGTGGTACCATCAGTTCCACGCCGGCAGAAATTGTGAAAGAGCCACTATTGGATACTGATGTCCATTTGTATGTATCAAAGAACCACCATGACGACTGGTTAAGCTGCATTCGTAGCCGAAAATTGCCAATTTGCGACGTAGAAATCGGCCACCGATCAGCCACAGTATGCCATTTGGGTAATATTGCGATTCGCGTTGGGCGAGAAATCGCCTGGGATCCCAAGGCCGAAACGATCAGTGGGGATATGGAAGCCAGTGCGATGCTTCATAAACCCTACCGCGAACCATGGAAAATAGTTCTCCAAGCTGATTAAAACGTACCGAATCTCAAATTCAGGGAACCCCAAATGAGTTGAACGGTTATTTTAATCTGGGTCCCAAATTCAAACTGATTTCAGATAAATTACAGACAATCCTTGTGCCTTGCAGGCCCGCAAATTTGATTCCCCCTGGAAAACTTTGCCCCAATACAGATCTTGAGTGTTGACCGCCAAAGCGCCAAGAAAGCAAAAATACAATTAAACCGAAATCAGTTTGAAATTCGGTGTTTCTGGTATTTTTCGATCCAACCGTGGCTAACGCCGTCGGCTCACAAACCCAACCGAGGTTGGGTTTCAGACGGTTGTGCCTACAACCGTCATTCCTGCGAAGGCGGGAATCCAGTACTAAACACTTAAGTTGGCAACTCAACATCATGTTTTATGAGCCGACGGCGTTAGCCACGGTTCGCTTGATAGACGTTAAAACACCGATTTTCATGTGAAATTGGGGTTAGCTTGTTGTTTTTGGGTTAGATTTAGAGCTTCATTTTTTCTTTGCGTCTTGGCGTCGTGGCGGTTCCATTTCAATCATTTCAAGGGTGAACATTCCCGCATGGATAGCAGAATATTACTGGCGGATACGTCAGAAATCCGGCCAGAATGTGTCCAGTTTACCATTCTGGCCGATGAACCCCACTTGGCGCGTTGATCGTACTGTTTTGTGCTGTCAAGGAACACAATGAGTTTGTGTTTCATTCTGTCAAGCTGCTTGATTATTTTGATCGGCTGGATGAATTAAGAACCACCATAGTACCATGGGAGTGGTCGTGGCAGCCAGCAGGCAAAGTTTGCCCACCCACGGAATCGCAAAACTTCGCTTTGCCAATAAATGCCGGCTGCTCCGGCAACTAAATTGGCTGCTACTAGGTTTGCTAACGGGTAATGGTGATAGGTTGGGTTTTCTTCATGGATTCCCAGCTTCGCGAGAATGACGGTTTTCAGTAATTCTTTGCCTCTTACCGTCGTTGCGTGCAGAAAATAAAGAAATTCCCTTGCGCTGCGGCGATGAAAGCAAAAAGCAAACCTAACCCCCCAGCCCCCTTCCCTCGCAGGGAAGGGGGTAAGACAGAATGATCCTGGAACCGCGGACATCCTGTTCAGACCAGACTTTCCTTTCTCCCAGCGAAAGTGCAGTGGCGAAGCCGGGGGTGACATGAAAGTCAACCTAACCCACCAGCCCCCTTCCCTCGCAGAGAAGGGGGAGCAAGACAGGCCGTCCAGATACTCCCTTACTGAAGCCAAGCCAACTCATTTCTAACAAGGTAAGGGCTGCAAGACCAGGTTTTAGAATCACTGTTTGCAACTTTGTCATGCGAAACGACTTTGTCCTGGGACAATTTTGTTACCCGACAACAGAATCATGGCTGTTCGAAGGTAAAAATTTTGCGAAAATTGCAAAAAATTTTTTCTTGCCTGGATGATTTTTGCCCAGGCACAATCCAAGCATCAGACGAATTGCCAATTGACAATCAACTGTTTACTGTATCGGCAAAGCTCGTATGATTTTTGATCGTTCTCAAGCAGTAAATTCATCCATCAACGTTTGTTGATGGATGAATTTTGGCTGTTTTCTGCTGCTGAAATCAAAAATTTAGCGAAACTCGTGTCCCGGCAACAGGATGAACTTGTGTTTTTAAACAACAACGGTACTATATTCGATTAATGTCATCGCACATGTTGTGTGACATGTGGCGAAGGGTCTGAAAACCGGGAATGGAATCACCCAACCCAGCAATCAGATCAGTCTCTGGATGGAGGTCATTGAACCTGTATGAGTCTATCGGAAGCAAGCCTGGAAATGCAGCATCCTCGAATCGAGACGATGGAACGAACGACCAATGATGCAGAAGTCCCCGGGCAGCCCCGTCGACATCCTTTCTGGGCCGATGTGCCCCAGGACAAATGGGATAATTGGCAATGGCAGATGCAGAACGCGATCCGTTCTGTACGGCAACTGCGGCATCTGTTGGCGTTCACCCCGGAAGAACTGGAAGCGATTGGTCAACTGGAAGCCGATTATAAGCTCTCGATCCCCCCGTACTATTTTTCGTTGATCAATCCTGCGGATCAAAACGATCCGATTCGATTGCAATCGGTGCCGTCTCCACTGGAAATGCACAATCCTTCCGGTTACGAACTGGAAGATCCACTGGAAGAAGATCAGGATTCTCCGGTACCAGGGCTTACCCACCGTTATCCGGATCGTGCTCTGCTGGTGACCACCCATGTCTGCAGCATGTATTGTCGCTTCTGCACCCGCAAGCGTGCCACCATGGTGCGTGGTGGGTGGGATGCCGTCAATCGAAACGACCGTCGGATGGTTGAATATGTTGCGAAACATCCCGAAATTCGCGATGTTATCCTCTCTGGCGGGGATCCACTGACCCTGCCGACACCTAAGTTGAAATTCTTCCTGGATAGTTTATCTGCCATTCCTCATGTCGATGTGATCCGCATTGGAACGCGAGTTCCCGTCACTTTACCAATGCGCTTGTACGACCAGGAATTGATCGACCTGCTGGCTTCCGCCGAAAAAGTTTGGATACAGACGCACTTCAACCACCCGACAGAAATCACTCCCGAAGCAAAGCGTGTCTGTAATGCCCTACTCCGTGCTGGAATGCCAGTCAACAACCACATGGTGTTGCTGAAAGGGGTCAACGACGATCTGGCGACAGTCCGCAACCTCCTGCGTGGACTGTTGCGGATCAAGGTACGGCCATACTACATGTTCCATTGCGATCCCGTAATTGGTGCGGGCCATTTCCGCACGTCCGTCTGGAAAGGGATGGAAATTATGGAAGGTCTGCGGGGCCATATGTCTGGTCTGGGCATCCCCACATACGTGGTCGACAGCCCCCATGGTGGTGGCAAAATTCCGATCATGCCCAATTACATTGTCTCTGCATCCGATGATGCCCTGGTGCTGCGAAACTTCGAAGGGCAGATGGTTCGCTATCAGGCCAAAGACGAACCGACTACCGTGCGGCAAACCAACACCCAGGGGGTCAGTTCGCTACTGCAGGGATCCGAAACGGTGCTGATTCCTGAAAACAACAAACGGATGACCCGTCGCCGGAAACAATCGCTGCCATTGCTGGTAGACAATGTTTCCGCCAGTCCCGCAGAACCGGTGGGTATCGCTGCACCCAGTGCCAACTGCTGTGGGCACGATGGAGCAACCGAAGACCTGTCTGAACAGTCCCCGGAACTGATTCCCACAGAGGCCTGTGCAAAGGAACAATCGTCCCACGGGTTCAACAGCACCGTGCGAAAGAAACGCAAATCTTCAGCCGCACGTAAAAAACAAGCCGTTGCAGCGGGAACAGACTGATCGTTATTTCGCAAACTCCTTTCGTCAAACAACTTAAGAATCGCGGCTTGTTTCTCATTTTTTTCTCACGATTCCGTACTCATAATAATAGGTGCTGCAAATCGAACTACTGCAGCCAGATTGCTATCCTGATCTCATGTGGGGGATAACTTAGAACCTTCGGATGTCCGACACAACCAACGATCACCTTATCACCCGCACAGCCACCAGTTGGCGAATTGTCTTTTACCTGGCCTGGCCTGTACTTGTTCAACAGTTGCTTATCCTGGCTGTCTCGCTGTACGATCAGTATCTGGCGGGGACCAACGCACCAAAAGACCCCAGCCAACACATCCCATTTCAGGCAGCACAGACCACGGCCAATTACATTGCGTGGTTTATTTCATCCTGCTCCACCATTGTGGTAGCGGGTGCCACTGCCATGGTAGCCCGCTTTATCGGTGCCAGAGACATGGCCACCGCACAGAAAGTCACTCATCAATCTCTCATACTTGCCCTGGTGGCGGGCATATTGGGTACGCTGATCATGCTTCTGCTGCTGCCCACGGTGGTGCGTCTTTTGGCCTTACAGGGCACCGCAGCACAAAGTGCCGTGGCCTATCTGAAGCCGATCATCTGGCTGATTACCTGCCAACTGATTGCCCAGGCAGGAATTGGCTGCCTGATCGGTGCGGGGGACACTCGAACCGGGCCGATCGTACTCAGTCTGGTGGCACTGGCCAACATCCCATTGTCGTGGGCAGCGTTTCATGGCTGGGGACCGATTCCTGCCATGGGCTTTTTTGGCATCGGCCTGGGCACCGCACTCAGCCATGTGCTGGGGTGCATCATTGTTCTGCTGGTGTTGATCCGTGGGCGTTTCGGGCTGAAATTATCCCTCAAATTGCTGGCCCCCCACCGAAATCTGCTCTATCGAATCCTGCGAATCAGCATTCCTGCCACCATTGACAGTGCGTCGATCGGCCTGTGCCAGTTCTGGTTCCTGTCGATTGTCAATTCGCTGGGCGATGTCGCTGCTGCTGCCCACGGGAATGCCATTCGGTGCGAAGGACTGGGCTATATGTCGGGTATTGCGTTCGCCACGGCTGCCGCAGCCATGGTAGGACAGAATCTGGGTGCAAACAAACCCGATCAGGCTGCCCGCTCTGCCTGGATTGCCCTGGGAATGGGTGCACTACTGATGTCTGTGATGGGAGTGCTCTTTTATTCATTTGCGTATGAAATGATGCACTTTTTCAATCCGTACGACCACCAGCAGGCTACAGTGGCTGCTGGCGTGCCCATTTTGCGACTAGTCGCATTCGCGATGCCCCCACTGGCAGCCATCATTATCCTGCAGGGAGCACTGCGGGGTGCGGGGGATACTCGATACCCCATCCTGATCACCTGGATTGGTTTTTTGCTGGTGCGAATCCCGCTTGCCTACTATCTGACCCACCCACACCTGGATCTGGGAAGTCTGGGCACTTTGGAAGGCTACAATTTTGGCCTGATCGGTGCGTGGTCGGCCATGTTTGCCGATTTATTGCTTCGTGGGGCGTTATTTGTGCACCGATTCCTATTGGGACGTTGGAAACTGGTTCAGGTTTAACGAATTGCAACGATAATAATGGTGTCGAATCAGGCACCAAGATTAAAATTTGATGAGATCAATTTTCGGCACAAAATTTGCTATGTGTAAATATCTGCACGGCACTTGTTACAAACGCAGGCAAAAATCGGCAGATTTTTCGTGCAGGAACCGTTGCTAAGTGCTAAACTTGACAGAACTTACGTAAATTCGCACTCGCACGTGCATCATCTGGGGCGATTGTAACATCTGATGAATGTTACAGCACATTCTGGTCAATTTAGGTTGCGAACGGCCAGGTGCATCGTCTTACAAATGACAGACAATTGTTGGGCTTGCTGCAAGTTCGACAATAATTGAAAATAAGTATACCTTCTTCGCCTCTTCTGGATGGAGGACTGCACATGATTCGTCGACATTGGCCAGCCGGAGCAATTGCTATCTGCGTGCTGGCAATCGGCCTGACCTTACAGGGTCAGGAACCAGCAGGTTTGTTAAGTCCTAAAGACTTGGCAGCCCGCCAACAGCAACTGGAAACCCAGTACAAGGCATTCATTAAAAACCTGGTGGCTTTGAAGCAGAAACTTGCTCAAAGTGATCGGTTGGAAGATCGTGCGAAAGCCGAAACTCTGGAAAAGGCAATTGCCGTTGCGGATAAGGAAGCAATCGATAACCGATTCGCCGCACTGATCCGCACGCTGAATGTACCTGGGGAACTCGGGATCAGCGAACTGACCACTGCTAAATCGAAGAATGAAGAAATCATTGTGGCAATGGAAGCGATTCTTCGCTACCTGACCCAGGATGATGAGCTGACCAAACTTCAGGAAGAGCGAAAGCTGATTGAGCAGTTGCTGAAAGAACTGAACGGCATTATCCGCGATCAGGGGAACCTGAAGGCTCGTACCGAGTCGAATCGTGGGGACAATGATCGTCTGGCGAAAGAACAGGAAGACCTGAAAGACCGCACCGATGCTCTGGCAACCAAAGCGGGTGCCAAACCTTCCAAAGAAAGCAAAGGCAAACCCGCTGGCGAATCCAAACCTGGTGAAGGGAAGGAAAACGCAGGCGAAGGGAAAGAAGACACCGCACAAGATAAGGGTGAAGAGAAAGAAGGCAAGCCTGGAATGGGCGAACCAATGCCCGGCGATCCGATGGCTGGTGAGCCACGTGACAGCAAAGGCCCCATGGAAGGCATGGGTGGCGAACCCAAAGGTGGTTCCAAACCAATGGACGGCATGGGCGACCCAATGATGGGTGGTTCGAAAGGCATGGGGGAACCCAAAATGGGCGGTGGCGACCCGATGATGGGTGGCGGAGATCCCAAAATGGGCGGTGGCGACCCAATGATGGGTGGCGATAAAGAAAGTGCCAAGAAAGACCCCGCTGAAAAACGCAACAAAGAAGACAACAAAGGCGAACAGAAAGGTTCCGCATCCGAACAAGCCAAAAAAGACCCGATGATGGGTGGTGGCGAACCAAAAGCCGGTGAAAAGAGCGACGGCATGGGCAGCGAAATGGCTGGGGGCTCGAAAGGCTCGCCTTCGCAAAGCCCACCCAGCAGTGGTGGCGGTTCTCCCCCACCTCCAGGTGGTGGCAGTGAGCAGCAACCCGGTGGTGAAGAAGTGGCCAAAGCTGTTCCCGATGAAGAAAACGCCGCCAGCAACCTGGAAAAAGGCAACCGCGATCAGGCAGCAAAGGATCAGACCGAGGCCGAAAAGAAGCTGGAAACAGCTAAGAAAGAACTGGAAGAACGTCTGCGTCAGTTACGCGAAAAAGAACTGGAACGCCTGTTGGCCAATCTGGAACAACGCGTCAACAAGATGCTGACCATGCAGATGGAAGTGAAAGCAGCCACTGAAGCGATTGCCGCACAAGTGGAAAAAAATCCGGACATGAAGCCCACCACCGGCGACTACCAGAATTCACAGGCTCAGGAAGATAAAGAAAAAGAAATCATCGAAGAAGCTGACAAAGCGATCCGCGTGCTGCAAAGCGAAGGTTCCGCAGTGGCTTTCCCACAGGTGTTTGAAGAAGTTCGCATCGATATGGTGCGGGTGGCAGAACGTCTGCACGATGTCCGCGTTGGGAAAGATACCCAGGGCATTGAACAGGACATTATTGACGCACTGACCCTGATGCGGGAAGCCCTGAAGAAGGCTCAGCAGGAATTGGGTCAGAAACCACCCCCTCCCGGAGGTGGTGGCGGTGGCGGTGGTCAGCAGGATCAGAAATTGCTCGACGAACTGGCAGAACTGAAAATGATTCGCCAACTGCAGATTCAGGTAAACAGTCGCACCAAGCGTCATGGTGAAGCTGCTGGTGGTGAACAGGCAGAAGATAAGCAGATTAAAAAGGAAATTATCGATCTCAGCAACCGTCAACAGCGGATTGAATCGATGATTAATGACATTGTGACCAAAAAGAATCAGTAACGATCCCACGGATCCCAAATAGGAGGATTAGCGATGAAACTGAAACGATTCTTTGCAGCGAGTGTGGTATCGGCCAGCTTTGTGTTCGGCTCTCAGGCAATCAGTCTGGCAGAAGAACCAATGACCGAATATACCTTTGGCACCCTGCGGGCAACACCCGACGTGGTTGCTGCTGCTAAAGCCGAAGAATGGTTGAAAAAGACCGGCGTCGCTTATGATGCCAAGAAGTTCAACGAAATCTGGGCAAACTCGGAAGTAACCGTGCTGGATCGCGTGCTGGATACGCTGGCATTAGGCAGCCCCGAAGCGAAACAGGCGATTGAAATCGCTGCCAATGCAGCGAACACTGCTCCCAAGGAAGTTCCTGCAATTCTGAAAGACGAAAAGCAAGACAGTTTCCTGCGTGCCAATCTGGCCATTGGCTTTGCCCGTGGCTGCACCGATGGACGTGTTTATGAAGAATCTCTGGAAGCACTGTCGCTGGTGAAAGCAGAGCAGACGGTTGATCCCGCTGCCTACTTCTTCCACCGTGCCGTGGCAGAACATGCTCTCATAAAGAAAGATCAGGCACTGCGTTCAATTGTCAGCTTGCTGGATGATGTAGCGAATTCGCCAGAACGATACCGCATGCTGTCGGCAATGATGCTGGTTGACATTGGCTCATGGTCGTCTGATCCCAAAGATCTGTCGAACATTAAGCGCTTGATGGATAATTCAGAACGCCGCCTCGGTCAGGCACGTGCGGGTAAAGTGACTCAGGACATTCAGAAGAAAATCGTTTTCCGTCTGGATGAACTGATCAAAGAAAAAGAAAATCAGTCTGGTGGTGGCGGTGGTGAAGGAAGTGGTGGTGGAAAACCTGACGGTGGCGCTGGCTCTGGTACAGGCCCCGGCACTCTGAATCCCAGTTCACCTGCAAACGAATCCAGAATCATGCAGGGTTCTGGTCAGGGCAAGGTTGATCCGAAAGCACTGAAGGCACTTCAGGACAAGTGGGGCACGATGCCACAACGCGAGCGTGAGCGAGCCATTCAGGATCTGACCAAAGATCTCCCGCCGAACTTCAAGACGGTGATTGAAGATTACTTCCGCGCTCTGTCGAACAAGTAATCCTTACGAAGAACAATTCAACAACCTTAGGGGCCGTACCACATCTGGTGCGGCCTTTTTATTTGTCAGAAAGCCCGTGCTACGTTGTTCATGCACTCCCGCGTTCTTAGCATGGGCGTCTCGCTCATGGGTTTTCACGGGCTGGAAGCCCGTGCTACGTTGTTCATACACTTCTGCTTTCATTGCATGGGCGTCTCGCCCATGGGTTTTCACGCAGCACTTCTCACCTGGCTGGCCAGTTCCAGCGCACCATGCAGCACCACCTCTTCACCCAGGTGGGCCGGAACGATTTCTGTCAAACCACGAAACGGTGGAAAAACCGTCTTGTCTACGACCACCCGCAGTGGGGCAAACAGTAATTCTTCCCCTAACAGCGAAACTCCACCCCCAATCACAATCCGATGGGGGCACAATAACGCAATCACAGTACAGATCCCTTTGCAGAATCCCTGTAAGGTTTTTTTCCATAGCTGCCAGGCAAAAGGATCGCTCTGTGTCAACGCCTGAGCTAATATTTTGGTATCCAGTTGCTCAGGAGTACCAGCCAGTAACAGCAGGCAATTCCCGGCCATGGGATCTCGCTTGACCTGTTCCCGCAGATAACGTTGAATACCCCAGCCGGAAGCAATTCCTTCAATTGTGCTTTCACGGCAGTCATCGTAACGTGGATCTAGTACCTGCAGATGGCCGATTTCAGCAGCTCCCCTGCCAGTTCCAGCAACCAGTTTCTGCTGCAGAACGTAACCCCCACCTACACCAGATCCCATTGTTATGTAAAACACAGATTCACAGCCTCGTCCCGCACCGATCGTCGCTTCCGCCAGCCCAGCCACATCGGCATCGTTGCCCAGGCTGGCTGGTACTTCAAAGTGCTGTTGCACCCACTCGATCAGTGTGAAATGTTCCCAGCCGCCCACCTGGTGAGAAACAATCACATTTCCCGTTGCAATATCCACGGGCCCACCAAAACCAATGCCAATTGCCTGCAATTTGCGAAAATCAAGGTTGTGATCACCACAAAACTTAGGAATCTGAGTTCGAAGCTGTGCCAGAATGCCTGCTGCCCCCAATTCGGGTGCGATGGTACTACGCCAGGAAGCGTGCAAGTGGCCATCCGCCTGACCCAGTGCCAATTGTAATTTCGTCCCACCGATTTCGATACCTAACAGCATGGCACCACCTGATTTGAATCGACAAGTCCGTTTTTTGCAAAGACTCATAGAAGTTTGTATGAATTCTGCTTTCAAGACGAGGCTTCATGTAGGAAACGTCGGTTCCAACAAACTCAGCGTGTGGAAAGTCAGCTTTTTGGCACCACAAAGCAATGGCAAGCTAATTTCTACTTTGTTACAATTGCCTGCATGATACTCTCCATTGATCAAGGAACCACCAGCACGCGGGCGATTGTCTATCAATTGCCTGACTTTCAGGTGGTGGGCACGTTTGCCAATGAAATCCAGCAGTACTACCCCGCACCTGGCTGGGTAGAACACGATGCCGAAGAAATATGGCAATCGGTGGCACATACCGTGGGGGAAGCAATTGCCCGTGCGGGGTGTTCCTCCACCGATCTGACAACGATCGGCATCACCAATCAACGCGAAACGATTGTTATCTGGGATGCCACCACTGGCAAACCGGTGGGACCGGCACTGGTCTGGCAGGATCGGCGAACCACCACTTACTGTGCCGAACGGCAAAAAGATGACCCCTGGCTGACAGCCAAAACCGGCCTGCGTAGCGATCCCTATTTCAGTGCCAGTAAACTGGCATGGATGATCGGGCAATACCAACTGCGGTCTACACTGGAACGGCGGCAGTGCCTGGTGGGAACAATCGACAGTTTTCTGTTGTGGCGATTGACCGGTGGCCAGGTGCACGCTACCGATATCACCAATGCTTGTCGGACGTTACTGTGCAACATCCAGACTGGACAGTGGGATCAGGAACTGGCCGATTATTTTGGCATTCCGCTGCAGGCCCTGCCAGCAATCCACCCCAGTGCGGGGCATTTTGGCAATACAGCCAATCTGGGTTTTCTGCCCGCAGGTATTCCGATTTCTGGGATTGCGGGCGACCAGCAGGCTGCCCTGTATGGTCATGGGCTGGAACAGGCCGGTTTTGCCAAATGCACTTATGGCACTGGTGCCTTTATGCTGTTGCACACTGGTAAGCAGCGTCCCATTTCGAAAACAGGTTTACTAACCACCGTTGCAGCCACCGCCAATGGCGAACTGAATTACGCGCTGGAAGGGAACATTTACATTGCAGGTGCGGCCATTCAATGGCTGCGCGATGCGTTGCACCTGTATACCCGCTCTGACGAAACGGAAAATCTGGCACAGGAATCGAACCCAGACGAACCGATTGTGCATGTTCCCGCTTTCGTGGGACTGGGTGCACCCTATTGGCAGGCAAACACCAACGGGGCCATTTTTGGGATCACACGCTCCACGTCAATTGCCGATTTCACCCGTGCTACACTGGAAGGTGTCGCCCACCAGGTTGCCGATCTGTGCCTGGCATGCGAACAGGATACCGGTTCGGCTTTGCAACGGCTTTCGGTCGATGGTGGTATGGCTAGAAATCTCTGGTTCCTGACCCGCCAGGCCGATCTGTTGGGAATTCCGATTACGCCTGCGATCTCGCATGAAACCACGGCTCTGGGTGCCGCCATGTTGGCAGGATACGCCCAGGGACTGTGCCCGACATCGACTACAATTGCCGCTCAGCAGGGGCAGTCAACAGTCATTGAACCCACCTGGAGCACGCCACAACGCACGCACCACCGCCGCGTGTGGCAGGCAGCGATAGAGGCAGTGATTGGTTACACCCAGGCAATTCAATTGCCCCCACCTGTTACCGCCGGGAACAATTAGGCACGTTCAGCAGATGTTTTACCAGCTCTGCTGCGGGCATCGAACTTATTCGCTTCACCATAATTAGTATTAAAGCGATAAACTACGCATTGTCGTGGATCTCTTTGCAGATTGGAGTTTGTGTTAAATGTATTACAGTAATACCACTGAAGAAGCCATAACGACCATTACAATTTTTGAAGTTTTTAATGCAATTATCGTCTATAACACATACACGAGTTACATAAAGAATCAGAAGCTCCATTTGATCATGTGCTTTCTCATTTTGTTTCCACTTCAATATATCGCAAGTTACTTTACAATGCATTCTCTGAAGTCGCCCGGTGGATATGCTTTTGAATCAATCATCATCTCTTATGTCACGTCATTTTTGCTATTCCACCTGCTAAATCGATTGCGATAGACAATTTTAGAGTTTTACAGTGATCTTAATTGTGTTCTCGATGCTTTCTTTGTAACACGTGCGTCCCGCACGTGAAGAACCGACATGGGCAGGATGCCCATGCTACGAAATTACCCAGAGTGGGATCAGATCGTTTGCTTTGTAACACGTGCGTTCCGCACGTGAGGAACAGACATGGGCGGGACGCCCATGCTACGCAGTGATTCTGACCTGAGAATTGATCTGTTTCTTTGTAGCACGTGCGTCCCGCACGTGAGGAACCGACATGGGCGGGACGCCCATGCTACGAAATTACCCAGAGTGGTATCAGATCGTTTGCTTCGTAACACGTGCGTCCCGCACGTGAGGAACCGACATGAACAGGATTCACACCATCTGATTCGATAGTGCTAAATTTCAGAGCCGAAGCCGCCGCCAGCGTAATTCTCAAAACGCATGTGGGATTTCACAAAGGTCAGCGTGATATCCCCGGTGGGGCCGTTTCGCTGTTTGGCAACCAGAACCTCAATAGTGTTGTCTTCCTGAGCACCATCAAATCGGCCTGGTCGGTGCAGGATCATACAGGTATCCGCATCCTGCTCAATCGAGCCCGATTCCCGCAAGTCTGCCAGACGTGGGCGATGGTCCTGCCGATCTTCCGAAGACCGATTCACCTGTGCCAGTGCAATGACAGGGATTTTCAGTTCCCGCGCCAGAAACTTTAAACGTCGGCTGATCTGTGCCACCTGTTCCTGCCGTGGGTCGCGACGATTTTCCGGATCAATCAACTGCAGGTAGTCAATCACTACTAACCGAATATCGTGTCGCAGTTTCAATCGTCTGGCGTTGGCGGCAATCCGTAGCATCGTCTGGGCGGGCGTATCGTCAATAAACAGCTTTGCCTTTCGCAGAATATCCCCCGCAGTATGCAGTCGACGGGAATCCTCTGCAGTCAACATTCCTTTCCGCAACCGCTGACTGTCGACGCGGGCCTGAGCAGAAAGCAGACGCTCAGCGAGTTCCACTTTCGACTGTTCGAGACTGACGAAGAACACGGGGATCTGTTCTTCCACAATGCAGTGCCGCACCACATTCAGAGCGAAGGCCGTTTTCCCCACAGATGGGCGGGCAGCAATGATCACCAGTTCAGAACTTTGCATCCCAGCCGTCAGTTGATCCAGATCCACAAACCCCGTGGGGATCCCGCTGATCGCGTTGGGGTCTTTTCGTCCCGCCCGCTGATCAATCCGAGTGTAGGCTTCATCGAGTGCTTCATACAACGTGGACGTATTACCGGTGACGCCTTTTTCGGAAATGTCCAGAATCTTGCGTTCAGCCCCACCGAGCAGTTCTTCCATGGGCTGGGATTGTTCGTAGGCATCGCGAAGAATTTCGGTGCTGGCATGGATGAGATTGCGGGCAATCGCCGCATCCCGGACGATTTTGGCATAGTATTCCGCATTTGCAGCAGTCGGTGCGGCATCCCACAGTTCTGCAAGATAACGTTCCCCACCGATATCTTCGATGAATTTCCGTTCCCGCAGGTGGTGGGCTAAAATCACAAGGTCGACCGGATGACCATCGCTGTAGACATCGCTGACCACCTGAAAGATTTTCTGGTGGGCATCTGTGTAGAAATTGTCGTGCCGCAAAATCGGCAGCACATCGTTGATTACCAGGTTATCACGTAACATGGAACCAAGAACGGATCGCTCTGCTTCCAGGTTCTGTGGTGGGAGACGAAGATCAGTACCGGCCATGAAGTAAAATCCTTTCGATGGTGACCGGCGCTAGTAAAACGAAAATTAGCGACGGGCAGCGGTTTCCGGAATGACAACCACTTCAATGTTCGATTCAATATCGAAGCCAAGTGCAATTCGAATGCTGGAATAGATACCGCACTCTTTGATTGGGGTTTCCAATCGAATCATATCGGCTTCGACCAGCAGGTTCTTGCCACGCAGTGCCTTGGTGATTTCCACCGCACCGACAGAGCCGTACAAGTGGCCGTTTTCGTTGGCGTGCGATTCGATGGTAACGGAGCGTGTGCGGATGATCTGCTCGGCAATTGCTTTCAAGTCGGCAATGCGTGCTTCTTTCATCTGGGTAACACGGATCTTGTAACGTTCCAACTGCTGCAGGTTGTGTGCCGTGGGAATCGTTGCCAGACCTTGCGGCAGTAGGTAGTTCCGAGCATAGCCGGGACGCACTTCCACCAGGTCGCCCTGGCGGCCAACGTGCAGAACATCTTCGACAAGCACCAGCAGGGTGCCGCCGTTTTTGCCTTTCTGAACCTGATTACGTTTACGCAGCTTCTTTTTTGGTTTGGGAAGTTGCGGTTGCTTTGCTTTCGCCATAACTCATCATCCAGGGCACTTTTCAGGTGCCAAGTTACACATACTAAAACGGTATATCGTCGTCGGAATCGCCACCACTGTCGGCATGATCCGAACCACTGAATCCAGAACCACTTCGGGGTGGGGCATCTTCATCCATGGAGCGGTATCCACCTCCGCTTCCCCCACCACCAGCACTGCGTGGGTCGAACAACTGAATGTTCTCTGCTACCACTTTGTGCTTGCTGCGTTTTTCGCCTGTTTTCTTATCGTCCCACTTATCCAGCAGCAGTTTTCCTTCCAGGCATAACTGCGTACCTTTCTGGCATTTCTGCTCTACGGTGTCCACTAATGTGGTGTAATCCCCACGGGAGAACACTTCCACATCAATAAACATGGGATCATCTTCCCAGCCGCTAGCAGTTTTCTTTCTACCAGAAACAGCAAAACTAAATTTGGCTACCTTGCCACCATTCGCAAATGTGCGGACTTCCGGGTCGCGGGTTAGTCGACCAATCAAAATCACGCGATTCAAGTTAGCCATCTCACGAACTCCGATTCCGGCCCCCAGATCACAGTCCACCACAATAGTAAACTGTTCGTTTGGTTGCCACAGCCTAGTAGTTTACCCCATGGGTGGTTCGTGTGAAATGTCGGTAGACAATCAATTCAAATCCGGGATGTCATCATCAATCACTTCACGGCGACCTGGTCGGAAATCTTCCGGTGGGGCACCTTCGCCACCTTCTGCATCTTCACGATAAATCTGCAGCCCCATCCGTTGATCATCCTGGGCAACTGCCAGCAATTCATCGTGCCACTTGGGATGAACAACCGAAATCTGATGACGAAGAATTTCTTCGTTCAGTCGGAAGTCCAGTTCCAGATCGGCCATCTTCTGGGTATCCAGTTTGAAGAAAGTCAAATAGTACAAACCCCGTTTGTGGGTATCCACCGGGTATGCCAACTTGCGACTTTCGTCCCACTTGCGGCTGCACAAAACTTCCGAATTGTGCTTTTCCAGCAAACCATTGATCAGATTCCCGGCCGTTTCCAGGTCGATCTTGGATGGGTCGAGCAAAACAAACATTCGTAACTATTAATTGCCATCTTCAACTACTATGTAAAAACCCAGGTTTATTGATCCGCTTGGTCTTCCGTCTTGGCGGGCGCTGAATCTCGATTCGCTGGCCGCGGTTTTTTCTTTTTCGGATTCGCATCCGGCTCCGAACCACCATTATAACGATTCATGGCCGGTTCAATCCCTTCCCGAACCCACAGCAGTGCTGCCTGTGCTGCCAGCGAAATCATCTCTTCGCAGGCTGCTTTTTCCGCCGAACGGAACCTTCCCAGCACATAATCTGCTGCATCTTCGTATTCGCCAGGCGAGCCAATACCCAGACGCAATCGCGGGTACTCTGTGCTAGCCAGCATTTCCTGAATATTTCTCAGGCCATTTTGCCCACCGTGGGTGCCTTTCGTTCGCAAACGAATCTTACCCAGTGGCAACGTCAGGTCGTCGCAAATCACCAACACCTGATCAAGGCTGACTTTGTAAAAATCTACCGCCTGCCTTACCGAACGGCCACTCAGATTCATGAAGGTCTGTGGCTTCAGGTATAGCACCTGATGGTCACTTTCCAGCGCCTCCGCAGTTTCTCCCTGAAAACGATTCTTCCAGGAACTGACACCCGGAGCTGCTGCCAGATAATCCAGCACCATGAAGCCGACGTTGTGGCGGGTCTGTTCGTACTTGGGTCCAGGATTACCTAACCCGACAACCAGTTTCATGGGAAGCATCCCCCGCGCGAAACAACATCAATACGTGGTGCCAAAACCACCAACAAGCACTACTCCGCTGCTTCTTCGGCCTTCTTCTTTGCAATCACTTCTGGTTCGGCACCAGTGTTCACCGTCAGATCGGTCGCCATTGCTGCCGGGACACGACACATCACCACAAATGCTTCTGGATCATCCAGTGCCACCACACCTTCCGGCAACACCAGCTCTTTCACATGAATTGCCTGGTCCAGCATCAGATGATCAATCTTTACGCGAATTACTTCTGGCACAGCTGTTGCAGAACATTCAATGTGCAGGCGGTGCAGTGGCTGTTCAATAGTCCCACCAGAATTGGTGCCGGGAGCAATACCTCGCAATTCCAATTCGACAGTCGTCTGCACTCGTTCATTCGCATAAACACGGCGAAAATCCACGTGCAGGATTTCCATGCCCATGTGGTCGTGCTGCATGCTTTGAATCAGGGCACTTTCTGTTTTGCCATCGATCGTCAGGTTCACTGTACGGCTATGGCTTTTCAGCACCGCATTCAGGTCTTCCTTGCTGATCACAATGGAAAAAGGCTCTTCTTTGTGGCCATAAACCGATGCCGGCACTTTGCCATTGGCTCGCAACCGAGCCGAATCACGAGAACCCAACTTGGTACGCACTTCGCTGTTCAACGTCAATACCGACATGGCAACCTACTCATTTTCAAACAAGTACACGCAAGCCCCACCCACAATTGTGTGCAGAGCCTTTCTAAAGGTAAGAGTAGAATTATGCGAATCTGGGTAACCAACTTCAAGTGGGCGTGTGAAAAATTCCAAACCAAATCAGCAAAAACCCGTTCAATTCGATCGTTTTCATATTCTTGCCCCAAAAATCTCTGAAAAAGCTTCCTTTCAACACAGATGTGGCATTCCGTTCACCATGTCCTTAATATACAGACGCTACTCAAATGGAAAAAGTTTCACTAAAAATGTTTTTTTTCAAAAATTGTCTTTATAGCTCTCAGCGGATCAGCTTAGCTTTAAGTACGCTGATAATCCGATCCAGTTCATCAAGGGGTTTCACCAGCAATTCGTCTTCAGGAGTGAGTGGCAAGCGAAGAACTTCTTCTAAAGTTTGAATTTGGCCGATCCGTAACCCGAGTACTTTCCCTTCATCTCGGCCTTCATCTCGGCCCCGCTCTTCGCCAATAATGATCCCTTCTTTCAAGCCTTCTTGTTTCGCAATTCTTTCAAATGAAGTTACGTATGGCATTTGGTTCTCCGTCAATAATTCAAATCGGACTTTGTTAAAATCTATTTCAAGTTCATCAGGTAATTTTAGCAGCCAATCGAGCAGACGCATGATTTCCCAGACCTCATCGGACGATAATTTTCGCTGGATCATTTGCCGTAGTAAGCGGCATTTGTCCTGAAAGCGTAATTGCGTTACCGTGGGTGATCAAACTGTGAATGCTGGCAGCCACGACCAGCCCCACGGGGCTGCTGTGGTTGGTTAATTCATCCAGTCTTTCGGCGTAGTCGAGCAATTTCACGAGATTGAATTCAAAGTACGAACGGGTGCCGCAAATCGATACGTCAAAAGGTTCAGAACGCCAACGTGGGTCATCGTCGGCCAGAATGGCAAAACTACAGACATTTTTGCCGTATTTTTGTCGAATCCGACAGTAGTAATCAAACATTCTCTCAGGCAACATGGGATCCCTTTGTGCCTGCACTTCGAAGTGAATGAACAGCACAATGGGTTCCGTGGGTGATAAATGGCTTCCCACTTCGAAGAGGGCATCGGCACGCACCATGCCCGCATCGGAATCGGGCAGCAAGGTGCGTAATTCGGTATCGAGCGAACGAAAACCCGCATCCCAGTCGAAGGTGGGATACCATTGTGGGAAGAGAATCTCAAAAATATCGGGCAGGAAGTTTTCCAGCGTCTCTTTCCAGGGAGAATCAAATTCGCGGGTCATTGGCAAATCTGAGAAAAGTTTCAGAATAATTTATCTGAAATTACTAAGAATGTCAGAATAAGAAGTTATTCCCCCACTTCCAGTTCCGATTGTGGGACATCCTTGAGCTTGTTTTTATCGTTCGGATCGGAGGAACCACAACCGATGCTCAGCATCAACACCACAGAAACCAGAATCATTCGCAAGATCATATTATTTACCGATTGATTATATAGCAAGCATAGAATGCACAGTGATGCCCACAGCATGATTTTATGCTTCCCCACCGTAGTGGCAGAAAATATTGTGAAAAGCCCCTACTGGTAGTTACTGGAATTAGCTACAAATCTCGAGCATGGTGCATCACTTATTTAACAGCAGCGCTTACAGGGAGAACAAGTGCGTTGTTTATGTAGGCATCACCACTGAAAACCTGGTGCTGATTCCAAATGATGTGGCAAAATTCTTCAACTCGTTTGAATTATTGCCAGTCAAATAACGGATTATGGAAATCAGAGCGACTTTTACAAGTTGATCGTGTCAGTAGCAAAATTTTCAATCAGATATAAGTAACCTCAATATCCCCCAAAACAAACCACCGTTAAAATTTGCACAATCGGGCGAATGTTCTGGTACAATACTCTCAACGAATCATCCTGAAGAGCAATGAGACGCGGATAAATGAGGGTTTTTTCACAAATTGTGCTGTTGTTTCTTGTTGGACAGATCTCTGCTGCACCGGTAAAGCCACCTGCGGCACCCAAAGTGGACCTGGACCCCGAAGCCGTTCAGGTGTGGGGCAACGCAGATGTGGTGCTCGTTGCCACCATTACGGAAGCACTGGCAGGTCCAGTGGGGCTTTCAGACCCGCCGTTATATAGCTTTCAACTGCGGTTGCAGATCGAAGAAAGCCTGCGTGGTGGATATCCAAAAGGGAACGAAGTACGGGGCTACTATTCCATCCGCACTCGAAACAAGCCCGAATTTGTGAAAGGCACCAAAGTGGTGGTCGCTGGCAACAACGCCCGCCAACTGGTTCTGACCAAAATTGAAACTGCGGACGACAAATTGCTGGCACAGGCCCGCAATGGTACCGCACTGCCAGTGGGCTGGAAACTGGACGGAGACAAACTGATTTCCCCCTGGGCTGGTATCGCCAATTTCTGGAACTTGCCCAAAGATCCTAACCAGCAACTGGCATGCAGTGTCAGTGGCCGACCAATTGCCTACCTGGGAAAATCTTTTCAGTTCACATGTGAACCAGTCCCACCGCCAAGAGAAGTGAAATTTGCTAATCCGGATGGCGATGGGATCTACAAAGTGAGTCTGAAAAATACTACTGCCGACGAATTGTATGTGCCTTGTTTACTTGCACGCGATGGCAAGCCCTTGTGGAAAGAAAGCCTTCTGATTATCTGTCAGGATAAAGTCTATACCATCCCCGGCTGTGGGAAGGTGGCAGCCACAGACACCCTGTTTACGTTGAAAGCGGGCGAAGAAGTCAGTACTACCGTCAATGCACTGGAACTGGACGGCCCGCAATGGCCACGTGGGGGCTATCGGATCGGCTTCACCTTTGTTCTGGGCGAAAAAGCGATTACCAAATCGTTTTATTATCTCTCCCGCCACCACGATCCAATCCGCGACGCACTGAAGAAAAAGTAGTCGAACACGTCCGCACCCCGCCGCTTTTTCTATATCGGGTATTATGAGCAAGGACGATCATCCCACCCCCCGCAGCAGGATTGCTGTCAGTGTGCTATCGAACTGGCTGGTGCTTTTTGCCACCATTGCCAGTAGTTTCTTTTTAATGCCATTTCTGATTCGCCAGCTGGGCTCCGACAAATACGGTGCCTGGGTCATGGTGGAATCGTTTCTGGCCTACCTGATGATCTTCGACATTGGGATTGCCGCCTTCATCGTGCGCCATGTTGCCCGTAGCCGCACCACCCAACAGTGGGCAGAATTGAACGAAACCATCTCCACCGCGTGGTTTGTCTACCTGATTCTGGGTGGGGGAATCATCCTTACCGGTTCGATTGCGGTAGGAATTTACGAGTTGGCAGCACCCACCACTCCGGGGGTGCCACTGGCCACGATTGGCTGGTCGATGGTGTTGGCATTGGGGATCAGCCTGCCACTGACCCTGTTTTCGTCAATCCTGGATGGCTTCGAACGTTTTGGCAGCAAAAGTCTGGTGCGTCTGCTGGGCATCGGCCTGCGGGCGATTCTGCTGGTGATTTTTCTGCCACAACATCCGAATCTGCAGGCAGTTGCGGCGATTCAAATCGGCACCATGCTCTTTGAAAATGTGGGAATGTATCTGCTCTGTCGGTGGGTGTTGCCGGAAATGCAGATTCGCAGAAATCTCGCCCGCCGCCACGCCTGGCGGTCGATCAGAAATTACACATCCCACTCGCTGGCAATCCTGATTGGCAACCGCATGGCGGTGCAAACGATTCCGATGATCATTGGTGCCCTGATTGGACTAGCCGCAGTCACCTGGTACGCGATTCTTTTCCGACTGATCGATTATGCCCGCCTGTTGCTGCGGAGTGCCAGTGCCGTTCTACTGCCACGGTTCAGTGCGGTGGGCAAACAGTCCCCACAGCAAGTGGGGGAGTTATTTCTGGTTTCCTGTCGCTGGTCGCTTTATCTGCTGGTCATCATTGCCGCAGGGCTGATCTGCCTGGGAAAACCGTTTTTGCAACTCTGGCTGGGGCCCACCATTCTGGAAGGGAACTCGTTCTGGCCATTACGGATCATGGCGGTGGTATTGCCGGTTGCGGGGTTGCAAACGGTGGCCACACGTTACCTGTATTCGGCAGAATTGCTGCACCCACTGACCCGGTGGACGTGGTATGAAGCGATTGGCGTGATACTGCTGGTTCCGCTTGGCAGTTGGTGCTACCACCTTTCGGGTGCCATCATTGCGATGTCTCTGGTGAATCTAATCGCTTCGGTTGGTTTAATTTCAGTGGTTCGCAACCTGCTGGCTATCCGCTGGCAAGCACTGCTGCAACAGGCGATTCGTCCCATGCTGGCTGGCAGTGGCAGTTTTCTGGTCTGGCAACTGCTCCCCACCACGATTGGCACGTGGTTCACACTGATCTGGGTGGGTGCATCTGGAACTCTGGCAGGCCTGTTGCTGATATTGATGTTGGAATATGTGCGAAAGCCGATTTCCCCTGCGAGGAGAGGGGTGGCGTAGCCGGGGTGAGGTCAAAGCGTGAAGCTTCGCGGCTTTGTGTGAGAATCTTTTAATGAATCTTAATGAGTTCCTTTACCCACCTTTCCTCGCAGGGAAAGGAGAGCAGGACAAAAACTACCTTCCACAAAGAAATTTTGTGGTAATGCAGATATTCTGCTGCCATTTATCGTGTCGTTTGGTGTAAAATAACAGTCCTACCTTTAAGATGTGAAGATGAAACCGAACATGAAATATCTCTGCTCTCTGTTGGTTCTGTTGCCGTTTTCTGTGGGGTCGGCCCAGCAACCACTGCCAGCCGATCATGCTCAGAAAATGGTACAGGGCACGAAATTATTCAACCAGCATGTCCGCGCGATTCTCATCAAGCACTGTCTGGCCTGCCACGGTGGGGAAAAAACCGAAGGTGAACTGGAAATCATTGAACGTGCTCACCTGCTGGAAGGTGGGGATCGTGGTCCGGCAATTGTTCCCGGTGAACCAGACAAAAGCCTGCTTTACCTGATGATGACGCACGCCAAAAAGCCCACGATGCCGTACAAACTGCCCAAACTGCCCGCAGCCGACTTGCAGCATGTGCGGGAATGGATTGCCCTTGGGGCACCGTATGACAAGCCACTGCTGGATCGGGCGTCTGCCACTGCGTGGACAGAAAAGAAAATTGAAGCAAACGATCGTAAACACTGGTCGTTTCAACCGTTAAAGCCTGTGGAGTTGCCCGATCTGAAAGACGCACCGTGGGCAAAAACGGAGATTGATCGTTTTATTCTGCAAAAACTGCAGCAGGCAAAGCTGGCTCCTAACCCACAAACCGACCCACGTCATCTCATCCGACGTGCGTACTTCGATTTAATCGGGATGCCACCCACACCTGCAGAAGTGGAAGAATTCACCAAAAACTTCTCTGAACAGACATATGCAGAATTAATCGATCGCCTGCTTGATTCGCCCCACTACGGCGAACGGTGGGGCAGACATTGGCTTGATCTGGCGCGTTTTGCCGAAAGCCATGGCTTTGAACACGACTACGACCGGCCCAGTGCCTACCACTATCGTGATTTTGTTATTAAAGCTCTGAACCAGGGCATGCCCTATGACCAGTTCGTTCGCTGGCAGCTTGCGGGTGATGAACTGGCACCGAAAGATCCACTGGCGCTGATGGCCACCGGCTTTCTGGCGGCAGGGGTTCATTCCACACAGATCACCAAAAACGAAGTGGAAAAGCATCGTTACGATGAAATGGATGATATGCTGAGCACTACGACAACAGCCATGCTTGGCCTGACGGTGGGCTGTGCACGTTGTCACGATCATAAATACGATCCGATTCCCGCCGCAGATTACTACCGAATGCTTTCCACTTTTACAGCCACGGTGCGGAGTGAACAGGAATTACAACTTAAGCCGGAACGTTATCTGGCTGCCAAACAGAAGTTCGACCAGGAACTGGCACCACTGAAGACAGCATTAGAACAGTATGAAGCGAAGGGGCTGGCAGAAAACTTTGCCAGGTGGGAAAAGCAACCCCAGCAGCAAGCCTTATTTAACGGTTGGATCATTCCTACGATGGAATCCACCAAGGCAGCAGGTGGTGGGAAGTTTGAACTGCAAAGTGATGGCAGTTATTTGATTACCGGGAACAACCCCACGCTGGAAACACTGAGTTTTCGCTTTCAGACATCGCTGAAACGCATCACGGGCCTGCAAATTGAAGCACTGACGCACGCCAGCCTGGTGAAAAAAGGGCCGGGTCGTGCGGCAAATGGGAACTTCTGCCTGACTGATCTGCAAGTCACTTATCAGGTGGGTAAGGCACCTGCAGTGCCGGTCAAATTAAAGAACCCCATCGCCACCTTCAACCAGAAGGGGCTGGGCATTGAAGGTGCCATCGATGCCGACCCGGTCACTTCCGGTTGGGCCGTTGATCCACAGTTTGGCCACGACCACGCTGCAGCTCTGGAGTTTGACCAGGCTATTAGCAGTAATGAACCGGTTACCATCGTGGTAACGATGAAGTTCCACAATAATGTGAAGCACGGCATGGGTCGCCCACGCCTGGGCATTACGGATCAGACTGCGCTGCCCAAGTTGCTGGCCGAAGCGATTCCGGAAAGTGCGGTGCTGGCCTTCCAAACACCAGCAGACAAACGCACTCCCGCCCAACGCCAGGCATTGTTGACGTATTTCAAACGACTGGATCCGGAATGGAAACGCCTGAATAATATTGTGGTCGCCAAGCAGAAACAGGAACCAGTGCCGGAAAAAGTGAAGGTGCTGATTTCTTCTGAAGGATTGCCTGCGGTGCGGCTGCATACTCAGGGCGAAGACGTACTGAAAGAAACCCACTTCTTGCGACGTGGGGACCCAAATCAGAAAGAAGGGGTTGCACCAGCCGGTTTTCTGCAGGTTCTGGTCCATTCGGAGAAACAGAATCGATGGCAGGCTGCCCCACCTTCCGGTTCCAAATTGACGTACCGCCGGACAGCATTTGCCAATTGGATGACTGATGTTGAGCAGGGAGCTGGTTCTTTACTGGCACGGGTGATCGTTAATCGATTGTGGCAGCACCACCTGGGGCGGGGAATTGTGTCGACACCCAGCGATTTTGGCGTGCGTGGTGCCCCACCAAGCCATCCAGAACTGCTTGATTATCTGGCCAATCAACTCATTCAGAATGGCTGGCAATTGAAGAAAATGCACAAAGCAATCATGATGAGTGCTGTCTATCGGCAGACTTCAGAAGTGGATGAGGCCCGCAGTAAACAGGACCCACAGAATGAACTGTGCTGGCATTTTCGCCCACGTCGCCTGGAGGCGGAAGCCATTCGGGATTCTCTGCTGAAGCTCAGTGGGACGCTGGATCCGACGATGTTTGGCCCGGGCACATTACAGGAAAGTATGAAACGCCGAAGTATCTATTACACGGTGAAACGGAGCAGGTTGATTCCGATGCTCATCGTGTTTGATGCCCCTGATGGCACCGTGGGTGTGGGAGAGCGAATTTCAACGACGATTGCCCCACAGGCTCTGTTTTTGATGAACAATCCAGACGTTCGCACCTGGGCAAAAGCATTTGCGGATCGAATTGTGAAAAAAGCGAGCGACCCTGCGAACATGGTATCGGCGGTCTATCTGGAAACATTATCGCGCCTGCCCACAGCCGAAGAACAGGCGCGTGCGGTGCAGTTTCTGGAGCGCCAGACCAAAGCATACACCAATCAGGGCAATAGCGCGGTGCTGGCACTGGCAGATTTTTGCCAGGTGGTGTGGTGCTTAAACGAAACAATTTACGTGGATTGATTGCGAAGGAGCAACAACGATGAATATTCCCCATTACTTTGCCCCACCTGCTCCCGAGTTTCATAGTCGAAGAGATTTTCTTCGCACGGCTGGCAACGGACTGGGTGTGGTGGCCCTTTCCACATTACTGCAGGAAAGTGGCTTTGCCGCACCCGCGACTTCGGTTGATCCGCTGGCACCAAAACAGCCCCACTTTGCAGGTAAGGCGAAGTCGGTGATCTGGCTGTTCATGAACGGTGGGCCTTCTCAGGTCGATACCTGGGATTACAAGCCGGAACTGGCCAAACGCGATGGTCAGGAGCTGCCAGGCTTCGATAAGAACACGGGCTTCTTCACCGGTCAGGTGGGGCCGTTAATGAAATCGCCGTTCGAGTTCAAACAACATGGCAAGTCAGGCACCTGGGTAAGCAGTCTGTTCCCGGAAATGGCAAAACATGTCGACAAGATGGCGTTTATCCACTCCTGCTGGACAGATTCAAACAACCACTCCCCGGCACTTTTTAAGGTAAACACTGGCATGGCCCGCATGGGTTTTCCCTGCCTGGGTTCATGGGTGACTTACGGCCTGGGCAGTGAAGGGCGTGATCTGCCAGCTTTCTGCGTGATGTACGATACGCTTGGACGTGGCGTGCCGAAAGGCCATTCCCAGAACTGGGGCGCAGGTTTTCTTCCCAGTATTTTCCAGGGCACTGCCTTCAAGCCTCAGGGACAACCGATTGATAATCTGCAGCGGCCCAAAGAAATGCTTGATCAGCACCAGCGTGCTCAGTTGGATCTGCTGAAACAGTTGAACCAGAATCAGCAACTGGGTGGCAATCTGGATGCAGAACTGGCGGCACGGATTGAAAATTTTGAGCTTGGCTACCGCATGCAGATGGCCGCACCGGATGCCCTGGATTTAACCAAAGAAACCAAAGAAACGCAATCGCTGTATGGCCTGGATAATCCCAAGGCGACGCACTTCGCCAAGCAGTGCCTGGTGGCACGCCGGCTGGTGGAACGTGGTGTACGATTCGTGCAGATCTACAGTGGTGGGATGGAAAACGATCTGAGCTGGGATGGCCACAGCAATATTGCGAAGAACCACGGCCGCTTTGCTGCAGAAACAGACCAGCCAATCGCTGGCCTGCTTTCCGATCTGGAACGCCGAGGGTTGCTGGATTCCACGTTAGTGATCTGGGCAGGTGAGTTTGGCCGTTTGCCGATTGTGCAGAAAGGCAGTGGAGGCCGAGATCATAATCCCCACGCATTTACTGCCTGGTTTGCAGGTGGGGGTGTCAAGCCGGGAGTTCATCACGGTGCCACCGATGAGGTGGGATTTAAAGCCGTGACCGATCGGGTGAGTATTAATGATTTTCACGCCACAATCCTCCACCTGCTGGGACTGGATCACAAAAAATTAACATTTCGGTTCAACGGTCGCGATTTCCGCTTGACCGATGTGGCAGGGAATGTGGTGGAGAAGATTCTGGCATAGAGATACTTTTTTCGATTTCTCAGGTTCTTCAGGCCGAAAATTTTCTATCTTGAAGATTTGGGGCCTGAAAGTAATTCGCTTCGTATCGGTATCCCATGCATGGGTGTGATCAAGTTTCATCTACCGGACAACATCAAGATACCGCCAGGTATTGAACTGCAGCATGCTGCCATGCTCAGCAGCCATGATCGACTGCCGTTTCCTGGTATTGTGACTGTTGAAAACGGCCTGCTGACAATTCAACGGGAAAATAATGAAAGCGGTCCCATGACAATCCCATGGGATATTCCGGATACTGGTCGGTTAATGACCCCCACCACCACGTTAATGGAACGCCCGCAACCCTACTATCTGATGGTGGAACTGGCCCGCGGCAAAATTAATCAGGTGCGGAACCAGTACAACGACTGGCTGATGGGTGGCCTGACACCGATTCCTGAAGTCGAATTTCTGTTGAAACAAGGCACTAACCAACTACGGGAAGCAATTCTGGATGCAGGACTGCCGGAAAGTGCTGTGCGAGGTGAAGACGCTCTGGCCTGTGCTTTTGATGCAGCAGACACGATGACCCGTGCCTACACCAAGCAGGTTTTTGGCTTACGGCACGCACGACAAGGGAAGTTCGATACCGCTTTTGGCTGTCGCATTCCAAAGCTTCCTTCACAGGAACTTCAGGATATTTACCGCCTGTCGTTCAATACGATTACCATCCCGCTGTCCTGGAATCTGATTGAGCCTGATGAATCAACCTATTTCTGGGATGATGCTGACCGGGTTTTAGAGTGGGCCACCAAACGAAATTTGCGTGTCTATGCCGGGCCTGTCATTGACTTTACCCCCGCAGCAATGCCCGCCTGGGTGCAGGAAAACGATTACGATCCTGTAACCCTGCGAAGTTTAATGTGTGATTATGTAGAAACCGTGGTTACGCGGTATCGTGATCGGATTAAACGTTGGTTGATTACAACCGGGTCTAATGGAACGCCACTATTCAGTTTTCCCGAAGACGAACTGATTAAATTGACAGCAAGTGCTGCGGATGCGGCCTGGCAAATTGACAGCGAATTGGAACTGGTGATTGGGGTGGCTCAACCTTGGAGTGAGTATCTCACCACCACCGATTATGAATATTCCGGGTTGATCATTGCCGATACCCTGTTACGGGCTGGCCTGCCTTTTCACGGAGTAGAAGTGGAACTGCTGATGGGCACCACCCCGCGTGGTAGCTATTGTCAGGATTTGTTATCCACCTCCCGCATGTTAGACCACTTTGGGATGCTGGGAGTGCCAATTTCGGTGGCATGCAGTTACCCATCTTCCAGAAAAACCGATCCGATCTGCCCTGGAGAAGTGGTGCACGCTTCCGGTTTCTGGAAAGATATTTCACCGGAAGCTCAAGCAGACTGGGCCAGTAGCTTTTTAAATGTGATGCTTTGCAAGGGCTACATCGAAAATATCTGTTGGGACCATTTTTCCGATGTTGATTTCCACCGCACCCCAAATAGTGGACTGGTGGACCCCCACGGAGCATTAAAGCCTGCGTTAGAGAAGTTACGCGAAATCCGACTTACCCACCTGGCTTGAAAAATGAAGATTCGATGAGGAAATCATATCTTTCGCTGCACCCCGACGATAAGGTGTCCTCAAATCCATTTTTTTGCGTTATCCTGTTGAATTGCGGTTGAATTGTTCAGTGATCAACCGAGTTTGCCTGACAAATAGGAGAATCGTATGCACCGTTTTCGACAGAAGTTACCACTATTGCAAGCAATCATGATTCTTGCTGCATGCACCTTTCCTTCAGTTTCCACTGGCGAGGAACTGAAAATTCAGGGTGCCACGGTGTTAATGCACGGCCCACTGAATGTGAAGTTGAAACAGGT
Organism: Zavarzinella sp.; assembly: GCA_041399155.1. Taxonomy (NCBI): domain Bacteria; kingdom Pseudomonadati; phylum Planctomycetota; class Planctomycetia; order Gemmatales; family Gemmataceae; genus Zavarzinella; species Zavarzinella sp. Next base: position 160,018 of record JAWKTI010000004.1, read on the forward strand.
GATTTTTGATGGCCAACCGGCAGAAACGAAGCAAGTGACCTTGTGGATGTTGACCACTAAGAAATTTTTCTATCGCGAAGCAGGAAAACCTGGCACCAAAACTATCGAAGCTCGCCCGAATATTCTGGAGATCGAAGGTACACAGGACGGAAAAAAACTGACTTGGGTATTCGATCGCGACAACAAAGGTTTCGCACTGTTCAAAAACGGCAAAGAAGTGCAGGAAGTCATCCCGCAGCAGATAATTGACATCCGTACCCCACCTGATTCAAATGGGCTGAAGAGTTCTGATCTTGCTTTCTGGTATCTGGAGCGACTGTATCTGGAAATGTGGGCAAATCCCTGGAATCGAGATTCGGTACAACGGGAACTGAAAACACTGGAGAGTCTCGCTGGAATTGACGCACGTACTGCCCCATTAATCCGCACACTTTCTCGCTATATTGATGCCGCCAATGAACTCGATCAATTCATTCAGGATAAATACAGCCAGGAACAACGGGATGAACTTGCTTTCAAGAACGATAAAGCGAATATCAATTCTTTACGAGGAATCGGCAATCTTGGTGGTCTGCTTGGTCTGTATTATGCAGATAATACCCGTGACCAGTTTGATATTGCCAGCAGTATGCTGAAGATGAATGCCAATGCCGACAAGAAACTGGCAGAATTGGATAGTGCCCTGGCCCGATTGAAATCTGAAAATGAAGCGGAAATTAAACGCAGAACCAGTTCAATGTTCCATTTGAAGACTACGACATTCGGATCATTCTGGGATTTTGGCAATCTCTATTACAAACGCCCTGATGCAGAGGCACAGAAAAAATTGTATACCGATTTGAGTAATGCGATGTCCCGTCAGGATCATTTGACTTTACGCAATTTGTATGCATCGTTCGGTAAAGAAGCCAATCCGTTTTTACTTTCTGATCTGATGCGAAGCACCATCCAGGCTGAGAAAAATGTGGAAAAACTGGATTCTCTCTCTTTGCAGATTGATGGTGAGTTTGAGAAAATTTACCGAAAAATCGATAACCAGGGTCTTGGACTGGTCATGCGACTGGTGGCCTTGCGTGAGTTGGTCTTCTTAAAACTGTTGATTGCAAAAGTTCAGGCAGATGATGATCCGTGGTCGCAAATGTACAATCCCAATGCAGGCTATGCCGCATCGCTGGCTAAACAGATCCTGGAGATTCCTGGGATCACTGATTTTGCTACTCGGCTGCGGTTATACAGTACGTGGGCACATTTCCTTGCTGGACAGATTGATGCGGCAATTGATCAGGCTGAAACACTGAAAGCACTTCTTCCCAAAAATGCCGAGTTCTGGTTGCGGTATAGCCAGATGCTGGGTTCTCGAAATCAGCCTGGAGATGTTGCCAAAGCACTGGATGCAGTGAAAGCCTGCATAGAAGATGCGAAGTATCCCCACGTGAAAGTGTTGCGGGATTCGAGAGATCTGTTTAACTTGCGATCGTCGCCGAAGTTTGCCCAGATGGTGGGGGTCACTTTTGAAGTGAGTTTTTATAATCGCAATCAGAATCGCTTTTTGTTTGCTCCGGTGGCAACGAACACTTTAACCAATCGGAGTAGTTTTGATTTGACCGATGTTCTGGTAATCTACACGGTGGAAGATACAGCACGTCGAGTTCGCACGACTGTAAAAGACAACGCATCGATTTATATGCTTCGGCAGGGGCAGGAAATGAAATTATCTCCTCCGACACTGAGCAGGACACAACGGCTGGCAAAAATTGAGCTTCAATGTGACCAGGGGAATGCCGTACTGGGTAAATAGGTACTCTACTTCAATCTTTTTTCTCTTTGGCATCGATCACAATTTTCAGCTTCGCCTTTTGCGATTTCAGCCGTTCCTTCAGTGCGGTGTGATCGTCGTTACTACCTTCTTTGATCTGTTCCTCCAGTTCTTTGATCTCTTTTTCCAATGATTGTTGCGTCGCTTCAATTTTCTCTGCCTGTTCTGCTTTGTCAAACATCATTTCTTCAATCTGTTTTTTGCCAGATTCAGCATGATGTTCGACGGCATCTGCAGGGACAAACTTCGTTTCCATCGTGGTTTGTCGTTGGTTCATGATTGTGGGAGACATAATTTCCACTCCGGCTGCGTGCAGTACATCCAGAATTTTCTTGCACAGGTTGGAACGAGCGGTCAGCAGATTTTTGATGTCATCCAGAAAACCAGAAACACGGTACGTTACCGCAAAGTTACCCAATTCCATAATTCGTACAAATGGATCGGTCAATTCAGCTTCGTGTGCGGCATCCTCCAGCAGTTTACATAATTTCTCATGATGAGTATCGTACCCCAGCGTTAAACTGGTCGATACCAGCGTGCCAGACGTGCGTACTACTGTTACCGGATTGGTAATCAGAAACAGATTGGGCAACATCGTCAGTTCGCGGTCTTCCGTCTGAATTTCGGTATCCAGTAAACCACGTTGGGTCACACGGCCAAAATGTTCTTTCACCCGAATATAGTCGCCCGTTCGAAAGCATCGCGTTGAGCGGAGCATCAGACCAGCCATGGCATTAGATACGATTGTAGTAGAGGCCAGAGCAATAATACCTGATGCCAGCAATCCCAGTACCGTAAAGAGTTGATTACGAATCTCGCTTGTGATGGGAAGAGCCAGAATCGTCGCAATTATGCCAAAAAAAGCAAATCCGGCCAGACCCAGTTGTCTTGGAAGTCGCTTTTCCTGTTCCAGCACCAGGCTTTTACGTAAAAACAACCAGCGAAGACCGATGAACAATACCACAATGATCGCCACAACGAACAAGGTGGGCACTAATGGGCGAAAAAATGCCTCAAGTTGGCTGATCATTTCGTTGTGATGCTCTGATGAATTAAGCCTTCCATCGGACTGCTGGCATTTGCGTACAGTTTCTTCGGAATGCGACCTGCAAGGTAAGCAAACCGACCCGCTTCGCAGGCGTATTTCATTGCCAAGGCCATTCGCACGGGATCTTTCGCACTGGCGATTGCGGTATTCAACAATACCCCATCGCATCCCAGTTCCATGGCAATAGCCACATCGCTTGCGGTGCCCACACCGGCATCAACAATCACCGGATAATCAGGATCGCCATCTTTCAGATATTCCAGAATAATCCGAATGTTGGTGGGGTTCTGAATGCCCTGCCCACTGCCGATGGGACTGCCTGCAGGCATCACACTGACCGCACCTGCCTGTTTCAGTCGACGGGCCAGAATCGGATCATCCGTGGTGTATACCAGCACCTGAAAACCTTCAGCCACCAGTATTTCCGTTGCCTTCAGTGTGTCAATCGGATCGGGCAACAGCGTTTTTGGATCTCCCAGACATTCCAGTTTCACCCAGTCTGCCCCTGGGTTGCCCATGTTGGTCAGCAGTTCCCTGGCCAGACGTGCGTGGCGAATGGCATCTTCCGCACTGAAACACCCAGCCGTGTTGGGCAGGATGGTGTAGCGATTCAGGTCGAGTGCATCCAGGAGATTGCGCCCATCCCGATCAATCAGGCGTTCGCGACGCACTGCCACAGTGGTCACCTCGCAGCCACTGGCATCAAGTGATTCCTGCATCAATTCGAATGTGCCGTATTTGCCCGTTCCAGTAAACAATCGACTGCTGAAAGTGAACTTCCCCACTTTCAGTGGTTGATCTGCTGGGACGGCTCCCCCACCAACAAGCGTCACAATCTCCAGACGGTCATGGTGCTGCAAAGTCACTTGCTCATGTTCCCGCCTGGGGATAACCAGGCGGTTCAGTTCCACTGCAGTCTTCATCGGATCGATATTTAACTGCTGTAGCAATGTGGCCAGTGTCAGTGGCTGCTCAAGCTGCTTCACCTGATCGTTAATTGTAATTTCCAACATAGCGCCTTTCTTGCCCAATTATGGGGCAACAGTCTGTTTGAATAATCCTTTTGAGCAATGCCTAATCTTTCTTCAAGGCAGCGGGGGCCTTGCGAATTTCCACAAATCGATCCGAGATCAGCACCACGTCGCCTGGGATGGTGCTTGATGTTGCGTAGAGTTTACCTTCTTTAACAGGTGGGCTGATTGTCAATACCACCGGACCACTCTCCAGCTCCAAAGTGAACTCCAAAGCATCTTTCTGCACATCCAGCTTTTGCTCTGGAGTGGGGCCAGTTCCAATTACTTCGAAGGTCAATGCCCGCAGTCCACAGATCGAATCAACCAGTTGGTTCACTTTGTCATTATCCAGGGTGAAATTGCCCTGAGTTTTGAATTTCCAATCTGCTCCATCTTTGACTAGTTCCTGCATGATGGGTGTACCGCTGAATGATGCCCAGCCCTTAATCGTCAACGATTTGGCTTTTGCAGGTTCAAAACGATGAATCGTTTTATTTACCAGTGGTTTGGTGCCAAGAATATCAATGGCTGCCTTACTAACTTCCAGCAGTAATACCCCATCGTTGCTTTTGAAATACACATTCCCAGGTGGCATGGTGGTTTCCTTGCCAAATAGATATTCCCGTTCGGTCATATCTTTCATCGTAACCACAATTCGGGTGGCAGGATTATCCGCGGTCAGGTTGAGTTGTTGCAGCAATTCATCGGTTTGTTGGTCAGCAACTACTTTCGCAGGCTTGAGTGCCGAAAGGGCGTTCAGGGTTTCCGCAATGGTGATACTGTCTGCTACGCGATCTTTCACATTCTCGGGCAAACTCAACGTCCATTTGGTAACGGAAGCAGCTTCACCGTTTGATTGCCGGCTGACATCCGATTGCAGTACGGCACCCTGAAACACTTTCATCCCCACCACATCGTTGACATTCAACGTGGGGATCGTTGCCTGGATATATTCCAGGCGTGGGCGGGTCGCAAGTCGCAGCACATCTACAGGCAGGTAAACATCCTGCTGGGCACCAGCCACCAATCTGCGTGCGTGCACCACTTCGCCAGTGTCAATTTCACCCAACAACACCGTGGCGGTGGGGTCTTTGCTGGTTGTGGGCATCACATCAGGCTTCATTGGATCGGGCTTAAAGGTCGCAATGCCCATTTCCCACACTTTCACCTGTGCTGCTGGTGCGGCAAAACCTTTCTTTTCATCAGGAAGTCCATCTGCTGGAAAACCCGAAATCAGACTTTTGTTTGCCAAACGATCAATCAGTTTTGTTACTGCACTGCTGTCTGCATTCAGCGACCGGCCTGCTGCATCGTATAGTTTCCAGATATCGTTCAGACGACGCAGCGAAAAAGTTTCAGCACCCAGGGTAATATCCAACGCATCCACTTGCAGCGGATTGATTCGAATAAAGGTGCGATTCCGGATCAGGTTGGGTTCTTTCAGCACCGATTTGACAGCACGCACCGCACTGGCATTGACTTCAGCGATGACGGAATCGCCTTCGAAGCGGGCATAAAAGCGATCGGTGCCAGGCTTATCCACCTGCTTACCCACGTACAGAGTTTCCTGATCGCCATTTTCACGTGTCAGATCGATCTGCAACATCGAATCTTTGCCCACTGCCAGGCCGTAGTTGCCCAGGTTGGCAATATCATCAATAAACGCACTGCCATCACCTGGGCGGATGGCTCGAATCTGGTTGAGGAGCACCCGCAGACTGTTGACCTGTGCTTCCCCACGGCGGGCATCCAGTGGGGCATCAATTTCCACAGCACCGTAATTGGCAGGTAAGCGAAACTGCCAGGTACTGGGAGCAACCCGGAAAATTGCTACTTCCTGGGAATCCTGACGAATACGCAGCGACTTTATTTCGGCTGATGGTTCAATCATGCCGGCACCCAGCATTTCACGCTCGCGGAAACTATCCATCGATGCGAGAATTTCAGCAGCAGTGGTGGCGGTTTTCGGCAGTTCATCCTGAAACAAAGCCACCAGTGCGGAGCGTCGGACTGCTTTTGCTTTTTTGGCATCATCGGCAACCGTTACATACACAACGGATCGATCCCCACCAATAGACACATTGCCCAACGATACACTGGTTTTCAGGTTATCTTTGGTTTTCAAGGTTATTGTCAGGCCGGGGCTGCTCAGACCGTGTTTGCCAAGATCGGGCGAAATATCTGCAGAGTTATCAGTTTTCGCTTCGAGCAGCGATTGAATTATTTTTTCCAGCCGTGCAGCATCTGCGCGGGAATTGGCAGGTTCGCTGATACGCCAGCCAGTGGCAGATCGGGCAAAAGTGAGCTTTGCCGGCTTGCCGCCTGGGCGTTCGATTTCGACCGATTGAATTTGTTCTGGTTCGATGCGGGCGGCGCGGAACGATTGCAGCAAATACCCTTCCACTTCCGGTGGGGCATCGCCATTACCGCCACTGAAAAGCAGGACCAGCAGTAAGACCAGCAGGCCCACGCCAACAACGCCTGCCAGGATGTAGGTTGTTCGAAAGTTCATTGGTGTCCTTCTCTGGTGTAATTCTTCAAAAACTCTGTTGTATTTCTTGTGGTGCTGACAGGTCAATGCACCGTTTTATTGTTGATTCAGGTGGTTACTTCTGTCGCAGGTACCACACGGATAAACCCCCACCTCCAATGATTACTGTTGCGAGCAACAACAGATACAGATAAGTGGATTTTTCAGTGCCTGTGGGCAACTGATAGCTGTTTGGCTTTTTCAGCGGAATCCCCAGATTGATGTTTCGCTGGCGTAACCAGTCGATCGATTGCGATACCAACGCTGCCTGTTTCTCAGGACCCACGAAGCGGCCAATCTGGCTGTTATCAAGCAGCATCAGGTCACTGCCAAACACTACCATGCGTGGGATCGGCTTCGCTTCCTGGGTGGCGGGTCGATCGGATACCGCAACTGCCACACTGACTGGTTCCATCGTAAAGCGCTTCGCTTCCAGAATCGGTTGCCCCTGTTGTAACATTTGTTCCCAGACGGTCTGGATAGAAGATTCATAGGAGGCTTCCTGCCAGATACCGCCACGGGAGATTGGTACGGTATTGTAAACAGACTGCACCAAGAATGGCCCTTCAGTAGACATCGGTGCCACACGGCGGGAATCGATCCCAAAGATCGGAATCTGATTATAAATCGCTGCGACTGGTTCCCGAAAACGCTTGTCCCATTCAGCAATAATCATGTTTCCAGGTAACTTGAATCGTTCTCCCAGAATGTACCCTGGTGGGGAAACGATCAAGCGTGTATCCGGCGATAGGTCCACGCCGAAGCCACCCAGCAGTGGTTCCAGGCCAGTTGGACTGACCCGTTGATCAACTCCCTTTATTGCTGGCAGAAAAGCCAATAAACGACCATTTCTGCGTTTCAAATAATCTTCCAGCGCCTTATAGGTGGGGGAATCATTGGTAATTGTTTGCCTGGGGCCTGCCACTACCACGACAGCAGCATCGTCTGGTACTTTCGGATCTTTCTCATCCAGTCTCAGTGGCTCCACCTGGATCTTTTCAGCCCGCAGGGCGCGGATCACCTCGGCCATCGTGTGAGGATCGTCCTGCTTTGCTTCCATGCCTAATTCGCCATGAGCCTGGGTGAAATAGATTTTTTCGTTTTCACGGCCGTCAACCAGGTAGGCGATTTCGCTCATTAAGACGGTCTCTCCCACAAACACCGGAAACGGTTGGGAACCTGGTCGTGGTTGTGCCAGACTCATCACATCCTGGATGGAAACAATACTTTTACGTGCACCGCCTTCACCTACAGCAAGATAAATGCCTAACTGTTTCTCGTTTTCAACGTTACTACGGCGAAATTCTTCCAATACGAGATTTACACGAGTAACATCGATACCCGGCGAAAGATATTCTACTTTAATGTTTTTGTTGAGTTCTGCACATTGACTTAGCAATCCCCGCATATCCGAATAGAGATTGCTGTATACATAGGGCCCATACCGAGATTGAATTTCAACTTCTTCATTTGAAGACAGAATCATATATATCTGGATTGGCGTTTCCAGCTTTTCCAGATACTTCTGTGTGGGTTCGCTCAGACCCTGGAAGGCGGTCTCATTGGTTACGAACGGCGTGGGGAATTGGTAAAAGAAAATCGTGTTCACCACCAAAATGACGAATGCCAGTAACACGCTGACAAATAACGAGTTGAATCCGTAAATCACCCGTCGAATCACGGCATTTCTTCGTTCCTGACCGCGGCCCAATTGCAGCACCAGGAAAGACCACAGCATCCCCAACAGAAAAACAATGCCCGCAATCAGCACGGGGCGGGATTCACCCGATTTATCTTCCAGAATCCATTGAAAAAGTTAATCTCGCCAGACTATCAGCAGCGAAAATCCCATTAACGCCACAATCAGGCCAATGGTTGATGCTACTGCGAGAAAGCCACTCATGACGGTCTGTAGTTTGGGGTCCGCATTGGCATCACGCATCGCCAGCGTCAGACCAGCGGCACCCATCGTCAGGGAAAGCAGCACGCAACATACCCCCACTGGAAGCTGGTGGTTGGTGTTCTCTTTCAGGTCCTTCACATCAACCTGCTTCTCATCTGCTGTGGGCTGTTCTGCCAATGGCCCTTTCGCTTTGACAGCATCGCTTTTGAACGATTTTACCAGGTAGTTTCCACCCAGCGCAATCAAGCCCAGGCTGGACAGCAACAGCACAATCCCCACGTAGGTGCGGTTGCGAATGATCAATTTGGCTACTGTTTCCAGCAACGAGGTGGGGGATACGGTTTCCGAATTCATCAGAGGCTCCTTACCACCAGCGGCGTGCTTCTAACACACGCACCGAAAGAAATGTCCAAAACCCAGCCAGGGTCAATTGAATCAAAAGGTCCCGCACATGCAGGTGGCCCCGCAAACTACTCCACCAGAAATGGACATAACTGGTGTGCAGGAAAACGTTCTTAAATGGCGATGTGGGTGGCACCAGCCTTTCCAGGAAGAATATCGCAAACAGAAAAAGCATTGCACCAAATGTTAATACCGCGGCCACCATCTGATTGTTCGTCAGCGATGATAGAAACAGTCCCAGCGATAAAAATGCCAGGCCAGTTACGGCCACGGCCAGGTAGAAGCTCAATAGGGTGCGAAATTCAAATGCGGTGCCGGTTTCTGCCACCAGCGCGACAAGGTAAATCGCATAGATCGACATGGTCAGCATGAAGAAAATAAAGCTGGCAAACAGTTTTGAAAGTACCACATTCCATTCTTTGACAGGTGCGGACATCATCATGTCGAATGTGCCCGTGCGTTTTTCTTCACTGATCAATCGCATCGTGATTGCGGGAATGATAAACAGTACTGGAACAACACCAAAGTAATCGCCCAAGTAATACATGACGATTGGTTCTGGTACTTCCTGAAACAGTTGTTGGGCAAACAGGTAAAACGCCAGCCAGCCAATCACCGCCATTAACAGCAGCACCGCATAGGCAATGGGTGAATAAAAGTAAGTTAGTAGTTCGCGTCGTGCCAGCACAACAACCTGCAGGTCGGATGCCATAAACAGCCCCACCAACGCCGCAAGCAAACCAATTCCCAGCACCAACATACCTGCAGGCACAAAAAAGGGCAGTGTATGGGGAATGATCGCTCGCAACATGGCGCTTGACATTGTTGCCAGTCCCAGTAGTGTCACAAACCAGGCACCACGGTAACCAAGTTTGGTATCTTCACCCGACTGTACCAGGAACGCAGCAAGATAACCTACTCCCAGCAGGCCCAGTGGTAAGCCGAAGCCCAACGAATACGCTGGGCGAAAGTGGGAACCAAATACTGCCACCAGAAACAGAATCATGCCGGAGCCACCCAGCATCATCAGGCCGTTTTTGCGGGAATCAGCATCCTGTTCGTTGCGGCAATATATCACCAGGAACAACAGGCCCAGCAGGATGGCGAACCAGCTATAAAGGTAACGCACCGATTCGATTCGTGTGGCGGCCGCAATATCATCCGGCTTGGCCTTGATCATACTGAAGGCAATTGCCAGGCCGAGGCCAACAATAGGCAGGCCCATCCCGCCACCGTAACCATAAAGCGTTGTTACCGTGGGATCAGTATCGCGGGATGCATGGAACAGCATCATCACGGTGCCTAACACCGTCGCCATCAGGCCGATGTGGGGATCGAGGCTGAACACGCCACGCAGGGCAAAGACCAGCACCGCCACACCCACAACAGTCATTACAAAACCAGTCAGCCCCACCGTGCGGGTGAACGACATCGCGTCTTCCTGCAAACGGGAAGGTGCCTGATCCGGTAGTGGTTGAATTTCAGTAGCCATAGTACCTCACGCAACCGCCTGTTCTGGTTCTTCGCTCATTACCACGTCCATATACACTGCTTCCACGGTGCGGCGTTTGCTGGCAAGTTCCAGCAGGCCCCAGCCCCGTTCCAGAATGGTGCGGGAAATCACTTCTCGCACATCCTGCTTGTTGTGGGGAACCAGATCGATCGAATGGATATCGTCTTTCGATTCCAGTACACGGGCACTTTGAATCCCATCGATCCGCTGTAAGTGTTCCAGAATAGCATCGACCGGCCCACGCACATGCAGAGCATAATACAAGTCTTCTGCTGCCTGCTTCATGGTCGCATCCCACCGGATGCGACCGCGATTGATAATCAGCACCCGCTCGCAAACTGCTTCCACTTCGCTCAGAATGTGGGTGGAAAGCATGATGGTGTGCTGCCCGGCGAGTTGTTTAATTGCCGACAGGGTTTCCCGAATCTGAATAGGATCCAGCCCGCTGGTGGGTTCATCCAGAATCAGCACCTTGGGATCTGCCAGAAGTGCATCTGCCAGGCCCACACGTTGGCGATAACCTTTCGATAGTGTGGCCAGCAGTCGCCTGCGGACACCCTGCACGCGGCACAGTTCAATGCAATAGTCCAGGCGTGCCGGACGCTTGCTGCGTTCAACGCCTTTCAGCTTCGCACGGTACGACAGATATTCTTCGACCTTCATTTCCGGGTACAGTGGCACACTTTCCGGCAGATAACCGATATGATTGCGAACCGCCATCGATTCCATCATCACATCGTGCCCACAGACGTAGGCATAGCCACTAGTGGCGGGCAGCAAGGTGGTGATCATCCGCATGGTGGTGGTTTTGCCGGCACCGTTCGGGCCGAGAAACCCCACCAACTGACCGTGGGGGATTTCAAACGAAATATTGTCCACCGCCATCACTTGTCCGTACGACTTGCAAAGCTGGCTGACACGAATCGCAGGCTGATCCATCTGGTTTCCCCATCAATGCAACAGAACAATGGCTATCCTATGAAAACACCACCTAACCTGACTATGCATTTCCCTTCAAGTGGTTTCCCGTAAAGCAGTTACGCCCAGGTGGTGCGGCAAAGTTCGCGCCCAGTACCTGGCAAAGCCATTTTTTGCTCGTGGTGGGGCATGGACGTAAGACGAACAGCAGCACGGAATCGTTTGGTAACAACTGCTCAACGGAAAAGATGGTCGTTTTGGACGTTTTTGCCAAAGCAGCTCATTGTATATACGCATGAACATTTCCCCTGAACAGAAATACTGTTTTTAAGTTCACATATATTAATATATCCACGTGCTTTTTCAAAAGTGAAATTTTGTTTACAAAACTGCAAGAATTCCAGAAATTGAATCTGCGTAAACTATTACAAATTAATTACTTACGGCATCAAAAACTTTTTTGTGAAAAATTCCAAAATAGATATCACCCCGACTGTACGTGGGTGCAAAAAGTACTGCCAAATGGAATTGAAAGCTACTTTTTGCCCATGCGGCGTTTCGCCTGAAAGAATGAACTAAGCAGAAATTTGGATTCTTCGGCCATGACACCACCCAGCACGGTGCAGCGATGGTTCAGGCGTTCATCATTGGTAATCTGGTAAAGCGTGTGGCACGCACCTGCTTTCGAATCGGTGGTGCCATACACCACAAAAGGAATGCGTGCCTGCACAATAGCACCCGCACACATGGGGCATGGTTCCAGCGTTACGTAGAGAATGCAATTTTCCAGCCTCCACGAATGCAGTGCCGCCGAAGCCTGGGTCAGAGCAATCATTTCCGCATGTGCCGTGGGGTCCTGTAATTCCTCCCGCTGATTGTAGGCAGTGGCGATCAGGCCCTGTTCACCGGAAATAATTGCTGCACCCACAGGGACTTCGTCGCGATCATAAGCCGTGCGGGCTGCTTCCAGTGCCATCGACATCCCATACCGATGGATGGGATGATCGGGCTGAGTGAACAATTCCTGCATCGCCGAAACAAGATCGAAGGTCACTTCACAAACTCATTCAGGGTGTAGTAACCTTCTGCGTGCAACAGTGGCTCTCCTTCTTTGGTAGTAATGCCTTCGAGACGCATTTCGTACACGGCCCTTGTGCAGATCCGGCACGGTAATCTGCACACCCAGATTGTCGGCATCCACCGTAACAGCAGTCACCTTTTCCGCACGGCGATCCATTTCGGGACAACCATAATTGCTGAAATACTTGTACGTGTATGACTGCATGCTGTAGGCTTTCAGTTCTTTGGCAATTGTTGGGTCAATCGGCTTGGTAAACCGCAGTGCATAGCCAGTTTTGGTCAGTTTCATCGTCAGGATTTCGAAAGGCAGTTCGCCCGTATATTCCAGGCGTTGCAAACCAAATGGCTTACCTCCTAGAGATCCCCAGCCACGGTTGGTCTGGCCTGCAAACAGGCTGCCATCGGGTGCAAACACCAGTCGGTTTACCCCACACTGGAAGCCACTGCGGAATGGGAAACAGGCGCCCTGATAGGTATCGCCGATCTTTTGCAGGTCGACCCGCATGATCATCGATTTGGTCTGGTCGCCCACCAGGCATTGGCCACTAAAGGGCCCAAACTTGCCACCCGTGGTATCCCAGCGTGGTTCAGTAACTGATTGCCCCATGCGGCCATACGGAAACCAGATGCACGGTGGGGTGAGTTCCGGGAAGGTCACTGGCCCATCCTTTTTAGTGGGTGTGCCGTCGTACATCATTCCACTGGCAACCTGATCGTTCTTTTTCTTCTCGTCGTAGAACTTGGTGTGCTTCAACCAGGGCAAGCTTGCCTGGTGGCCATAAAATTCGCCCTTGCGAATGTGGTGCATTTTGTTGGAAGCCACCCACTCTCCTTGATTATCGCAGTAGAACAGGTCGCCATCCGGACTGAAGTTGACACCGTTCGGTGAACGCAACCCATAGGCGTATGGTTCCATCTTGCCATCGGGAGACACTTTCACGCACCAGCCACGGTAAGGTGATTTGCCCTGGTGGCCCCCACCAAAGCCCACGTTCAAAGTAATGAAGAAATTGCCATCTTTGTCAACAGCAGGCCCAAAGGCAAACTCGTGGTAGTCGCCAGCGTTGCCCCACTTGTCGCAAATGGTTTTGAAATCGTCAGCAGTGCCGTTGCCATCCTTATCGGTTAATAACGTCATTTCCGGACGCTGCACCACGTACACTTTATTGTTATCCACCACGTGAATGCCTAGCGATTCGTGCAGGCCACTGGCAAACAGGGTCATCTTCACATCGTTCGGGTCGGCTGCAGTGGGGTTGTGAATCAGCCAGATTTCCCCACGTCGGGTGCAGGCAAGCAGCTTACCGTCTGGCCGGAAAGCAAGCCCACCCACTTCCAGAACGCAATCTTCCGGCAGTGGGATCGTCGACATTCGATAGTGCTTCGCTTCCGCAGAGCTATTCACGGCGCTGGAATTTCCATCAGGGAAATCGCGGCGGAGCTGGTTTTTTACCACAGCCGGAATCGATTTGGTTAGTTCTGGATGCACGTAAACAGAAAAATCGCCAGCTACGTTACTGATTTTGATCAGCAGTTGATTTTTACCTGGCTTCAAGGCCAGTTCGCAACTGTTCTGGTCGGGCGCTGCCGGACGCACCGCGTTTTCCTGCAGCAATCGTTTGCCGTTCAACCAGACAGCAATGCCATCGTCGCTACCCAGTTGCAGTGGCATTAATTCCGGTTCATCACCTGTAATCTCAATTTCCTGGTAAAGGTAAACCACCGTATCGTTCGATTTTGGGATAATCTGCTTCAGATTTACCACCGTACCCAGCTTCATCTGGGGGAATTCTTTCCATTGCAGTGCAGCATTCCCTTTCCCCTGGTATTTCGCATCCAGTTTGAGCTCTTTTTCGGGTGCGTATTCCGCGGCGAGGCCATTGTTATCGGTATTGTCAAACGGCCCCACCCAGTACCACTTTCCTTCCAGATTGGGCAGCTTGTTGGCTTTCAAAGTGGCACGAATCGAGTCGCGTCGATTACCTTTTTTCACATATTCGTTCGGTGGTTCTGCCCACAGTAATTGTGGGGTCACCAGTAAGCAAGCCAGTATGATTCGTTGCATCATTATCCCAGTTGTTTCCAGAGTTTTTCAAAATTGCTACGAAACTCCTTCACTAATTTGGAGTCCGGCGTGACGATCAGGTTTTCATTATTGTATTCCGTCGCACTTCGTGTCCAATTGAAGCTGCCCGAAAGCAGCCGGACATCATCGAAAATAGCATATTTGTGGTGCATGTGGGCTTCGGTTTCGTCCATGATACATGGAATGCCTGCACGCACCAGTCGAACAATATCGGACCCCTGATCTTCCGATTTATCGTTATCGGTAATCACGCGAACCTTGATCCCACGGCTGTGAGCCTGGATCAGTGCATCGGATATCCGGTCGTCGGTGATGGTGAAGACACACACATCGATCGAAGTGCGAGCAAGCTGGATCTGTCGCAGGATTTCCTGGATGCAGGCCATCCCTGGGCTGAAACAGGCAAATGCATCTTCCTGACTGTCATTTCCCAACTGTGGCAACAACAATTTATTGACATCTTCCAGCCAGTCGATGATATCTTTAGGATTTCCACTGGTTACCTGTTCCTGGGCCACCTGAAACACCAGACTACGAGCAACCCCCCGCTGCTGATCGGTGGTGCAGTGCTGTTCCAGCCAACTCTTTAACGTATTTTTCTCTGCTTTCTGTAACCGTTGATCAGCAACAATGGTGAGCAGTAATTCTTTTAATTCCTGGGTATTCATCTTTTCCGCTGGGTTGTGGGTGAAACACCGCCTGCACAGTATCCCCGATTGGTGGGGGAGATGCAAGCGGATTTTAGGGCTGAGAGCAAACAAGATTTGTATAAACCTCGGGAAATAGTTCTACCAATCCCCAAGTACTTCTCCCCCATTTGGAGTTACCATGCCCCAAAAGACCTGGGGTGTAATGGAAGGACTTAGAATGCGAGTACTGCCATCTGCAAGCCCAACCTGAAGGCCACGTGCTGAAGCTGCGTTCGGAAGTCGGGGATTGCAATCTTCTACTCGTGGACGTACCTGGAATACCACCCCACCTTCAGAAGTAGTTACAGGTGGGTTGCCAGAGGTAACAGGGACATAATCGCCAGGTTTGGGTCGGCCATGTTTATTAGCCATTGCAAAAGTGGCAGGTTGCACTGGCCCCCAACTACCCTGTGGCCCTTGTACGGTACCTACGGTGTAAATAAACGCGATGCCACTGCAATTCCATGCATAGTGTTCTGAAAACCAAATTGTTTGGGACAATCCGTCAGTAATATTCTTCAAGTCTGGTCGGGCAGCGAAAAACTGCATGTTGATGCCGTAACTGGAAGCCGAGAGTTTTTCTGAATCGTATGGCCCTTCAAACTGGGCTAATAACGGAGCAGTCATCCCGCGCGAGGGATCCAATGGAGAAAAATAAGTCCGAATGGGCAACCAATACACTTCGTCGAACCAATTAAAATCCTTACTTTCGAAACGTTGGTAAGCTGACAGTTCACCTAAGTAAAGGAGAAGTTCAATTAAAGTCTGATGGCGATAGTTTGGCCAGAAGTGGATGTGCCCTGGTAATTTGCTTTCGTTTTGGTCTGCCAGTTGGTGGCACGCCAGACCCATCTGCCGCAAGTTATTCAAACTTTGAGACATCAATGCAGCTTCGCGTACCTTTTGAATTGCTGGTATTAACAGACCAACAAGCACGGCAATAATTGCGATCACAACCAGCAATTCAATCAGCGTAAATGCCTTTCTCATGGGCGTCATCTCCCAGAACTGTAATCATGGTGCGATTTGAAAGATATTGAGTTTGTACCAGCAAAAATTCTCCTTTCAAGTTTCTGCTTTTCCTTACATTTTGATTTTTGTGGCACTTAACACCCCACAGTGGACGAGCGTGGGAATGATTTCTGTGGTGGGTTCAAAGCCAACTTGCTGTAGCCAGGTGCGATATTCTAAACCAGAATAGGCCCGGCCTTCCGTCAGCGTGAAGAGTGCTGCCGAATACAACGCCAATGGCAATGGGCCTCCCAGATCATCGTTCAGAAACACATCGTGGATTAGCAATTTCCCACCTTGGGGTAGTGCTTCGTAACATCTTTGTAACAACTTCAGATTCTCAGGCACATCCCAGTCGTGCAGCACATTCGAAAGCAGCATGCAATCCACCCCACCTGGGACAGGATCGGTGAACATATCACCCGCCTGGAATTCCATGCGGTCTGCAACGCCGTATGCCAGAGCCATTTCATGAGCAATTTTTAATACTTCTGGCCGATCCCAGACGATCGCCCGCAGGTGGGGATATTTTTGCAGGCAGGCAATCGCGTAAATGCCTGTCCCACCTGCCACATCGAGCAAAAGTTTGGTTTGGGAAAAATCGACATTTGCCGCCAGGTACGGTGCCACGTTTTTTGCCCGCCCAGCCAGTGCCATTGTCAGTCGGCGTGCCGAATCGGCCTGATCCATCGCCGAATCCAACCCCTCGCGGTAAATAAATGCCGCACCGGTGTCGTCCGCACGATTTTCCGCGGGCTTGTTGGTGCATAAGCGTTCTGCCATTGCCCGCACGCTGGGTGCTTCGGAAACCAGCCCGATATACCCGCCCACTTCGAAATATTTTCCCGAAACAAGATGCTCCGCCGCACCCGCAGAGAGCGAATAGGTGGCATCGTCGTTCTGTTCCACCAAACCCATGGCGCGGATCGCAGTCAGCAGCACATTCAACGCACGTGGGGCTAATTGCAACTCAGCCGCCAGTTGTTCAAACGATTTTTTCGCTTGGTCCAGACGATCAAACAGCTTGAAATCAATCGCCGCTACTGTCAACAGATCGGTGGCATAACCATTGCGAAAAACTTCGAAAATGGGTGTGGGGTCTGTGGTTGGAAAGTCTAGTGCCGATAAACTCATTCGAAATTTCGCTCCTCTTGCACCGCACGGGCGGCACTTTGACCTGCTAACCAACCGGTGCTCCAGGCAGCCTGGAAATTAAAGCCACCAATCGGCCCATCTAAATCTAACAGTTCACCCGCCACATACAACCCAGACTGGAGTTTACTTTGCATGGTGCGGGAATCGATCTCGGCCAGCGCGACCCCACCTGTGGTGACTTCTGCTTTTTCGTAGCCCAGCGTGCCCACAACAGGTAAGTGCTGTTGTTTGATTGCATCGACAAGCAATCCTCGGGTGGTTTTGCTTAATCCCGCCGCTTTGCGTTCGACATCTTCGCCAATTCGTTGCAGAAAATGGTCGCAAAGTCGACGTGGGAGTAATTCACTGAGCACGCTGGCCAGTAGTTTCTTCCCTGCCGACAAAGAAATCGCCTGCAGGTGGGCATCCAGCTTTGGGCGATCCCACGTGGGGAGAAAATCGCACTCCAGATGAAGCGATGCTGGCCGCTCGTGCGTGCTGATTGCCTTACTGACATCCAATGGGGCTGGCCCGGACAAGCCGAAATGAGCAAACAGAAAGCCATTTCGACGCTGGGAGAGCTTTTTCTGCTGTTCCATTACCTTCAGGTCAACATCGGCCAGCGTAATCCCTTTCAAATCGGCAATCCATTCTGCCAGCACGCGTATGGGCACCAATGCGGGCTGAGTGGGAACGATGGAATGTCCGAATCTGGTCAGAATCGGGTAACCATCCCCACGGGTGCCGCAGCCAGGATACGACTTTCCACCGGTCGTCATAATCACTTTCGCAGTGGTGACCGTGCGCTTTGGTGTGGTGAGTTCGTAGCCATTTTCAACAGTCTGCAACTGCAGCAATGGCTCTTCCAGGGCCAGGATCGCTCCCGCACGCTGCAGGCGTTTTTCCAGTGCGTTCGCCACATCCAGTGCCTTATTGGAAACCGGAAAGATTTTGCCCGTATCTTCCACTTTGGTGGGCACACCTTCCTGATGAAAAAACTGGATGGCGTCCTGCACTGAAAAGTTTGCCAGCGGCGAATGAAGAAAGTTCCCGTTTTTGCCAAACGCAGTCACAATTTCCCGAGTGGTGCAATTGTGGGTGATGTTGCAGCGTGTGCCACCGGACATCAGGATTTTCACACCCACTTTGCGGTTTTTTTCCAGCAGTAAGGTGCGTGCACCCGACTCGGCTGCACGGATTGCTGCCATCAGCCCCGCAGCACCTGCACCCACGACGACGACATCCCAGTTGGGCTTCATTGTTGTAACAGGATTCTCCTACGAATCAGTTCATTATTTCCCAGTAAGCCATTTCTCATTGAACGCCACCACACCCATGCGGGAACCGGCGACGTAAATGGTGCTGTTTTCCGCCTGACATGCCGCCATGTATCCACCCACACCATCCAGTTGCCTGATGTGGGGCCAGGTTTTGCCATCATCCTTCGACAGTGCGGCAAAGGTTTTGTTCTTGCCCACAAATTTGCCAGCGGTGTCGATGCTGATCAACAACAGATTGCCGCTGTTCAAACGCATTGCACTTGCCTTCATGCCGGAACTGATGCCCGGGAACGGGCTGTTTTCCTGCTGCCAGGTGGCACCGAGGTCGCTGGAATATTGTACTGGCATTGGATTTGGCCCCCGTAGAAAATTGATGATTCGACCATCGTTTAATTCGGCAATCGCGGGGTGGATGGCATAACTTCCCGCAGTTTTTCGCATATCACCTGCCTGAACCTGCCAGGTTTTACCATTGTCTTTGCTGACGATCAATCGCTCATCTTTATGCACATCACCATCACATGCCACCACGATCGTGCCGTCTTTGGCTACCAGTGCGGAGCAAGGCTGGCTCAAAGGCATCACCGCATCCCTTGTGACCATCGCAATTGGTTTACTCCATGTAACACCATTGTCTTCCGACCACCGCACGATATCGGTGGCGTAATCCCAGCCAATCAACGATTGCGTGCAGAAGTGGTAAATCCGCTTACCATGGGTCAGCAGCACCGGTGCGTGATCATTCACATCGGGGATGTCAAAAAACAGACAGGCGGGATCCCAGGTATCACTACCCGCCCGCAATCGGCTACAGGCCAGGGTCATTTCGCGTCCAGGCTCCCCCACGGTGGTATACCAGGCCATCAGCACATCACCATTGGGGCAAACAGTGACCGCACCGTAATGGTTATGGTTGGAGAAGATTGGCCCAAACATATTCGGTGGCAGTTTGGGATTCTTTTTTTCAGCAAGGTAATTGATGTAATTCGTGCTGGGCAGTTCCTTTGGATTCTTCTTTTCCTGAACTACGTTTACCTGATAGGGCAGCACTTCACGTGGAACTGGTTTGGTTGCAGGCAATTCCCCCTGCACCACGCGGAAGCCGGTTTGCATGTTGGCATCGTGGGGCAAAAACCCAGAACGATTGGCCGATCTGGCATATCGGGCTGCTGGAAAACTGCGTGCAGGTTGATGGAAACACCAGCCGCGTGCCACGCGGGCGTCGCCATCGGCACGCCCCACCAGATCGGTCTGTGCGTGGGCCTCGTAGTAGGGGCCATACCAGTCGTGGCACCATTCCATCACATTGCCATGCATATCGTGCAGGCCGAAGGCATTTGCGGGAAACTTTCCCACTTCCACAGTTGATTTGGTGGCACCCAGGTTTGCATGCATATCGCTGATCGTATCACCGGTATGATAGGTAGTGGTGGTACCTGCACGGCAGGCGTATTCCCACTCTGCCTCGGTGGGCAGGCGATAGGGTTTACCTTCCTTTTTGCTCAGCCAGGCACAAAAAGCAATCGCTTCATCCCAGGTGACAAACGTCACTGGCTCGTTATCCCCCTTACTGACACCACGTTTCCCACGCCACTTACGGTGATCCGGATCGAATTGTTCAAATTGAGCATTAGTTACTTCTGTAGCACCCATCAGAAACGACTTCGAGATCGTTACCATGTGGGCTGGGGATTCATCATGGTCGCGGGTCGCCCAATCAGCACGATCCACCGGTGCAATTTGGCCGTTGCCCATTTGGAATTTGCCCGCAGGAATTTCCACCAGTTTCATGCCAATGGAATTGGTAACTGTTTTTTGTTCGGCAGCGGGCGAAACGCACCAGACAGCCGAGATTCCCCACCATGCGAAGGCATATCCAAGTTTGAACCAATCCATGAATAACTCCTGAGAGAGCGAAGTTCCTTACAGGAACTGTTGTTTTGCAAGGGAAATATTCCACGGCCATCATAAAATACTTTCATACTGATCACAAGGATGAACCGTTGGGCTTTTCTGCTGTATTATTCGATTTTGATGGGACACTAGCCAACAGCTATCCCGCAATTACTGCCAGTGCCAACCATGTGTTGAGCCACTATGGCAAGCCACCGATTTCCGAAGACCATCTGCGCATTCTGGTGGGGCACGGGCTTGAGCACCTGATGGATACCCTGCTGCCCGGAATAAATCCTGAAGAGGCGGCAGCAATCTATCGCGAACATCACCCATCGGTAATGTTTTCCCACACCGAACTGTTACCAGGCGTGGAAGTGGGGCTGGCACAACTGCACCAACGTGGGGTAAAAATGGGCGTTTGCAGCAATAAACCGTCCTACTTTACCCAGGAATTGTGCCGTGGGCTGAATATTCAGCACTATTTTGCCACGGTGCTTGGACCGGATCTGGTGCCCCAGCCAAAACCGGCTGCAGATATGGTCCATTCCGCCATCGAAACACTTCAGGCAAACCCAGCCAGCACCCTGTTTGTGGGTGATATGATTGTCGATATTCAAACCGCACGGAACGCACAGATTCCTGTATGGGTGGTGCCGACGGGTTCTAACAGTGAACAGGATTTGCTGGCAGCACAGCCAGACCGGTTTTTTGCAGATATGGGAGCGTTAATCGATTCGATTCTGAACAGTAATCACCACTAATCCGTGGGGGTGGTGCGACGCATCGATTTTTTCTCTGAATTCTGTTTCTTGTTGGTCAGGCGACGTTCTTTCGACCCACGACTGGGCTTGGTAGCCAGCCGTTTCTTGGGTATTTCCATTGCCAGTTGCAGCAAACGAGTGAGCTTCTCCACGCAATCGGTGCGATTCCGTTCCCGGTCCCGCGTGAGCTGCGAGGTAATAATCACATCACCTTCACTGGTCAACCGCGTGGGAAAACGCTCCCGAAAACGGGTGCGCAGAAGGTCAGGCACGCTGGGGCTTTGTTCCAGCGACCAGCGCAGCACCACTTTGGATGCCACTTTGTTGACATTCTGACCCCCCGGCCCACTGGCACGCACAAACGTCCAGTGGCATTCATCCAGGGGAATCTGGATCGTTGGGCTGACGGTAATCATGATTTTATCCCTGAATAATCCTGTTTTCCTACTAACCTATTCGTAACTGGTTGTACGTTATTTCGCGAATGATGCCAGAAGTTACACCAAACGCACGCACGGTTTATGTGCCATTTCACCGAGAATGGCACCGACTATTATTTATTGTACTGCTGGTACTGCTTACCCGTGGGGTAATGATTGCCAGAACAGAAGTACCTTCGCGCGACTGCCTTATTTTCTGCCGTTACGCACGGCAACTGGATCAGCCACCGCTCGATCCGCAAAATCCTGCCCGCCGCTTTTCAGATGCGAAGGAAGTCATTCAGCGGTCCGATCATCCACCTGGCTTTCCATTCGCCATCTGGGGAATGGGCAAACTGCTTTCCCAGATCCGTGGGCCTCTGGAACCTACCGACTATATCTTTGCGGCACAACTGGTATCGGCATTCGCTGCAATCTTCATGATCTTCCCACATTACTGGATTGGCAGACGCTACCTGGGTGCGGCACCCGCTTTCTGGGGTACGCTGCTGTTTGCCATGATCCCTGTTTTTGCAGAAGTCAGCAGCGATGGGCTATCAGACACTCTCTATCTTGCGACAATTACCACTGCCGTGTGGTTCGCGGTTGCGGGCAATCTTGCCCAAAATTTCCGATCTGCCCTCGCATGGTTCACCGCCAGTGGCTTTGCGTGCGGCGTTGCGTTCCTCATTCGGCCAGATGCCCTGATGGTTTTTGGCCTGATTGGGCTGTTTCTGTTCATCCGCATGATAATGTACATCCGCACCCGCGTGGGGGCCCAGGCGATGATCCAGGGGCTTGCCATGTTGTTGGGTGCCATCCTGTTTGCCGCACCGTATGTTTCGGTGATTGGCAAACTCACCAACAAACGCACCGGCCTGGGCCTGCTGGACTATTTTCTGACTGGTGAAATGGAAAAAACCTTTTACCAGCGAGCAGAACCACAGGAAAGCAAGTTGCCCGGAATCGTGGCACAGCCATTTGCTGCATGGTACCACCAGGATAAGCATGGGCATTTGCCGAAAGTCGTCTGGGCATTAAAGGCACTGGTACAGGAAATCTGCAAAACCAGCTTTTACATCCTGTTTTGTCTGAGCGCCCTGGCGTTGATCTTCCGTTTCCGGCAGTCAATGACACGCACCGGCATCCTGCTGCTGTTTCTGATGGTGGGCTACCTGGTGCAGTTGGTTTACGTGTCCTCCATGGCGGGGTATTTATCCCAGCGACACACCTTGTTTCCTGTAATGTGCATGAGCTTTTTTGCCATCCAGGGATTCTTCCTGATTGGGCAGTGGGCAGCAGCAATCTGGAAAAAAGGCACCCCCATGCTGTGGACAACAATTTACCTGACGATAGCTGTCGCATCAACATTGCCACTGAACTTCAAAGCATTGCACGCCCACCGCGTGGGGCATCGTGCGGTAGGCATGTGGATGTACCACCATGTACCAGCAAATGCGGAAGTAATGGACCCATTTGGCTGGGCCAAGTTTTACGCAGGTAAATCAGACCTGGAATTTGGTTTTGAAACTCTTACCGTTTCATACCTGCTGCAGAATGGGTACAGTCCTGCAGAACCCAATGCGGAAAAATTCCCAAGACCGTACCGTGGCCCGGTAATTTACGTAGTTTTTGAGCCAAATTCCAAAACCAGCCACTCCCAGCTTCCCTACATCGCAGAAGTGCGCGAGTTCATGAAGCAGGGTGAGCTGGTATACCAGTATCCTGAAGATGTGCCCGCGAATGAGGCCAAGGTTGCTGTTTACCGCTGTCCTCCGTCACCCGAACCGTAGTTTGAAATCACCCATCCTGAAGCTCCTTTAGTGTAAACAAATATCCACTTTTCAACTGTTTTTAATAACAGTATTAGATAAGACGCACTTGGAGTGGGAAAGATTCCCGAAAAATGGAAAAATTTTGAAAAATAATTTTGAAGCATTGGGAGCAGGCTGTTAACTTGTTGCAGAAAAATACTTTTCAAGTAATTTGTTGATAGATCAGATATTGATGAGTAGAGATCTTAAGTGGTGACAAGCGAATTGATCCCACCGTGAAAAGCAGCTACTCTGGATCCATTGATCCATCCTAGCATTGCGTCAATAACTGACTCACGCGACACATGTTCTAAAAATAAGTCTTTCGCATCTTCAATGTATTCGGGTGCGGATTCCTTGAGTCTAAGTTGAATATCGGCAGGTGCAAGAGGCAAAAGAATCTCAGAAAGGACTGGCGCCCATTCGTCGATTCTGTCAAAGCATAATATCTGTTTCTGTTGTGTTTTTACGAGATCAGCCAATTTTGTCTGTCCGCACTTAACGAGTGAAGTTCCATCATCATGACAAAGAATGCAGGGGCGGTGAGTACTTCTTCGGCTTGATTGCAGAAGCGCTTCTTGTATTGTCAAGTCGGGGCAACAAGACACCGTTAGAACTTTTTTTGCAACGACATCCGCGAAATGCAAACACAAGAAGTATCGCTGTGGCAATGGGTAAAGTCGTTGATGGGCTAATTTGCTTGCAATGGTCCGGGTGGAGTTCAGTGCCGCGGTCGATCACACCCGGAGAGCGCAACGCCGAGAAATGAATTACCCTCGGCCTGTCGGTCCTAAGCGTGCTGGTGAACTCGGCTTACGCGCGTCGGGCCAGCAGACAGGAAGGCAAGGATGGATTCTCGCCAAGCCCGGCGTTGGGCTGGAGAGTGACGCGATCGCGACTGCATCTTAGGCGGGCTGCTCGGAGTTGCTCCACCTTGGCGCAGGCGCCTATCCTTCGCCGTAAATGACGTAGGCAGCCCAAGCACCTGGGTGTTCCATCATCACGCCGAGATTGCCGTCAAGGCACGCTCTTTGGGTAGCGGCCAAGCTCGCTACCAGCCCAGAACCGGAGAGGACATGTCGGTAAAACTCGTTCTGGAATAGACGTGCCTCGTGATCGGCAACAGGCCACAAACTTCCCATGACGGCGACGGCGCCTGCGTACAGGAAAGCGCCCACCAGGCCACGGGGGAGCGCACGGCGGTTGTCATGCATTCCACCGGTGCGACACCCAGCGAGGTTCACGAAGCAACCCGGCTTGAACCTGATCTCGGTCAATACCCGCCCGTCGGTCAGGTCTCCGCTGTCCCTATTCATCGGGTCGGGAGCAAGCAGCAGGCGCGATAGGTTCGAACCCGAAAGGTCACCCCCAGCGTGGCACGCGAAGTGCAACACATCACTCTGCACGGCAATTTGCTTGAGGGCCGTGACAGAAGCTCGATCTCGAACAAATATCTCTGCATCCAGATTGTGCCTTTGGAACAACGTGACGATTTCTGCCGCCTCGTCTTCTGCATGTGGCAATGAACCACAGTCACTGCGGTCCGGGTTCCCGAAGCAAGCGATCGTTTTGAACTTAGAACGTGACGAGCGCAAAACGGCAGTGAAAACCTCGCCGCTCTGGATATACGAAATGCTAATCCTACGACAAAGAGGCTCAGAGTCGAACGGGAGCGAGGAGAGCGAGAGCCGCGGGAATGCATCGTGAGTAGAAAACACGAGGCGGTCGGTGGGTGCTCGGCTCCGAAGCCGATCTTGATGTGGCGACAGGATCATCTCCGCCCACTGAGACCTGGAGAGCTGGTCGAACATCGGCTTGCCGTCGGCATTAAGAGGCCAAGGCGTCAGTCGGTAAGTGCACCCATCGGCACCAATCATATAGGACCACAGCCCACGGGCCTCGGGGTAGATTCCCAGAAAGACTGTAGCCGAGCCAAGGGCATCGAGACGTCTCAAGAACTCACCGGGTCGCGGGAACTCTAGACCTGCGGCGTCGCACTGCAGGAGGTAGCCTGGATCACGAACTGTTAACGAACGGGTAAGGTGCTCGATCTCCAGCTCAACCGCGTCAATATCTGACTGAATCGCTCGGAGATTACCCCTATCCCAAACCGCACTGAGACGCAGTTCTTCCCGCCGTTCCCTGAGCGCAACAAGTTCAGCCCGATCCTTGTTCACCACGACCTGGTCGCCGTCCAAACCACGTCGGCCTATTGCAATTGCCGTGGGCAGAGCCTTAACTGTCTCTGTAACGAGGAAAACCTCTATCGGCTCCGCACCAAACTCGGAAGCCATCATCGCTCCGATGGCAAACTGTTCTGCCTGCCCGATATAGTTTCCGATGTGTTGGCCGGAGCTCACAGCAAGATGAACGCATTCACGGGCCGCGCTTCGATAGTGCTCGAGCGCCTTTCCTCCGTCCTTCTCGTCTATCGCAATGTCGCCAAGACAATGGTGAGCCACCGCCAGCTGCTCATGCCCCCCGACTCGCGCTGCATACTCCATCATCTTTTCGGCGTAGCGCTTCGACTCCAGTATACGCCCAGCCCTCCCATGTATGTAAGAAAGATGGCCGGCCTGGATGGCGGCGAAGCGCCAACCCTCAACTGCGATGCTTATCGATAGCGCCCTCTCAAACAGTTTGCAGCCTATGTCGCGAAGTGCAGCTGATGACATTGGACCCTTGAAACGCCGTTCGTATTCCCTCACCGCTTCGTCAAGCGATTCCCTAAGCTCTGCATCGTGTCGCGAATCCCTTATCCTTGGATTGCCACCGCTCGCCATCCTCGTAGAGCCTGTGCAGACCACAGAAAGGCCATCAATGTGATCCGCCAAATGCATGACAACGGTCGCCCAATTGGCCATAGACCCGCTTAGGGCATGTTGAGCCGCAATCGAACGCGCTACAGCCTCTCCATCATCTGGGTTCGCTTCCGCGGTGGATTGCACCTCACTGGTCATTTTTTCGAGGCGAGGCAAGCATTCCGCGTAGCCTGCCACCGACTCGGCGATTTTCCCTGTCATATGATTCAAAGAGGCTTGCGCTTCACGCTCCTGAAAGATGCTGAGTTCGTATTTCGATTCGTCGATAAGCTCGCTTGAATCCTGGAGAAACCCCGATCGTAACAAGAGTGACTGTTCCGCCTCGCCGAGTGCCTGCACTTGTTCCGCCTCGCCAAGTCGGAGCGCCATCTCTACCTTTCTTTTCATCGGATCGCTGTCATCGACCTCGTCAAGAAGGTCGCGGGCCGCCGCGACAGCTGCCTCAGCCATGCCGTTTTCACTGATGGTTCTAAGGGCTTGTGCTGTGACCCCCGCCAGTAGCACGCGGGCTGGAATTGGGAGACCTTTAAGCCGGGCACACTCCTCAGCGATGACTGCTACGATCACCACCTCATAAGGATCTCTAGCTCCTCCGTGTTCAGGCAGGGAAGGCACAACAACAGGCCAATCGTGGCCGACCGCGGAAGCCACCTCCCGGACCGCCTTCAGGGTTGCCCCGAGCGGCGCGAATCCACTGCGAACTTTTTCGGCTTGGTCCGAGACAAACGTCCTCATGTCCAAGGGGAAGTCTTCGGAATCGTCCTGTTGCTGCGAATATGAGACGAGTTCCTTAAGGTTGTATGCGACTCCGAACACCATCATTCGAGGGCCTTCCTGGCCCGGTTGGGCACGTAGCCAATCATTAACACCGCTGTCACGAAGTAGCTGTTGGAAGCGAACTTCGAGCACTCGGTCCACGGTCTTGTCACGGACCGTCCCCGGTGGGGGTTGATAGATTAGGAGCGATGGGCCAAATACATAAGCACAAGACAACAAAGACAACGCATCATTATCAGGAGTTGGCTCCTCTACAGCCCAAACACGCAGTGGTTCGACTAGCTCGCCACTGCAAGCGTTGCAGCGCGAGTTGTTAATTAGGCCCTCGCGAAGGGGTTCCAATAGGGCGGGCTCAGTGACAAGATTAACGACGAACGCGCGAACTTCGAGTCGATATTCCCCGCAAGCCGGACATCTCAGGACAAGCATGGACCATCGTGACCCCGGTCTTGGACGGTGAGGCAACAGGCTGGCGCGCTTTCCAATTAGCCTGCTGACCTCATCGGTCAGGCGCCCTTGGTCGTTCGGCAGAATGTAGGTTGGCCCGCTCGCGGGCACGATTCCTTCCACCAAATCGAGCGTGAATTGCATAAAAGGAGGCGCATAAAAGGAGGGCTTCCGCTCCGGCTGGATGGAACCCTCCAGGGAAGCTCCAAATCGATTCTGTACCAGCTGGTTGTAGATTCGATTGTGCAGCACCTCGAAGAAAGCGTAATAGCGCTCTTCCAGGATGTTAGATCTGGGGTCGTCCTGCTGGTAATGCTTTTGGAAGTAGTTCCGCAATAGTGCGTGGAAGATTGGCGCCCTGAGGACGGGAAGATCGTCAATGGCATGGCCAAGTTCATCGCAATCACGAGCTGAAAAGAAGGCTTCGTAGCCTTGGTCGATCTCGTCCTCAGTGAACCCATCGAAATGAGTCGGCATGGCAACCACCTTTCACTTCGCGGCGGGGATTCTGAGTCGGGCGGCAGGGTCGCCGAAGATCATGTAGTTTTGCGCGTCGCTCCGCGTGATAAACGTGCTCGCCAAAGCGATCTCGAATTCCGGCGTCACCTTGAGCTTGTTCTTGCGGAGCCGGTCAACTGTCCCTGTCAAAAGCGCATTACAGATGTCGTATCGCTTGCTCATATTCGCCAAAGCCAAACCTGCGGGATTTGTTCGAAGTATTGTCCGCACCGCCTCGACAAATGGCTCGATTCTCGAATGCCAGCGGTCGAGGATGTGCGGGTTATCCGGATCGGCAAACCCATGCAGCCATGCCGTGTCCAGGTGCCCGATGAACCCCACGGGCCCGCGGGGATGTGCCAGGAGTGCCTTGGGCAGGGCTGCGATGAAGTCGGAGGAGGCATTTAACCCAGGCCGACCAAGCCAGTGCATGAAGTCGCTCTCGGCAGGTGTTCCGTAACCGAAACAGGCGAATTGGAACCACAACGAGCCTTCTAGAAATGGTTCGGCTCGGGGCACATCGTCCGCCGTGAACAGCCATTCATCGTCAGGCTGACGGCCTGATCGCTGACAGCATAGAGTGCAACCGGTCATCCGGGCAAGGGTAATAAGTGGGACAGATTGAGCTGTTTGCGGAACCTGTCTGTTCTTTGGTATTCCTGGTTAGCCAGGTAAATATGAAAATCTCTGGTTCGACCTGCCAGATCAATTGCTCGGGCGTGTAGCATTGCCTGGGCCCCTTTCGTTTTCCATCTCATTCCCGTGCGGCACATTCGATCCATCACCAGGTGCCGACAAGCCCCTTCAATCACCCCAGTTGCAATCGGCAGCCCTTGCTGCAAATAGCTGTCATATCTCATCCGGTGGTAGTTCTTTTCAAAGTAGTTGCAAACCTGATTAATCTTCTTTAACTTTTCTGCTTTCAATTCGCTTTTTGTCGCTTTCTGACGGATTCCCGAAACCACACTTTTCACATCTCCCTTCAGGATTCTCAATAGGCGGTCTCGAGCAAACGCTTCCTGATGTTCACGGTGAGACTCAAACACTTTTGCCGCATCCCACACATAACTGGCAACATGAATGATATCCAGGATATCAATTGTTTCGTATGAATCGAAATTGACATCAGATGCTTCCCACAAACTGGTCTGACCATCCATCAGCCGTACCAAAGGCTGACCTGATTGGTGGCGACGTTCGACCTGTTCTGCTGCCCACACCATCGCGTGGTGCGTGCCTCTGATCAGCACCCCCTCCGCATCACATTGCGACAAAAATCCCGCAACCACTTTGCCCACCGGTTCGGGGCGTTTCTCCTCACGATTCGAGTTTTCTCGAAATAACGCTGCGACAATCTCTTCAGCCGTTCGAAAATATTCATTCACGGAATATACGGTCGCCAGCGTCGCCATACGCCGATTACCAGGAAAATACCGTTGATCAAACGCTGGAATCGCCTTCGTCTTGCGAACCATGGGGACTCCTTTGGCATCGGCACTCACCACCAGAATCTTTCCCTCTGCTGTTGGTGCAGGAATTGGGATCTCATTCAGAAACTGTTCTGCAGATTCACTCAGATTGTGGATATTTCGTTCCAGAGTATCGACCGGACTCTTTTGCAGATACAACAAAGAAATCACATCTGATGATTCCTGATACGACATCTTTGTGCTGAGATAATGCATGACCTCGCGAAACCACGGAGAATATGTGTTTGCTGGCATCTGAATCATGACATCCACAGGATACAAATCAATCTTGCGGCCAAGATCGACGCCATAAACATACTGCTCAAACCGATGCTCACCAAAGATCGTTCGGATGGACCGTTGTCGGGGTTCTTCGCTGCGATGAAGCACTTCACCTGTTTCTGTCTGGATCTTTTCTCCCACGTCGCCATCGCCAAGCATTTCCAGGTACAACGAGATTGCTGAAGCACCAATTTGAGCAACCGATTGTTGAACATGTTGCTCGAAATCACGAATCGGCATGCATTCCTGTACAGCACGATTGACTTCTGATGCGAGTCGATCAAATAGGCCAAACAGGAAGTTGGGGTTGATTGAAGAAGATGTGTCTGGGATAATCATTATTGGGTCTCCTGCGATGTTTGGTTGTCAGAACCCCTGATATCGCAGAAAGACCCATCTTTTTACACCCCAATTTGCTAAATCAGTTACCCAACCCTCCCGAATGACCGGTTGCACTCGACAGCATATCGCTCCCTGGATAGCCTTCTGGATTTCTGCGGTGGCGTTCGGAGCACCTAGTCCATGGCTTGCCGTGTAGACCAGAGCGGGTCGGGAACGTCGCAAAGCTTCGACCAGGTTTTGCTTGGTCGCCTCTGAACCCAGAATCGGCTTGGCGTCTAACGACAGCTTGTCTTTGATCTCGTCTGCCAGAGGCTTAGCCATATAGAGGCGACTGAAGTAGGTTGGGTCCTGTAACCCTCCGTCTGGAGCGAAGACGATTGCCTCTCGGGTGGTGACGGGGGCGTCCTCATTCTCGAGCCGAATGACCTTTTTGACGTAGGCCTCGAGGTCTTGGAGAGAATCGAAAGCGACGCGACCGACTGCGGCAGCGCTCTGGAGGAGCGATTGAAACTTGAACGGAATCTGCTCCGGTCCACCAACCATCAGAACATAATGAGGAGGTCTTCTGCCTCCCAGGCTTGAGTAGTTGTCGAGGAGCCAGAACCACCACTCCTCGGCCGGCTCACCTCGATAAATGAGAGGCTCCGAAGGATTCGCCATGCGGCGATGGTTAGCCAATGGGCGGAGTATATCTACGATCTGGGAGCGGTCCGGGTCTTGCTCATTTACCAGGAAGGTCCATCCCGCTGCCCGTGGCTCACCCAAATCGACTGTCGGCACTCGCTCGATCTCATTTCGAAAGGTTGTGCCGGTCGTAGTAATCCTAGTTTGGTCAGCAATCTCGTCAGCATTGCGCACTAGCGCTTGCAGTATGGTCGCGGCAAACACTCGCTCATCCATGGGAGGGAAGAGCAGCTCGCCAGTTTCGTACTCGATTCCTAAGCCTTGGATCTGCATCGTGCGTCTCCTGTCTGCTCTCGCAGGCGTGGAGGCCCGTAGTGGCAACCCATGCCAAGGTGACGAGGGCTATGGGTTTCGAACAATAGCGCCCCAGCGCCCGCTACCCCCATCTTGCAGTATATTGGCCGGCCACCTGCCAGTCAAGTATCCGCTTACCGGCACGGTAGCCGATCCTTTGGTGTCCGTCCGGAGCAGAGGACGCGTCGTGCAAAGTGGCGAAGTCAAAAACCGTCGTGAGCGGAGGCCCGACACATTGACGCACTTCAGGGGGTGTCCAACTTAAACTCGGCTCTGTCGGCTGCTATTTGGGTGAAACAGGCGACGGGATTTGAACTCGGCAACATCGTTACTGGCAATAACTTGCAACAAATGCCCTGTTGTCCTACCGAAATCGCTGGTTGTTTGAAATCGACGACAATTCTCAAAATTAGCCGTAAAGCATTGCTATAAAACAAGAAACGGCTCGCCGCCAACTATTGCGGAGAGCCGTTTTAGCGCCAGTCGAGAGTTCAGAGGCCCAGTTGAACTTTTCATTGCCTCCGTCGCCGAGTGGGACGCCCATGTTTCCCACCTCGTTTTGGCGGCGTGACCAGTCGGCTCTCGCCGCTTAAAAGCTCGACTCACTCTCTATCATCCAAGGCGCTACTTCGCTTGTAGCGCTGCTACTCGTGATGTTCCGCCTTCTTGTTTGTTCCGATGGCGTCGTGCCATCGACTGCAAACCTCGAAGGAAAGGAATGTCCGATGAGCCGTCCCAGAACGGTGACGATCCAAGAGATCGCTGCCACTCCCATGTCTGATCTCAGGTTTCGTCATTTCGCCAGCCTCAAGGTTGGTGGACGAGATCAGTACACGCCTCTGAAAATTGCTCAACTCAAACTACTCGTCGCTGACACCGATATTGTAGATGCCGCCCTCGACCACGACGAGAAAGCTGTCGCATCCTGTCTGAGATGGATTCTCCGTGGCCTCCCTATTGAGAAAGCCATCCGAAAGGTGAGAACCGACTTGGAAATTGCAGAGCAAGCCAGATTATCCAGTCTGACTCAGACTTTGAGTTCCAAAATCGAATCTGACGACCATTACAACCCGGAAGAGCCATCTTGACTCTCTGTCATCTTCTCATGGTGACGACTGCGATGCTTCCAGATCAGGGCGTCAACTTCGTCCACTAGCGATCTTGCGCTTTCTTCCGGTAGCCAGACACAAACGTCCTCGACTCGGAAGGCTGCGTTTCGAGCCATTGCAAGATGCTCGACGCTGACTTTCTTCTTAGGGCGTCTCCACCGAACTGATCGGCGAATCTCTTCTGCGGTTTCTCCCAACCTGAGCCGTTCTCCAAACTCCACCACCTTGTCGAAATCAAGGTCGGGATGACCGCAGTAAACTTGCCAGTCGCCATGCGCTCGGAACGATTCGATCTCGCTCGCTACTTCGTGGCTCACCCATAGGTAAACGGGTCGTCGAACGTCAAAGTAAACGGCAACTTTCGACAACTCCTCCCATGATCGGCTGTCAGGCCGAGTGATCCCACGGCTGCACCAACGGCGGAACTTGTCGTAATCGATTCCGGTCGCCTGAGCCACTGCTTTGATCGACAAGCCCTTCGATTTCACAAGCTCTGTGAGCCGCTCTTGGAAACATTGTGCGGCAGACCTGAATTGCGTCTCGGATGGCGGCATTTTCGTGCTTTCGGATCGAATGTGACATCCTTTGTGTTATCTGTGATTTTCGCACGCCGCCGTAACTATCGCAATGGTAATGCCATGTGATTTATGGGTGGCGTCAATTTTCCGGTTTTGGACACCCCTTAGCCGAGGGCCGAAAGAGCGGCCAAGACACGTCACAGAAAGGAGGGAAAT
Organism: Zavarzinella sp.; assembly: GCA_041399155.1. Classification (NCBI taxonomy): domain Bacteria; kingdom Pseudomonadati; phylum Planctomycetota; class Planctomycetia; order Gemmatales; family Gemmataceae; genus Zavarzinella; species Zavarzinella sp. Next base: position 192,789 of record JAWKTI010000004.1, read on the forward strand.
GACCGCCTGAATCGCAGGCCACCGCTCCAACATCGAAAGTCCCGACGACAGCATCGTCGGGGGCAGCACACAAGATTCCTCAATCTAAGGTGACCCATGACATGACATCGAAACAATTCCCCCAAGACTTGACATTCGCAGGCGAGCAAATCCATTCGGCTTTCTGGTCTTGGCATGAAAACGGATACATCAACACGCTTGGCGATCTGCTGCGAAAGCTGCGATTGGTCGAATACGACATGGGCCGTTTCGACGGAGACGCACTCATCATCGATCACTGGCAAGACCTTCGGGTTGGCATCGACTACGTCGAGTTGTTCGGCAACCCCAATGACCACGACGACGAGCTTCCGCTCACTTTCGAGTACCGTCTTGAAAATGTTGATGAGGACATCATGCACGTCGAGGAACTGATTGAAGGTCTCGGCGAGTCCTTCATGTTTGACGACCTACCGAAGCCAAAGTGTATGACAGCGCAACAGACAGTCGCCTGACGATCAGGCTCGCATTTCAACTCTTGTGAACCCGGCGATTCCATGCCGGGTTTTTTAATGCCCATACCCAACCGTTGAGAGAAGCCCAATTCGCAATTGCGCATCGGGCGACGCTCCCGATATGTCCCAATCAAGGAGACTATGACATGAAAAGCCGAAAACCCGAGATCGCCCCCGCCGAATACTACGAGTTCATCATCGACCTGCTGTCGTGCAACGACGGCGTGCTGCCTATGACCGAGGTGTTCGACGCCATCAAACGCCAGTACGGACGGAACTTCTCGACCGCTGATAAGCGGCTCATGAACCTGCCAAACGGCAGCCAGCGACCGAAGTGGAAGAACAATGTGGATTGGGCCAAAGCGACTGGTGCAAAACAAGGCGTGCTGGCCACAGTCACTCACAAAAAACAAAAGTGGCTCGTCCTGCTCGACGAAGCGGACGACTTCTGGGTGGAGAAAGCAGCAAAGAAGAAGCCCAAGCGATCCTTCCAGAAGAAGTGTCGTATGTGCAGTCATCGGAATCCATTGAGGAACGAAGTGTGTGCCAAATGCGGTCACGAGTTTCCTCCAACGCCTGAGAAGCGACGACTGATCTGATGTCTCACTCCAACTCTTGAATTCCCATCTTCCGCAAAGGAGATCACACATGAGTAAGAACACGAAAATCCAATGGTGCGACAGCACCATCAATCCGACGATGGGCTGTGACGGCTGCGAACTTTGGGACACAAACAGAAAGTCCTGCTACGCCGGAATTCTTCACATGCGATTCGGTGGTGCGACCAAGGGATACGCACCGAGCTTCGAGGATGTAACGCTCTTCCCCGGTCGCATGGCTGAGGCCGCCCGTTGGTCTGACCTGCGAGGAAAGGATCGACCTGACAAACCGTGGCTGAACGGTCTGCCTCGGCTGATCTTCGTCAGTGACATGTCAGATGCGCTCTCGAAGGTCGTGACGTTCGATTACCTGATGGACGAAGTGATCGCCAACGTCAGCAGTGAGGCGGGACGACGACACCACTGGCTCTGGCTGACCAAACGACCTAAACGGATGGCCGAGTTCTCGGCGTGGCTTAGGGATCGTGGCGTCGAGTGGCCCAGCAACGTTTGGGCTGGCACGAGCATCACCAACCAGAAGACGACCAGCGGTATCAAGCATTTACTCGGCGTTGGCGATGAGGGCACGATCCGTTTTCTTTCCGTCGAACCGCAGGTCGAGGAGATCGACTTCGAACAGTGGTTGCGGCAGGTGGACTGGCTCATTCACGGCGGCGAATCCGGCCACGGCGCACGGTCATTCGACATCCGGTGGGCCACGAATCTGATCGAGCAGTGTCGTCGCCACGATATTGCCTACTTCCTAAAGCAGTTGGGCAGTCACGTCGTCGATGGGGCAAACCGGCTCGGCTTGAAGAACAACCACGCAGGCGATTGGAAGGAATGGCCCAAGAGCGTGCGTGTGCGGGAGATGCCGAAGGTCTGACTATATCGTGCAACGACGCTCAGAACCGCCAACTTCAGCCATTACAACATTAACAGTTTTTGTAATGGCTGTGTTTTTTGCATTCTTCAATCGCTTTTTTCTTAATTCGCATCTTCCTAGTCCACAGTCAGTTACAGCGACTCGTGATTTGATTTGCTTTACAAGCCCAAAAATGCCGCCGTACTAATACTCGTGAACAATGACATCTTCCCGAGTCCGATTTCCACATTCCAGTTTCCAGAAAAGCTGGAAATCGGAATTCAACGAAAGGAGAACTACATGACAACTCACGTCCGCAGCAATCCCGCTCCAATTGAAGCGCTGAATCGCCGGATTCAACGCATCCGAGATCGAGTGAAGAGTGTTGCACTTCGCTATCACACGGCCTGCTACCTCGTGGGTAGACCCGGCACTTCCAAAACCTTCACGGTCATGGAAGAACTCCGACAGCTTGGCGAGCCATTTGCCTACCGCAATGCACGAATGACGCCCATGGGATTATTCGACTTCATCGCTGAGCGTCCTGAGCATGTGCTTGTTCTCGACGACATTGGCACACTGTTCAAGAACGACCAAGCGATGCAGATTTTGATGGCGGCAACCAGTGGCGATCCGAGTAAGCCACGGCGTGTCACCTACAAGTCCAAGGACAAGCAGCACGACGTAGAATTCTCGGGAGGCATCATCGCCATCAGCAACGTGGCCCTTCGTCACGATCCGCTGGCTCGTGCATTCGGTAGCCGAGTGGTCGTCTTGGAGCATGAACCGACCGACGAGGAGGTTGCCGGTTTCATGCGGCATCTTGCCGCCGAGGGGCACGACGATCTGTCGCCCGAGGAATGCCTCGAAGTCGCCGAGTTTGTGATCGATGAGACGAGGGAGCATGACCGACGCCTCGATCTGAGACATCTCACGAAGGCATGGCAGGACTTCCGCCAACACCGGGACGGTTTCACTGGATGTTCGTGGCAAGAACTCGTGCGAACAAGTCTCCAGAAGACAGTGTGCTTGGAACAGGACTGTCTATCGAAGGCCGAGCGTATTGAATTGGATCGCCAGCGGGTTAAAGAGGCACTCAGCATGTTCCCTGACGACCCGAAGCGTCAACTCGACTACTCCGGTCTCGGCAAGTCCACGTTCTACAAGCGTCGGAATGAAGTCGAGTCTGAAATCCAGACCGTCTGACCCACAGTAGCCTCTGCTGCTGATTTTTCCCCTTGTTTACCGGCTGCGCTGAAGGTGCGCACTCAGCGAGGTCGGCAACCCAACCCATGCGCACCAAGGAGACCTTTATCATGACACACTCAACTGATCCCTACCGTATCTTTCCAAAAGCAACCGAGGCCCAGCGTGCCGAATTGAAGCGATCCATCGAAGCTGTGGGGCTTCAGAATCCGGTCGTTGTCGATGAGCAAAAGAATGTCATCGATGGCCACGACCGTCGTGATGTCTGCATCGAGCTTGGCATCGACTGGTTGGCCGGTGCTGACATTCGGATCGGTCTAACGGACGAGCAGAAGAAGGCGCTGGCCATCGATCTCAACATGTGGCGGAAGCCCCTCCATCTGCCTCGAAATCAACGAAACGAATTGATCGAGGTATATCTCATCGCTCACCCCGAGCTTTCCGAGACGCAGGTGGCCGAATTGTTCGGCGTGAATCAATCCACGATCAACCGCAGGAAAAAGGAACTCATGCAAACGCATAAGTTACTAGCGGTGCAAGCCACCATTGGAAAGGATGGCGTTCGTCGCAGGGTCGGCAAACGTGGCGGTGCTAGGCTCACGATCAAGAGCGAGAAGGAGTTCGACTCCATTGTGCCGGACATCGTGGAAGTCGGCGATAATCTGCAAGGGATTATCCGCCGCCCGAAAAAGTTCTCTTCCACGGCCAAGCGAAGGCGAAAGCTCGCCGGAGTGAAGGAGGTTTCCGAACTCCCTGCCGAGACGAGCTTGCATCACTGCGATTGGCGGGACTTGGAAATCGAGGATGCCAGCGTTGATGTCATTCTCACCGACGTTCTATGGACATTGGAACATCGCTCGGACTGGTGTGCCCTTGCCGAGCAAGCGACTCGCTGGCTCAAGCCATCTGGCGTGTTCGCCACGATGATCGGCTCGTTCTCTCTTCCACATCTTTACCAAGAGGTCATGAAGCATCTCCAACCGATTGCAGCTATCTCCGTGTTCCTCAAACAAGGACGGAGAAACTGGACGGAAACCAAGATGATTGAACGCTGGCGACCAGTTCCAGTATTTGCACTTAAGACCAAGGAACTGCATGGCGACGATGTGATCTTCTCTGAAGGGCCAGAAAAGGACTACCACGACTACCAGCAGAACGTTGGCGTCTTTGAAGAACTGCTGAAGCGGTTGTCCAGACCCGGCGATCTTATTATCGACCCCTGCATGGGAACGGGAACAACGGGAATTGCCTGTTTGTCTCTGGGTGATGGAAGGCGGTTTGTGGGCTGCGACCGAAATGCTGAGATGTACCGGATCGCACGACATCGCTTGGGAAGTGATGCGGCGAGTGCGTGACATTCACAGTTTAGCAGTTGCTTAATAGCGGCCAGAGTCGTGCCGCTTAACAGTACAATGTTTGCAACAAGGAGATGAGAACCGTGATTGATAACGCCTCTTGGGTGTGCCAAGTCGATTTCAGGAGAAGAGCCGGGATTTCCCGACTCTTCTCCTTTGGGCGCAGGAAGCGTGTCCGCCAAAAAATGGGATGCTGAGCAGGTTACTCCTGTTGTCAGCCTCAGGGTCTCACGAAGGTTGCCAGCTTACTCAAGCATCTTGAAAAGAAATTAGACTATTAGCCCATCTAACTCAATAAGGATAGACCATGACAATCCGGGTTATACACGGAGCAAACGAAGGTCGCTTCGATCTAAGAGGGAAAACGGTAGGTTTTGTTTCGAGGGCGCTTCGTGAAGCCTTCAACATTTCACATGACGCCGTAGCTTTGGTCGGCGGCAAGACCGTTGCTTCCGACTACATTCTTAGCGATGGCGAATCTGTCGAGTTTCTTCGAGAAGTTGGCGTCAAAGGTGGCTTACACAACTTCTGGTCGGAAGCGGAACTTCTGCGGTTTTTCGGCCCAGACTCTTTGGAGTTGATGAAGCAGCATGGTTTCCAACTTAATCCGCATTTAGCGGCCACAGCCGATGAAGTAATCGCTTGGCAGCAGTGGCTAATGGATAGGTCAACTGATCCGACAATGGCCATTGACGTACAGGTAGATGTGGCATCGGGCACGATCACAGTTAGCGGCGTTCAATACGAAATTGACCAGCAACTTGCTGCTGTCGTGCAGTGCCTACTCGACGCTAAAGGTGAGCCGAGGTCAACTACGCAGATGAAGTTGGCTTACCCGAATTACGTCTTTGATGAGCGACTGGACATGACGATCAAGAGGAAATTAAAGATTCACAAGTCGGGGATCGGTCAATTCATCAAGAGCGACAGAAAGGGCTATCGACTTGAGTGGCAAATGAGTGAGTAGCTGCTCGCTGTTTTGTTCGTTCCTGCCACAAGTGACGAGTTGTATTCTTCTCACATCAATCTGGCGAAGTGTTTGCCAGAGCAGAAACGAAACCAAGGAGGTGTTCCGTGTTAGACGAAATCAGGAAGTTCGCCAGTGGCGAGGTTAATGCCGAAAGAAGGCATCTCTCAGTAGCGCTCTACATGCCGCTTGCCGAGGATGTGGCGTTCGAGCAGGCTTTGTCTCAACTGGACGAGGATCATCGAACCCGAGCCAAAGCCGGGAAAATCGATCTCATCGCCGTAGCTCATGGCTCGGCATTTGGAATCCAGCAGACGCTCGTGCTTTACAAAGACCGTCAAGGCTACTGGGTGTACGGTAGCGAGGATGGCGTCGAATTGGCAGTTCTCATGGACGGAGATGGTCGGCGGTATCTCAGCGGTCGCAAGTTGGATCGTGAAGAAGCTATGCGGAGATGGATGAGCGGCTTCCTGAATTGGAACTGCGAGTCACCCGGCATGTACCGGCTTTCTTATGCGTTTGTGAAGGAGTCCGACCAATGAGCGAGAACGCCACAACAAGAGAAAAACAGTTCACTTTTCTCGACGACGATCGACGACAGGTGATCTTCACTCCGAAGAAATACGACCCGAAGACCGGCCAACTGATCGGCGTCAACCAGCAAGGGAAACCGATTGCCGTGGCCGTCAAAGACTTCATCATGCCGTATAAGCCAGTTGAATTGGAATGGGACTAGCCCCAACAAACTAGGCTGTTCATGGTGAGCGGCCATTTGCACTGAAAGGATTCCAGAGATGACAAGTGATCAGTTACCCAAGAACGAACCAACACGCATGGACAAGATCAGAGAGTTGTTGGCAGGCTGTAATGCTGACGACGCCACAGAAATCTTGTTGGCGTTGGCGGCAGATTTCGCCAATCGACACTATAGGAACGGTGAAGCACGATGGGCCGACGAAATGCGTGCCATCGAAGAATGTATGGAAGTCATGCAGGAAGTCTTCATGGGCGACGACATTTGAAGGCACTTTTCCCATTGGCATCCTCGGTGCGACGTTGCACTGGGGGTGCCGTCACACTTCTTTTAATCACCGTTTGTGACGACCGACATTATGTAACTACAACTTTGTCATTGAACAAAAGGAATCAAGAAATGCCAACGCAAGACTCCTGCCCCGATTGTGGTGTGGCCGTGAGCCAATCGCATATCAACCAATGCGACATAGAACGCTGCTCGGTCTGCGGAGGCCAGCGGATCACCTGCGACTGCGAGGGCCACGATCCGATGGCGTCGGCATGGACTGGAGAGTGGGCAAAAGATGACGACAAGTGGTTGGTCGCTTACTGCCACGGTGCTTCGGATGTTCCGCTTCACTATCTTGGCACACCCGAAAGCCCCACGCTTTTCTCTGAGTCTGACGCTCGCAATGAGGCAGCGAGGCTGAATGCCGAGATTGCAAATGCCTTCGAGGAGGAAGCTTTTGACGGCGACTTCCAGACGTGGCGGTATGAAGCTGTTCCGATGGCGTCGGTGTCTGTAACTCCACCTCATCAGGCAGCACGAACAGCGAAAGACGTATACTGGGATTACGTCGAAGAACATGGAATGGACGCTGCTCAACACGCTGTCATCGCCTACTTCGATACTGAAACAGTTGTTGAACTACTGCTCGATCACATTGATGTTGAAAGTCTGAATGACTTCCTGCTTGACAATCTGGCTGAACGGCCATCGCTCCAGTCAGCGGGGCAGCCAACTGAGCAACCAATGGACGACTTTCTCAGAGAGTTGTCGGAGGATTGCCCTAAAAATGAGGAGTCTTCTGGCGACCGAGTAAACTGGCAACAGGAGGGCTTGTAGTCTCGCTTTCCGTCGATACACACAAGCGGTGTGGATTTGTGCCTGCGAGGTCGGGGGAGGTGAACTAGAGAGTGTCAACGAAGAAGCTGAGTAACGAGGCACCCCCGAGTGTCGAAGACGCAACATTCACGTCAGCGAGGAAAACTGCCATGAGCAATGAACATCTCAAAGACCAAATCCAACACGCCAGCGAGGTCGTCCGTGCGGCGCTTCATCAGCCGAAGCCGACGCTCGGCATTGACCTTGATGGTTGTGTGGATGAAGCACCGGGCTTCTTTCACATCCTCACAACCGTCTGGCCCGGTGATGTGATCGTGGTGACGTATCGCAGCGACCGGGAGAGGGCCATTGCCGATCTTGAGAAGCATCGGATTCGCTTCACCGATGTCGTTCTCGTGAACTCCTTCGACCAGAAGGCCGAGGTGATCGCCGAGCGGCAGGTGAGCTTCTACATCGATGACCAGCCTGAGATGCTCAAGAACATCTCAGCGAAGACCGCCGTGATGCTTTTTCGGAACGAGGGGAACTTCGACTTCGAGGATCGCAGGTGGATGTTCAGCGAGAAGACAGGGAAGCTGGTGTAGGCGGAATCGCAGGGGGCAATGTATCTGCATATACCTGAGACGCCAATTCCAACATTTGTATTGAAGATATGGGGATCAGGGGCGGCCACTTCGAAGACGAAGAAAATATTTGCAGCTACGAAGGCAACCAGTCTTGCCTACGACTGCCGCTCACCAAGTATTACGGAATCGTGTCGAAGTTGACGTAAAACTGTTTTGACCCTTCTGAGATTCGAAACTCGTCCTCCAGATCGGCTGGGACTGGGACGAAGAGGCGGTTCTTCAGAATCAGGGTGGTTGTGGGAAGCATCATTCCGTCAGCTTTATGTTCGGCAAGAGGTGTCCTAAGCTCGATGTCGTAGTATAGCGTGATGCTTCCAGAAGGATGGTCGAAGATGTAAATGACCCGATGGCCACCCCACATCACTCTTGTCGTGTGGGGAGACTTGAAAAAGTAAGATTCACGTTTGAAAAGCCGGTCGGAAAGCCCCAAAAACAAAGTGAAGTTGTTGAGGTTCTGGTGACGGTTCTCCGTGGTCAAAATCTTAAACGCACACTCGGTGTCATCACGGATGATCGCTGGTCTCGGCTCAGTTTCGGGCGTAGCCTCCGCTTGAACTGGAGATTCGACGACATCTTGAATCACCGATTCAACGTTCCCTACCTGATCGCTGCGGACACTCTGCGACTGCGGCCTGTTTGTTGTTCGTGCTTTGCGGATTGCTTCTCCCAGACTCGTCTCCCCGGCAAGATAATCGGACAGGATCGGGTCAAGCTCGCCGAGGTCGCTGTCCTCGTAGCGATAAAGCTCCCTGTTGCGAAGCAAGACTTTTCTCAGGGCGTCTGCTCCTCCTTGCGTACTTGACGGCACGATGTGCTTCACATGCGGATATACTTGGCTACGCACAAAGTCCTTCACGAACGGTGAGAAGACTTCGGGAGCGGTGTCGTAGCACTCAAGAAGTGGGCGAACCGGGGGGCAGTTGCGGGCAACTCTGAGCCGCCCCTTGTTCTGGTCGCCCTCAGCTATGAAGTGGACACCGTGAGTGATGTCAACAAACTGCACTTCAAAGTCATTGAGGAAGTAGTCATCGGCTAGAGTTGTGGAAATGCGGATAGACAACGCAGCCTCAGCGAGAGTCAATTCTCTAGGAGAATACTCTCTAGTAACCGTTGCCCTGTCCGGTACCGCCGGGATGTTGAGTGTGTTTGCGATGTAGTGATTCTGTATTGTCCGTCGAGGCTTGGTTTGACTTATGACGATCAACGCCGACTGGGGCGTTGCAAATTGCCGAATCAGGCTTGCGTCTCGTCCGGTGTAGTAATGCAGATGGCGACCATCCGTGTGCTGCTTTACGTCACGCATTCGGACTGACTCTGATTCTGGGTGAACCTCCACGGTAATGTTCCCCGCCAAGTCGTAGCGATTGTGCCGGGCGATGTAGGACTGGAAAACTGCACTTCGGTCAGCAAAATCCGTGGTGGCCATCCGCTCGGCGATGATCTGTTCGGTGGCATTCACGATTTGTTGCACATGCGTGATGCTGTCTCGGCTCAGCGCTTCCCGACCAGCAGTTGGTGTTAAGAAGGACAGGTTTGCCACACCACCCAACTCAAACTGGGTTGAAACTGGGATGGCTGCCAGTCCGAAAAAGTTCCGGTACCCCATGATCGTGCCAGCGCCCTGTGACAACAACATAGAACCGGCCATTGAGTTGTTGCTCAGCCGCACATTGGTAACTTCGGCTCGTACCAGCCCTTGTGGATTCAATGCGACATGAACGTCGAAATTGAATGAACCGCTTCTCGCCTCGTGCGTTCCAAGGTCAACAAGTTCTTCCGTGGAGAAGGGAACTGAAGTGTTGAGAACCTGACTGCTAATCAGTTCCCCATTGAGGAACATCTGGACGGGGACATAGCGAATGTAACCCTGCAAATACTGTTTTGCCTGCTGTTCGTTAAGTTGCGATTCGCTCTCCAAAGTGACGGTGACTTCTGTGCCTTCACCTCTATCATCCTCAATACGTTGGAGCGTGATGCACTCCTCCGCAATGGAAAGTGACTCTCGCAGCGCCACACTTTTCAACGTGTATGGAGAGTCCTTCGATCTGGTTTCCAGTTCGAGCTTCGTGGCGATTCCAAAATTCGCCATTGCACCGATCCCAAAGGTGCCGATAACCCCTGCCTTGGAAGCAAGCTGCGTTCTCTTACCGCTTGAGCCAGCTTTCCAAAAATTGTTCCGAAGCACCTCTTCTGTCATCCCGATGCCATTATCGCTGATTCGCAGAAGCGATCCTTGCAGAGTGATGTCGATTCGCCCGGTCGTAAGAGGAGCATCGTCTCTCGCACAACGCATCAGCACGGCGTCGTATGCGTTCTGCACATTCTCTCGAAGCAGAGCGAGGGGAGAGTCGTAGATTTCCCGAGAGAGAATCTCCAACACTCGTTGTGTTTCTACTTCAAACTTGATTTGATCGCTCGTCATCCCAGCCTCCCAAGAAGTTTAGTCCGATAGCTTTTTACAGCGGGGTCGCCATGCGAGACAACGGCTGGTTGTGACAACACACTCCTGAGTTCATCATGCCTGTCGAGTTCCCAAAGTGCATCAAAAACGGCAATCATCTCCTCCGAAGAGATTGGCTCGGGAAAACAACGGGCAATCCCTTCTCGGTCATCTCCATCTTCGAACGCTTTCAAGAGCAGTCGTTTCGCCATGTCATTGTGCGGAGCAAGCGGCTCAAGTATTCGGACAGCCTCCTCGTGTCGCTTCTCCCGCAATAACTGTTCGGCTTCAGGCAGGTCTACCGCAAGTATCGCACTCGGTTCGACCGGCCTAGGTTGTTGGAGATCAAATGTCTGGTAGCTCTCCTGATTGGCCAACCGGCCCTTGCTCCAGATAGGATTCAGGAAGTCTGGATTCGCCATTTGGCGAACATGCAGTGCTACCCTCCAGCCGATTGTGTCCAGAATCACACGGTTGTAGCCACGAGTTGCGCCGGGCGATAAGGCACGTTCCCCCCCGGCCAATGTGCTGGCACTCAGTGCATTGACCTTTCGATCGCCGCCGAACGCATACTTCTCGTCAATGAGTTCTGGCTTGTGTTGATGCCCATGAAACCCGAGGCTGAATCCATGATTCACCAACTGCTGGAGAAAGTCCGTGTCCATGTAGTCGTCTTGGCGAGGGGCACCCTTGGTACTGTGATGCCAAACTGCAAGTCGCAGACGCCCTCGAAACTGCCGTGTCCTCAGTCTGTTGCAGCAATTCGAAAACGCCTGTGGGTGTATTGCCCCCTGTCTGTGCCACGGGTCGTTAAGGAAGCAACTATTGAAGCCAGCGATTACCAAGTTGAACTCAGGGAAGTCGAACAGATCGAATTGTTGCGTTGGGTCATCCGAGTATTTGCGTGCCCCTCCGTAGAACCTCTCGTAAAAGGCAATGAACTCTGCGAGACGCTGTTCATACAATGGCATGTCTTGAATTTCGTAGAGCTTGAATTCGCTCCATGACCATCGAAATCTGCTTTGGTGTTCCCAGATCAGGCCTGCTAACTCATATCGTGTTTTTGCATCTGCTCCGGTGTAATCAATTTCTTTGAGAGCCGAGAACATTCGGGGGAAATTGATGTCATGGTTTCCGGGCACGAGGATGAGTCTGTCTCGATTCCCTTCCAACAGATTGTCCGCCAAAGCTCCAAGAAACTGCTCGGCCTGCTTGTATTGTTCTCGCAACACCTCGTCTGGACTTTCGGTCTCCTTTCCTGTTCCCTGAATAATGTCCCCACTGACAATGATGATTTGAGGCCGAGGAATAGGTGGTTCTTCTGCAACAGAGTTCTCGACATCTTGCAGCAACGAACTGAGCAACGCCTCATTCGAGATCGGATTCTTGGGGTCTCGGTGGAGATCAGAAATGTGCAATATGCCGATTTTCACTCGCCACCTCGTTTCAATCGTTGGCTCGCAATTTCGTTTCCCTCGGTGACGAAACTCATTCTGTGTTTCCAAATGGATTTAGGTAGCGTCATCCGACTACACACTCATTCAACCGCTCTCGTCTCTGTTCCCAATCAGGCATGAGCGTGTTCAGCAAACGGTAGAACCGTGGGCCGTGGTTGTGTTCCTGAAGGTGGCAGAGTTCGTGGGCGATCACATAGTCAATGCACATTTTGGGGGCGATGATGAGATCAGGATTAAGCAGGATGCGTCCTTCCTTCGTACAACTACCCCAGCGATTCTTCATGCGGCGAATCTCGAAGCTCTCCGCTTCGATCCCGTGCCGACTGGCTTTGGACACCATTGCGTCAAATTGCTCTTGGAAGATGACCTCAGCACGCTGGCGAAACCAACCAACCACGAGGGTCTTGATGCGGCCCTTCTGTGCTGTGTCGGTTAGATATACGTTGATCTGCCCTCGGGCCATTTTGACTGCTTCTTCATCGCCTTCGTGAACACGAAGGCGGTACTGCCGTCCGAGGTATCGGTGCGATTCGCCACTGACGTATCGCCGGGGTGGGATGGCCGGAAGATAGTTCTCGAAGAAACGTTGCTGTTGCACGATCCAAGACGCCCGCTTGTGCATCCTCTCCTCAACCGCCTCGTCCTCGGCGTCTTTGGGAGCAGTCACAACAACGGACAAGTCAGGATGGACGTCGATGGCGAGGGTCTTGCGATCCGAATACAAAAGTTGGAATTCGATTTGCTTCCGACCGTACTGGATCGCCAGTTGGCGAGCGTGGCCATTCTGTTTCGGTGTTCCTTGGAGATTGCTCACTGTTGGGTCTCCCTTCGCTTGGCGACCCGCATGATCCCTTCGAGCATCTCGTCGATGTCTTCGCCCGTCAGGGCCAAGTCGTAACGGCCCTTGGCGGCGAACATCAGGTCGTCGAGATCGTTAATCATGGCGTTCTCAACGTCTCGGTTGTCCACCCAGTCCCGAATTTTCTTCTCGTCGATGATCCGTTTGGCTTTCAACGCTGTTTCGGCGGCGATCCCCGCTATGTCGTCCCGTTCCTCGGAGACAACCTTCTCGAATCCCTCCTGCAACAGCCGAAAGAAAGCCTTGGCTTCTGGATCGGTGCGCAGTTCCGCAGGCACTTTGGAAGAACCCTGCTCCTTGGCCTCCTTCCAAGCCTCGAACATCTTCTGAAGGTACTCTTCCTCGCTCAGACGCTTTTCGAGATAAGCCTGAATCGCTTCGTCGATAACTTCGGAGAGCTTCTGGTAAAGAACGGGGTCTTCCTCCATCTTCTCCACGCAGGTCTTTTTGACCCGTGAAGCGATGAAGTCCGCCTTTGCCGCCGTGCCTTCGATCCCTTCGAGTTCCTCGTCCAGATTCTCGACTTCGAAGATGTTGACCGGCTCAACGATCTGCTTCACCTCGTCAGCACCGATGTACTTGTCAACCATGTTCCGAATCTGGTCTTCGTACTCCTTGTAATCGACCGCCTCGTTGTATCGTTGCTTGACCGCAGCCCGAAGGTTGCGGAAATACTTCATGTCATCGACGTAACGCTGAATCGTCTCTTGTGGCGTATCTTCGTGGAACTTGGCGGACGACATCGCCAGTTGCAGCGTCTTCGAGAAGTCGTTCAAGGCGTCGTAGAAGTCCTGCCTGACATCTTCGGGGCGAAGATGCTGCTGCATGGCTTCCAAGTCCTGCTTGTTCTGCACGCCTTTGAAGACAGCCCAGACGTTGGTGTGCCGCTCTTTGAGCTTGGCGATCTCTTCCTCAACCGCCGTGAACGTCCCTTCGAGGTCTTCCTCATCGAAGCCACTCAAGGCGTCATACTTCTTCACCGCCTCATCGAGTGCCCCGAAGATGCCTCGGTAATCGACGACCAAGCCGAAATCCTTGCCGTCGAAGAGCCGGTTCACCCGAGCGATGGCTTGCAGGATGTTGTGGTCACGCAGCCGCTTATCGATGTACAGAACGGTGTTGCAGGGGGCGTCAAATCCGGTGAGCAGTTTGTCCACGCAGATGATGATTTCGGGCGTCGGCTTCTTCTCGAAATCATCGATGGTTCGTTCGAGGTACTTCTTCTCCGAACCGAACTCCTCCATCATCTGCTTCCAGAACTTCTGGATTTCCGGCATGTCCTCTTCGTCAATCGTCTCGTTGTCCTCCCGAGTGTCGGGCGGTGAGATAATCACACGAGACGAGACCTTACGCTCCGGGTACTCCTTGCCGATCTCCTCGAACAACTGGTGGTACTTCAAGGCCATTGCCTTGCTGCTGACGGCGAACTGGCCCTTGAACTTCGTGCCTTTGAAGTTCTCGCAAAAGTGCGTCACCAAATCGAAAGCGATCTCGTACAGCCGCTCGGAAGTCTTCGTCAGTTCCTCTTCCCGGCGAAACTTCTTCTTGAGATCGACCTTCTGTTCTGCGGACAAGTCCTTGGTGATGCGGTCGAACCACTTGTCGATGGCCTTCTGGTCGCCGTGCAGTTCAGACATCCGACCTTCGTACAGGATCGGCGTGACAGCCTTATCTTCGACGGCCTGCCGCATCGGATAGCTGTGGATGAAGCCGCCAAACTTCGTGGCCGTACTCTTCTCCTTCTTCAACAGCGGCGTTCCGGTGAAGCCGATGTAGCACGCATTGGGGAACACCTGCTTCATTTTCGCATGGGCCAACCCGTACTGACTGCGATGGCTTTCATCGACCAGCACGAAGACGTTGCTGCCTTCATCACGCAACTCGTGGGTCGAAGCCGCCGACTCGAACTTGTCGATGATCGTCGTGATGATGTCGGCCTTGGCCTGCGACACTAACTCCACGAGGTGTCTGCCGCTGCCTGCTCGCTCGACGGACTTTCGACAGGCCAGAAACGTCTTCCAGATTTGCCGGTCGAGATCGACCCGATCCGTGACGATCACAACTTTTGGATTCTTGATCGACGGCTCAAGCGACAACGCCTTGGCCAACATCACCATCGTCAAACTTTTGCCGCTGCCGGTCGTGTGCCAGATCACCCCACCCGGTCGTTGTTCATCCCCCTTCGCCTTCGTGACTCTCGCCAGTGTTTCACCGATGGCGAAATACTGCTGGTAGCGGGCGATCTTCTTTTGGTTCTTGTCGAAGACGATGTACCGATACGCCATCTCCAGCACACGCTCGGGCCGGAACAGGCAATAGAGCAAGCGGTCTTGCGGCGAAGGAAGTCGTTGTCCTGAAGCCAACAGTTCTTTTATCTTGGCGACGATCCACGGCTTCCGGCTTTCGAACAAGCGTTCAAGCTGTTTCTGCGAGAGTGGCGTGTTGATGAGTTTGGCCAGCTTCACGTCGAGGTCGTCAGCGTGTTCCTCTCTCCATGCCGACCAGAACTTCCTCGGCGTCCCGGCTGTGGCGTACTTGCCTGCGTTTTGGCAGATCGACCCGAGCAACTGCGAGTAGATGAACAGGCCGGGAATCTCGTCCTGCCGTTGATTGCGAAGGTGCTGGCTGATTCCCACTTCGACGGCATCGTGTTCGTCGGGGCGTTTGCACTCGATCACGGCCAAGGGAATGCCGTTGACGAACAGCACGATGTCCGGTCGCCGCAGTTCGTGGGAGGCTGTCCGCTCCACCTCGAACTCGTCGGCGATGTGGTAAACGTTGTTCTCCGGGTGTTCCCAATCGATGTACTGAAGCGTGTAGCTCCGCTTGTTCCCGTCGATGGTCTGCTCCTGAGCCTTGCCCAGCGTCAGCAGGTCGAACACCTGCTCGTTGGTTTTCACCAAACCATCAAAGGGAATGTTCGTCAGGGCATCGACGGCATTCTTGAGGTTCGTCTCAGTGAAGTCGTGGGTTTGTCCCTTGAACGTGATCTGGTTCAGCTTGCGAAGTTGGTCGAGCAGAATCGATTCCAACACGACCCGGTTGCGTTTACCACCTCGAAGTTCAATCGCCTCGGTCGGTGTGATGTAGTGGTAGCCCACCTGTTGCAAAAGCTGTAACGCAGGCAGGTGCGAGACCAAATCTTCGAGGAACTCCGAGACCGCCATGCGTCACCCCTTCACCGTTTCGGCGTCCACATTGACCCGGGCTTTGCCGGTGAGAAGTTGCTGCATCAGACCTTTCTTTTGCTGCTTCAAGGCATTTAGCCTTCTTTCGATCAGTTGCAGTTCTTTGTCTTGAGCATTCAACACTGCGGCGATGGCCTTTTGCTCCTCTAGTGACGGAAGGTTCAACTTCATCGCTGCGAGATCGTTGAAATAGATTCGCACACGCACGCTACCACCACCTGCACGAGTCACAAAGTGACGCCAATAATGCGTCTGCCGAAACTGTTCCAAGAACTGTGCGTCTAGTTTCGGGCCACATCGGAACACAACGTAATCAGGGCTGACGAGAACATCCTCTTTCCCATCCCACATGGCGATTGAGCCGACGTTAATCCTCATCGGGTTGTAGGCGAAGTCGAAGTGGCTGACGGTCTTGTAACGCTCGATGTTCTCGCCGATCACTCCTTCATCCATTGGGATCATGCCGACACTGTTCGTGACCGAGTAGACAGTCGCTTGATCGGGAGATGTCACATTGCGACGTGTGGAGTTCTTTGCCACATCGCTAAGGTGGCAGTTCTTCCAAACACTCTTCTCAAACCCCGGCAATCGCACCTTGCCGGTGAGAAGCTGTTGCATGAGTGCATGTTTTCGTCTCTGCTTGGCGGCGATCAGCTTCTCGTTCAATTCAATCGCCCGATCCCACGTCGAAAGAATGGCGGCAATCTCTCGTTGTTCGGGGAGGGGTGGGAATGGCAAAGCCAAACGGCGAACCTCTCCGATATTTATGCCTTTGACAGCTTGCCCAATCGTGTTGAGATCAATCTGCCTTTGCAGGAGACCGCACTGCAATGCGAAGAAAACGAATCGATGGTCACACTCCCCGTTGAGTCGGATGCGAGCAGTATCTTGAGTGATATTTGCCTCTTCTAACTCTTCACATGCAATCGCAACTTGACCAACAGAACCTCGAATCGAGAGCAATACGTCGCCACAACGGAGCCTTGAGCGGCGAAACTCTTTGTCGATTTCCGGCGTCGTCCGCAGCAAAGAGGATATGTCGATCTTCCCGTTGTCGAAGTTCTTCACCTTGACTACGGGTACGCCATTAGGCTGGTCTTCGCCCGGCATAAGAATTCCGTAGCAGATGGGAGAATCACTTTCGACAAGCGAATCGAGGCTGCAAATATCCCAGTCTGATGGCGTCCCAGCGAAAGATTCAGCCACCGGGTGCGGTAGATGGCGTAACACTTCTCGACGTTCAAGGCGCATGACCCAACTCCTTCAGATACCCGTGCATCTGCTCTTGGACTTGGGCTAACTCGGCATCAAGAGAATCAATCTCTTCCTGCACTGCCTGAACGTCGATCTCCTCTTCCTCCTCGAACGTGTCCACATAACGGGGAATGTTCAGATTGAAGTCGTTTTCTTTGATCTCATCGAAGTCGGCAACGTAGGCGTATTTGTCCACGTTCTCCCGTGCCGTGTAGGTGGCGATGATCTTCTCGATGTGTTCTTCGCCCAGTCGGTTCTGGGTTTTGGCGTCGTCGTATTCCCGGCTGGCATCAATGAACAAGACGGTCTTGTCAGGCTTCTGCTTACGGAAGACCAGAATGGCCGCAGGAATGCCAGTGCCGTAGAACAGGTTCGCCGGAAGCCCCACCACAGCGTCGAGCAGGTTCTCTTCGATCAGTTGCTTCCGAATCTTTCCTTCGCTCGATCCCCGGAATAGCACACCGTGGGGGACAACGACACCCACTCGTCCACTGGTCTCGGTAATCGTTTCGACCATGTGCGAGATGAAGGCGAAGTCGCCTTTACTTTTGGGTGGGATGCCACGATGGAAACGGTCGTGGTGATCGGCACCCGCTTCTTCCTGCCCCCACTTGTCGAGTGAGAACGGTGGATTGGCGACGACCACTTCGAACTTCATCAGCTTGTCATCGGAGAGCAACTTGGGGTTGCGGATCGTGTCGCCCCACTCAATCCGAGCATTGTCCATCCCATGGAGGAACATGTTCATCTTGGCGAGCGCCCATGTCGCCCCGATGTTCTCCTGCCCCCACAACGAAAAGTCCCTCGTGCCCACTTGTTGGCCGCACTTGATGAGCAGTGATCCTGAACCACAGGCCGGATCGCAGATGCGTTCCCCCGGTTGAGGATCGACCAGTCGAGCAATCAGTTGCGAGACCTCGGGAGGCGTGTAAAACTCACCGGCTTTCTTCCCGGCATTGGCGGCGAACTTGCCGATGAGATACTCGTAAGCATTGCCGATGACATCCATGTTCCCGACCCGGCTGGGCCGCAGATCGAGACGGGGATCGCTGAAGTCTTCCAGTAAGGACTTCAGACGGTTGTTCCGCTCTTTCGTCTGACCGAGGCTGGCTTCCGAGTTGAAGTCGATGTTGCGGAAGACGCCTTCGAGCTTCTCCTTGTTCGAGTCTTCGATTTCATCCAGAGCCGTGTTGATGATCTCACCGATGTTGGCTTCGTTTCGTTGTTCGTACAAGGACGTGAACGTGCAATGTGCAGGCAGCACGAACCGTTCCCGCTTCAGCCGCCGCTGAATCCGCTCCTCGTCGTCGCCGTATTCCTCCTTGAGCGTGTCGTAGTGATCTTGCCAGACATCGGAGATGTACTTCACGAACAACATCACGAGGATGTAGTTCTTGTACTCCGAAGGATCGACCGCCCCCCGAAACGTATCGCACGCCCTCCAGAGAATGCCGTTGATCTCGTCTTGAGAAACCGTTGCGGATTGTTTGCCGTTTCCGTTTGCCATGCTGTTTCCTGATCTATTGCCGTCTCTCCCAGACAGCACCGCTAAACAATTCGTTCTGCGGGAGCTAATGGGAAAAACTTCTCTTCGCCGCTGGTGATGTATCCCTCTTCCGACCAAGCGAGCAATACTTCGACTCGATACCTTTCGCCAAATCGGTTGTTGTATTCGCAGAACAAGACAGGAGCTTCGTTCGGCGGTATGTCGTAGCAGTATTCCTTGCCTTTCTTGGACTTGATGTTCTCGCTCTCTCCCAATGCGCCTCTTGTCTCAACAAGTCGTGCCGTTTCGCCTATCCTGAAGCCGTGGTAGATGTCGAGTGCTGGCCCGACTCCAACATTTCTGAAGTGGCCCTTCACCTTGCCATCGATTCCGCTTTCTTTCATCACAAAGTGAATACGAACGAGATGATCGGGTTGGAGCGCTGATGCTCCAGTATATTGCGGGAAGCAATCAAGAAGCCTCTTCACCACTAGTAGCTTCAGATCAACGCTTGACTGAAATTGATCGCACCAGTTCGACATAGAGCCGTGAGTTGGCAACTTGGAACACTCTTTGACCATATCGAACCACTTCTGCTTCCGCTCGCCCTTCTCCTTCATCCAATTTGGGCTGTATGAATCGTTTTTCCTTAGCTGTTCGTAGTCCTGCCATGCGTAATTTCTAAGAAAGAAGAACATGGGAATCTGGTTGTCTCTTGCACGGCGAATCTCGGCATGGGTTGCTGACAGGCCTTCATGTTCACCAGTATTGATGACTCCGCCATATCTCCTGTCGATGATGCAAACAACGGCATCGGATGCAGATACGTTATCAAGGCAGGATTCAATCGAGTCTTCTAGGGGGTCAACGATGAATGGCGAATTTGGGTCTTCTGACAAGGCCACACTCATGCCGTTGTCTTCGAGGAAGAGACGTAACTCCGCCCGAAGATCACGAAGATCGAAGCAGGTCGAACTGATGAATACCCTGAGGCGACCGCTTTCTGCTGCCATTCACTTCACTCCGTAATTTCGGGCGAGTTGACCAAACTGTACCACTACAATACAGTGAATGGGGCGTTTCGGCAATCGAGGTACAAGGCGAAGCGATGCAGTTCGGCGAACGAGTTCGTGAACTTCGAAAAGAGAAAGGGCTGACGCAGCAGAAGCTCGCCGTGCGTCTCGATGTCAGCCTCTCGTACATCTCGAAGGTCGAAAACGAGCGACTCAATGCAGGCGACTATCCGTCCGAGGCGTTCGTTCTGAAGCTGGCGAAGGCCCTCGATGCGAGTGAAGACGAGTTGCTGCTTCTGACCGACCGTGTGCCCGCCGCACTGCGCCAGCGAATCTGCGAACACCCCGACGTGTTCCATGCCGTGGCCAATCTTGACGACTCCGCATTGGAGCAACTGGCGAAACAGCTTGCTCGAAAGAAGGTGGGGTCTTCGTGAAAATCCTCTTCCTGCATGGCTGGCACAGCGTCGTCGGTGGCGTGAAACCGGCCTTTCTTCGAGAGGCAGGCCACGACGTGCTGAATCCTGCCCTTGATGACGACGACTTTGACGCCGCAGTACGCACGGCCCAAACCCAGTACGACCAGCACCAACCGGACGTAATCGTAGGGTCATCTCGTGGTGGGGCGGTCGCCATGAATATCAACAGCGGCGACACGCCGCTTGTTCTGCTCTGTCCAGCTTGGAAAAACTGGGGAAAGGTCAAGAAACTCAAGCCGAACTCGGTCGTCCTGCACTCACGCCACGACGACGTTATCCCATTCAGCGACTCCGAGGAACTCACGAACAACAGCGGTCTCCCGCCCGAGACGCTCATTGAAGTCGGCGACGATCACCGCCTTGCCGATCCTGAACCACTGAAGACGATGCTGGAGGCGTGTGAGCGGCTGGTAGCGCAGAAAGGTAAGATCGAGTCATGACTGATCCTGAACCAATCGATCCCAAGAACCTGCGTCCGGGGCCGATCCGCAACGAATCGATCTCACCTGAAATGCTCGAACAGATTCGGGCGGTCTACGACGTGATCGGCAATTATGTCAGCAACTCGCTGGAGCAATTTGAGATTAGTTTTATGCGGGATGCGAACCCCGCTGATGAAATCGCCATCTGGTGCAGCATCACCGCTGCATGGATTGCCTACCACGAGCAGTACCTCGGTGATGAACTGCTGCCCGACCAAGACGAAAAGAAGTTGCTTGCAGCCCTGATCTCGATTTCCACCGGCGTCGAGGACTTGGCAGTTCTCGGCGTTCCGCCTGATGTCGGTCGCAAGCTACTGGATTGCTACGACAACCTCGGAAGGGAATGATGAACCACCCAGCAACCATCCGCAAATCGAACGAAGGCCGAAGGATCGGCGTTGTCGGTGACGTGTACCGCTTCCTCGCCACAGGGGACGAGACGAACGGCAAGTACGCCACATTCGAGGCCATTGTGCCTCCCGGCAGTGGCCCTCCGCCACATATCCACAGCCGGGAAGAAGAGTCGTTTCTCGTCCTCGAAGGTGAGATGACCTTTCAGCTTGGGGAAGACCGTTTGGTCGCTGGCGAAGGAACGTTCCTGAACATGCCGGTCGGCAGCCTGCACTGCTTCAAGAATGAAAGCAACAAGACGGCTCGATTGCTGATCTCGGTAGCGCCAGCCGGACTGGAAAAGATGTTCTTCGAGGTGGGACAGCCGCTCGCCGACGACGCAGAGGCCGCACCACCGCCAAGTCAGGCCGACATCAAGAAGTTGCTTGAAGCTGCGCCCCGATATGGCGTCGAAATCAAAGTCCCGCATCATTAGAGGCCAGCCATGCTGAACTCCCGAACGATCACCTGCTCGATCAATAAGCCACCGGCAACGGTCTTCGAGTTCGCCTCGAACCCAGAGAACCTGCCGAAATGGGTGCTGTCGTTTTGCATGTCGGTTCGGAAGTCCGGTGACGAATGGCAGATGGAGACGCCCACCGGCTGGGTTGGGATTCGCTACGTTGCCGTCAACGACTACGGAGTTCTCAATCACGTCGTCACTTTGCCTGACGGCCAATCGATTCTGAACCCCGTGCGAGTCGTCGTCAACGACATCGGAAGCGAGGTGATGTTCACGTTGTTTCAGCTTCCCGGCATGTCGGACGAGCAGTTTGCCGAAGACGCCGGGATGGTCAAAGCCGATCTGCAAACCTTGAAGGTGGTGCTGGAAGGAAGCCAAGCATGATCCGCCTCAAGCGTGCCTACGATGAACCTTCCAAGCAGGACGGAATGCGCATCCTCGTCGAGCGGTTGTGGCCGAGGGGCGTGAGCAAAGAGAAGGCTGCGGTCGATCTCTGGCTGAAAGACCTTACCCCCAGCACCGAACTGCGAAAGTGGTACGGCCACGACCCGGAGAAATGGGACGAGTTTCGCAAACGCTACTGGTCGGAACTGGGAGAGAAAGGTGATCTGCTGATGCTGCTCAAGCACCGAACAACGGAAGGAACCGTCACATTCGTCTTCGCCGCCAGCGATGAGGAACGGAACAGTGCAGTGGCGTTGAAGGAATATCTCGAAAAAAAGACGTGAGCCATGCCCAAGCTCACTCGTTCTCGCCGATCAGCCGATTCTGTGGATCAGGCTCCTGCTTGTTGGCCCGACGAGTGAGTGTTGTTCGCCAGTTCTGGGAGAGCAGCGGGATCGCCCCCAGTTCCAACGCAGCAGCGATGTCGGACTTCTCAGCGTGCATCACCCGATTCGCTCGCTCAATGGTCCAGTCGGGATACGGTCGTTCTCGCAGAGTCAGACTCATTCCGCCAGCAACCATCCCTTCAGTCAGCACTCGAAAGTACCAGCCGGTTCGCCCGGTCTGCTGCACGTCCAAGGCAAGCGACTTGATTCGCCACCGGCGAGACAGCTTCCAGCACGGTTGGCGAGGTTGCGAAACTTGGACGACTGCCTCGCCGCCCACCTGCCATGTATCGCCGATGCACACATCGGCTTCGGTCAGTCCGGCTACGGTGAAGTTCTCGCCGAAGGCTCCGAAGGGCAGCAACGGATTATTCATCGACTGCCGCCAACCGGGATAATGCTCGGCAGAATAGGCCAACACTGCTTTGTCTGGTCCACCGTGATGAATCAGATCGGATTGCTCGTCCCCATCGAGGGTGGTCGCTCCAAGCCACACAGTGCCGGACACAGACTCCTTGATGATGGCCGATGACCACGGCTTGAAGGGGTCGCCCTCAGAGGCGAAATGCTGAGGGCGACCAACCTGAATCGATTCGACCGTTGGCTGCATGATTACTTAAGCACCGAGAGATCGGCACCGTGATTGATGTGAAAGACCTGTCCATCAATCACCAGAGCCGGGACAGACTTCACTCCCAACCGCTCAGCTTCGGCAACTCGACTCTTGGCTTCGCCAAGATGAACTTTTTCGACGGGCGTTTTCAAAGCGTCAGCGACCGTGTGTTCGGCTGAAACGCAGACCGGACAACCCGCATGATAGAAGATAGCGTTGGACATTGTGATCTCTCCAAAGAGCCTTTCCAATGAATCCGCCAAGCGTGTGTCGGCAACGAAGATTCACTGTTCCTCGGAAGCATACGAATGATAGAATGATACGTCCAATACTTACTTCTGATCGTTTCGATAGTCACAGACTATCAGTGGGTGTGACATGGAACTGCGACACTTGAGATATTTTCTGGCAGTTGCTGAAAACTGCCACTTCAGGAATGCTGCCGAGGAACTGTTGGTTTCGCAGCCCACGCTATCGCAACAGATCAAGGATTTGGAAGCCGAGCTTGGGATAGCGCTGTTCGAACGAGTCGGTCGGCGGGTTCGACTCACTCAAGCAGGCGAGACCTACCGAGACTATGCCCGTCGTGCTTTGAACGTCCTTGAGGAAGGTCAGGCGGTCCTGCACGAGTACGATGAGTTGCTGAGAGGAAGCCTGACTGTGGGCGTCGTGCAGACGGTCAACGCCTACTTGACGCCGCCCGTCGTGGCGAAGTTTGTGGCTGACGTTCCCAACGTCTTCCTGAGCGTGAAGGAGCTTTCCGCTGACGAGATTGAGAAGGGTGTACTGTCAGGTACGCTCGATTTGGGAGTTTCGTTCGAGCCGAGCGTGAGAAGGGAATTCGCTGTACAACCGATATTCAACGAAGAGTTTGTGATGGTCGTGGATGCACACCATCCCCTCGCCGCTCGAAGGCGAGTCCGAATTGAAGAGCTTCGAGATGTTCCGTTGGCCCTGTTGAACCGTGCCTACTGTACTCGGCGCATGATCGAGGGAGTGTTTCAGCAAGCCGATGTTCCCTGTCATGTCGTCGTCGAACTCAACTCGGTTTCAGGTCTTGTGGCCGTCACGGAAGCTGGGGGTCCAGCAACGATCCTTCCCAAGCTGGGAGTGGAGAAGTCCACTGCCAAAGTGCTTCGCCTTGAACAACCGACACCGACACGTCAGGTCTGTCTGCTACGAGCCGTGGGACATGCACCGCTACGAGCCGTCGATGTCTTTGTCGAAAAACTGCAAGAACAGGTCAAGTTACGCCGGTGAGAGCAATCGCCCATCTTCCATCTCGTAGCGGGTGTCAAACACATCCAGTGAACGGTGGTCATGGGTGACGACGATGACGGCGGCCTGTTGCTCGTGAGCGACTTTGGCAAACAGTTCCATCACCTGTCTCCCCCGATGACTGTCGAGGGCCGCTGTCGGCTCATCAGCCAGAATGACGCTGGGGCGATTAGCGAGTGCCCGTGCGACTGCGACCCGTTGCTGCTGCCCCCCGGACAGCATGGACGGAAGATTCCCGGCTCGGTCAGCCACTCCGAGGTATTCGAGCAATTCCATTGTGCGTTCGGTCGCACCACGCCGAGATTCACCGTTCAGTTCCATCGCAATGCGCACATTTTCCGCAGCAGACAGGAACGGAATCAAGTTCGACTTTTGAAAAACAAAACCGATGTGCTGTCGCCGAAAGGATCGCAGGTTTGTTCGAGCTTCTGGACCGTCAAGGACGAGTTGTCCGCCGATGTAGACTCGCCCCGATGTGGGAGGATTGATGAGACCCACCGCCGTCAGAAAGGTCGATTTGCCTGAACCACTGGGGCCAAGCAGGGCCACGACTTCCCCACGCCGAACTCGCATTGACGCATCCTGCATGGCGATGACTTCGGTATTGCCGCTTCCGTACACCTTTGTCAGATGCTCGGTTTGAATGGCCAGAGGAACATCTGTTGCAGACCGCTGGAACGCAGGTTCTGATGGGGAGGTACGAGTCATGACAGCGCCTCGTTCGGAGACACTTTCATCGCCTTCCAGATGCCCAGCACGCTGGAAGCGACCGATATCAGCAGCACGATCAGCCCCAATTGACTGACATCACCTTCGGTGATGATGACTCGGCGGGGAAACAGCGGAAACACTCGTTGGCCGAGCAGGTAGGCAATGCCAAACCCCATTCCCCCCAGCAGCAACGCTTGCTGCATAATGAGTCCCAGAATGACGCTGTTCGGCGCTCCAATGAGTTTGAGCAGGGCAATCGAGTGAATCTTGTCGAGCGTCAGCGTATAGAGAATCAGGGCCATGATAATGGCGGCGATGATCGTCAGCAGAACTCGGAAGAGTCCAATCTGCGCCTTAATCTTCTCGACCGACCCCTTTAGCAACAACTCCCGTTGGCCGTCTCGTGTAAACACCGAGACATCGCTCCAGCCAGAGATAATGGCAGCCACATCATCGATATCCGTTCCGGGGTAAACCGTGACCATCACTGCGCTCAACTGTGGGCGGGCAATGGCCGGGAGTTCTCCTGTCGGCCTGACTGCGTTGTCGAGCAGTGCGGGCTGCTTAATCGCCGCCTCAAATGACTCGCCTCTGGCTTCCCGAGCCGCACGCTCCAGACGTATCCCTTCGCCGGGAGAGTCGAACTGAATGGACTGCGCATCCTGTACAGTAACAAAGGCGATCCCGTCGCCATTGGAACTGATGAAATTCTTAGTTGTGCCGACGACATGATAGGTCTCCTTGCCGAGTGTGATCTGACTTCCCACCGGAAGGCGTAACGTCTCGTCGGCGATCATTTTAAAATGATTCTGCCCGAGGTGACGCCCTGCTGTCAGCGGTAGCCAGTCTCCTTTGTCGGTCGGCCAACTCAGCCCCATCACGGCGATGCGCAGAGGCTTTCCCGCTCGTTCCCGCTGGACCGTGTGATAGACAAACTCACGAGCGGTATGCACGCCGGGAACTGCCTGAACCCGATGAACCAGACTTGGCGGCACACGAGAAATCTCGGCGAATGGTCCTCTGGTACTGCGCTGGACAATCCAGAGATCGGCCCCCACCCGGTCAATAAGCAACGTGGCATCTTCGATCACTCCTCGATAAATGCCGCCCATTCCCATCACAATCATCAGCAGCAAGCCGACACCCACAGTTGTCAGGGTGAAGCGTCCCAGATTGTGGCGAATATCTTTGAGGGCGAGATTCATGGGGTTTGTACCCTCCGTCCCTCAATGGGCGTAGCCGCCCCGGTTGCAGGCAAGACGATAATATCCTCGTCGGCCAGACCGTCCAGCACTTCCACGACTTCCTGTCCCCTCAGTCCAAGTGTGACCGGCTTCCAGCGAACAACTCCCTCTGCTGAGACATGTACCCCGTCCTGTGTGCCACGACGACACAACACGGTCAGAGGGATTGTTGGCACGTCGTCTTGACGGTGTGTCTCAATATAGACTTCGGCCCGTTGGCCAATTGCCCAATTCGCAGGAAGCTGGGAGACTTGGACATCCACAACGAACTCACGAGTTTCCCGGTCGGCCTGCTTTCCAAGCCGTACCACAGTCCCCGGATAACTCTGCTCTGATTGCGAGCGAAATACGATTCGAGCAGGCTGCTTGACTGCCAGCTTTGACATTTCCGTTTCATCGACCCAAGCGCTAATCCATAACACGTCGGTGGAGATCAGCGTCAGCACGGCACTGCCGGGAACAGCGATATCTCCTGCCTCTCGCTGGCGAGCCACAACGAGTCCGTCAAACGGTGCCTTGATGATCGTGTCCGCCAGTCGTGCCCTGTGATACTCCAGAGTCTTCTCTGCGGCGAGGAGTCCTTTCTGACCTTCACGGATAGCGGCCTCAGCCCGAGTCGTATCTGAAGTTGCAACAGCCAGAGACTCGACCGCTCGATCCAATTCTTCCCGTGTTGTGGCCCCTTTCTGATGCAGCGTTTGCACACGTCCATGATGTGTCTGCGCTTGGTCGAAGACGGCCACAGACCGGGCCTTGTCCGCTTTCAGTCGCTCCAATGCCGCCTCAGCCGCTTCCAAATTGGCTTTCGCAATCTCCACCTGCTGCTGGAGTTCCTCATCGTCGAGTTGGACCAACAACTGATGTTGCTTAACAACGTCCCCCTGATCGACCACGACCTGACCGATTCTCCCAGCGATTTTCGGGCTGATGGTGGTCTGAACACGGGCCTCCAGCGTCCCTGTGCCCATCACCTCGGAAACGATGGTCTGGCGGATGGGAGAGATGCTTACGACGGGAATTGGGGCGAAGCGAAGTTGATAGACAACGCCGCCTGCGATCACCAGAACGATCAACCATCGCCCCCACTTCCACAACCACCCCAACAGCATTCGTGGTCTGGTCTCGCTGTTCGTCATGGATTGTGGCCCCCCTCTCCGGTGTGATTCAGTGCGTTATCCCGTGGGACGCCAGAAGCCTCAATCTTCGAGAGAAGGGCAGCAAACAAGACTTCTTGATCTAAGCCGTGCTGATCGCAAAGGTATCCGAGCGACTTTCCGCCACACGAATAGTCAATGCCGAAGTCCAGAAACACCGTCAGGGTTTCAGGATGCTCGATGATCCAGTCAGGGACGGAGGTGTCGAGATCGCACGCACTCATGATTCATTTGCCTTCTTAAACGAGTGCCCGGTCTTCAGACCTGCGACGAATAGGACCAGAGCAACGGCACCTAAGAAAAACACAGTGTCGCCCGGAACTCGCATCCAACGCAATGTCTGCATCAGATCGGTCTGCATGAATTCTGGACTGCGTGCATACCAATAGCTGTGCTGTACGGAAGCATTCGTTTGCAACAGACCAACTGGCAGCAAACTGAGCAGGCACATCGCCATCAAGCCGCCGTTCAATGACCAGAATGAGAACCGCAGCAGGCCGTCCTTCCACTCCTTGCCGGGAATCAATACACGCAGGCAAATGAGCATCAGTCCGATGCCCAGCATTCCGTACACTCCGAACAAGGCGGAATGGCCGTGGAGCGGCGTCGTGTTGAGACCTTGCATGTAGTACAAGGCGATGGGCGGGTTAATCATGAACCCGAACAGCCCTGCTCCCACCATGTTCCAGAAGGCGACGGACACAAAGAAATAAATTGGCCACTTGTACCGTTGAACCCACGGCGACTTCCGGGACCGTCGCAAATCTTCAGTGGCGTCGAAACCAACCAGTACGAGTGGGACCACTTCCAACGCACTGAACACTGACCCCCAGACCAATGCCACTGTCGGAGTCCCCGAGAAGTAGAGATGGTGGCAAGTCCCAATAATTCCGCCCGAGAGAAAAATCGTGGCCGACAACAAGGCCGCCGCCGCTGCGACTCCGGGGCGGATCAGATTCAAACGCATGAAGATAAAAGCGATAACCGTTGTGGCAAAGACTTCAAAGAACCCTTCTACCCACAAGTGAACCACCCACCACCGCCAGTATTCGACCATCGACAAGTGCGTGTGCTGTCCCCATGTCAACCCCGCCCCATAAAACAGGGCGATGGCACCCGTGGCCACCGCCAGCAGAGCGACCAGTTGCTTCGCCTCGCCCGTCTTTCGCAGAGCCGGGAGCAACACTCGAATCATCAGGACGAGCCAGAGCAAAAGTCCGACCATCAGGGCGATCTGCCAGACTCTGCCAAGATCAACATATTCGTAACCTTGATGCCCCAGATAGAACGAAACCGTGTCGGACAGCTTGTTGTGGATGCTGAGCCATTCGCCCGTCAGTGAGCCAACGACGACCAGCAGCAACGCTCCAAACAACACGTTGACACCGAGTCGTTGTCCCTTGGGTTCCTCGCCACTAACGAGCGGCCCGATGAATAATCCGGCTGCCAGCCACGCTGTGGCGATCCAGAACAGTCCCATCTGAATGTGCCATGTTCGAGACACGCTATAAGGCAGCCAGTCGGAGAGCGGAAATCCATAGAAGCCGTCGCCTTCGACGCCGTAGTGGGCCGTCACGACGCCAAGGAGCATCTGCACGAGGATCAATGCGGAGACGACCCAGAAGTATTTGATGGTGGCTCTTTGAGACGGAGTGGCTTCCCACAGCGCCAAGGGGTCGCTTTCAGGTGGGATTGGCTCCTCTTCTTCACTACGCTTCGAGGCGTACCACCATGCCATCGCCGAGATACCCGCCAACAGCATGATAATGCTCACGCCGGTCCAGACGATGGTGTCTCCGGTAGGGCGATTGCCAATCAACGGCTCATGAGGCCAGTTGTTCGTGTAGGTACTGATGTCATTGGGCCGGTCGGTTCCCGCCGCCCATGCTGACCAGAAGAAAAAGGCCGACAGCTTGCGCAGCCGATCCGGGTCGGAGACCGCTCCAGCGGGAATGGCGTAGTCGGAGTTCCCTGCCGAGAAGACTTCAGTGTAGTGAGCAAGGTTGGAATTGAACGCCTCGACTCGAATGGGATCGATTGTGACCGTGCCGGTAGAAGAATCATAAGTGTTGGTGTGAAACAACTTCGTCAGCCGAGCAACGAGTTGGGCCTGCTGCTCGTTATCGAGTTTCTCGAACTCGCTGTCATGGTCCGACGTGGCCCATTGGTCGAGAATGTACACTGCTTCCCGGTGTAGCCAGTCCGCAGTCCAGTCGGGAGCAACATAGCTACCATGCCCCCAGATAGAACCCACCTCCATGCCGCCCATCGACTGCCACACGTTCTGGCCAGCCGTGATGTCCCCACTCCCGATGAGTGTCTGACCGTCTGTCGTGACGAATTGTTCTGGAATTGGCGGCATCTCCTGATAGATGCGTGTACCAATCCAGCCCAGCACGAGAAACGAAGCCACCATGATGAGTGTGAAGGTAATCCACAGCCGACGCATAACCATCCTCCTCGTGAAATTGAGTCTATCGAGTGTCTCGTTCGCCCTTGTGAACAAGCGGGCAGTCGGCAGACAAGTTGCTTGACTTGCACCGCTGCACGATCTTTTGGAGCGAATGTTTCATCTGTTGCAGACTGCGAATCTTGTTTTCGATGTTTCCGATCTTGCTCTCGGCCCGCAGATGAATGTGAGAGCAATCGGAGTGAGCGAAAGACAGTTCCAGTAGCTCTCGGATTTCCGCCAGCGTGAATCCCAGTTCTTTGGCCTGTCGGATGTAGACCAACCGCTTCACCGTGGACTCGTCAAATTGGCGATAGCCGGATGGTCTTCGCTCCGGTTCCAACAACAGCCCTTGCTTCTCGTAGTACCGAATCGTTTCAATGCCGGTCCCCGAAAGCTTGGCCACTTCTCCGATTTTCATTGAACTCATGGAATGTGATCTCGCAACAAGCAATACCGCAGAGAATTCTACACTCTGGACTATACTACAGAGTCAAGCGAGTGGGCTAAAAGCACCGGACCGAATGTTTTTCGCATCGGCCTGTTTGGAGGCTGATGGCCGAGACGGGTGCCCCGTCTCGAAGGGGAACTTGATTCAGATTATTCGCAAGTCATGCCTCAGCCTCATTTAGATACCCCATCGCCATTTCTGCCATCGGCGATCCTTCCCGAGCCGCTTCCCTCCGCAGCACGACATACGCATCCTCCGAGCGGCAAAGACGCCACAGAAGTGCCGCCGCACAAAGTCGCTCGAAGTCGTCGTCGGATTCGAGGCGTGGCGACAGTTGCGGCATCAAGGCGGCGCTGGTGTCGCCCATCACGTTGGCTGTGTTGAGCGCCGTCACTCGCACGAGCCGATCCTCGTCGGCTGAGATCAGGGCACGCACGGCAGGCAACGCACGCTTGGCGTCGGCGTAGTGTTCTTGGAGCAGTTGGAGGGCGAGCAACTTCAGATCGATGTCGTCCTGTTGAAGCGCCCAAATCACGCCGTCGATTACGAGATCGCCGAAGCCATTGAGCGCAGCGTGGGCCTCGTCCACCTGAGTCGGATGCTGCTGGTGGGTGGCGAAGAGTCTCAGGGTGTATTTGATCTCGTCGAAGTTGGTCATCAGGGTATCTATGCTCGCCGAAAAAAAACGCATCAGATTTTGCGGCCAGCTTACTACATAAGGGCAGCAACATCTTGCGTGTGGAGGAGTCATGGTCGTAACGGCAGACGAACGACGAAACGTCTTGAACCTGTTCAATGTCTCGGAAGCAGCACGTCTCATCGGAATGGACGTGTTTCGGCTTCATCGAGACATCCGGGCTGGTCGTGTGCCGTCGCCAAAGGTTCGCCTCCGAAGGCGATTGTACTTCGGAATCGACGATCTGAGCCACCTCCGTGAGCGATACGCTGATTTTGCAGAATGACAAAAACCGCCAGCGATAAGGGTCGCTGACGGCTTCTCAAATCTATTCCAATTTCTGCAACGATCCGACTGCCAAGCAGTCGGAAAAAAGGAACACAATGTATGTAAGTAATCCGAAACCAATTCTCCTTGACGAAAGGACAAAATCCCAAAGAACCGAAATCCTCTGCCGACTGTACGGCATGGATTTCAACTTGATCCCGGTCAACGGCAAGAACCCTCCGTGCATCGAGTGGAAGCCGTTCCAAACTCAGCGAGTCACGCCCGAAGAACTTAAAGAATGGATGCGTGGCAAATTTCCAACCAAAGAGGGGAAAACTTTCTGGAAAGCTGAGAACCTCAACTTCGCCTTGCTGACTGGCTTAACGCCGTGGTCGAGCAGGAATCCCGGCATCGTGGTGGTGGACACCGATGACAAAGAGGCAGAGCGACTGGTTGCCAAGAACTGCCCCGAGACTCCCATGCGGCAGATCACCGGCAGTGGCGGTGTTCATCGGGTCTACCGCAGGCCAGCCAGCGAGGAGTATCTCGGCAACCGCCAGAAGACTTGGGTTGATGGCAAGCAGTACAACGTCGATCTGCGTGCCGATGGTGGCTACATCATGTCACCCGGCTCGATCCATCCCCGTACCGGAAAGTTGTACCAAGAGGTGACACCGTGGACGCTCGAACTCCTGATGCAGTGTCCGGTGTTTGATCCAGCTTGGTTGCCATGCGAACATTCGGAGAGCAAGCCGAAGAAAGCCACAGTTTCCGTTCCAACTTCCATTGGCAACGACAGCCATGCCGATCAGATCGTCGAAATTGGACTGGCGGTCGAAGAGCGTGAGGCATTGGCTCGTCGGTATCTGGATTCCGTCCCCGGCACTCAGCAAGGCAACGGAGCAGACAATCGTTGTACAGCCCTGACGATGAAGCTGCTGTTTGGCTTTGCTCTACCTGCTGGGAATGTCCAGTCAATACTCGCCGAGTGGGGACAACGGCATGACCAGCTTGACGACGCTGGTGGCTGGTATCCGTGGACGGAAGAAGAGATCGCCAGAAAGATCGACTGGTGCTGTCACCAAGAATACCGAGGAGAGGTCGGCGACCGGCTGAATGCGCCCCGTGAACTTGGAAAGCTGGAGGCCCGGATCGATGAAGTCGTCGAACCCTTCGAGGTTGGGCCGACGATTGATCCCAAAGATCAACTGGAAATCGCCAGACACTTCTTTCGGGATTGTTTTGATGAGGGCACATTGATCCATCATCAGGCGACATGGCATGAATGGACGGGCAAACGCTACGAGGTCGTCAGTGACGATGACATCAAAGCTCGTCTCTGGAAGTGGTTGTCTCGCTGCAATTACTCCAAGAAGGGAAAGCTGCAATCGTTTCAACCAACTCGCAATGTGGTTTCCAGCGTGATGGACGCTCTAAAGGCAGTCGCCAACAAACCGTCTTCGCTGGAAGCACCCTGTTGGTTGTCAGGCGGCCCAGAACAGATCATCGCTTTCGAGAATGGTTTGCTGGATGTGGATGGATTGCTCAAGGGAAAGCTGGAAATCCTGCCTCACACTCCTCGGTGGTTTTCTCCAAACTGCCTTCCTCACAAATTTGATGAGACAGCGAAATGTCCCCATTGGCTGGCATTTCTGAATCAAGTGTTTGACGGCGACCACGAGCGAATCTCAACTCTCCAGCAGTGGTTCGGCTACAACCTTGTATCGGACAATCGCCACCACAAAATGGCGTTATTGCTTGGGCCACCTCGTAGTGGCAAAGGCACGACGCTGGCGGTGATGTCGGCCATGCTGGGCAGACACAACGTCGCCAACACCTCACTGGCCGCTCTTGGAGGACGGTTTGGATTAGAACCGTTGATCGGCAAAATGTCGGCCCTGATCGATGAAGGACATCTAGGGAAATACAGCGACACCTCCCTGATTTTGGAAAGATTGAAAGCAATCTCTGGTGGTTCGGAACAAACCGTGGATCGCAAAGGCATCGCTGCGCTGGCCAACGTCTCACTCAAAGTTCGGTTCACGCTCGCCATGAACGAGCTTCCCAGACTCACCGATGCTTCTGCCGCCATGCGATCTCGCCTGCTGGTGATCCCGTACTTCAACAGCTACGAGGGAAACGAAGACGTGGGCTTGGTGGATCGGTTATTAGCCGAGATTCCCGGTGTTACTAATTGGGCGTTGGCTGGCCTCAAGCGGTTGACGGTTAATAAGCGATTCGAGAATCCAGCAGCAGGTGAGGCGATTCTGCGAGATTTCGTCTACCTGTCTTCGCCGATGCAGGCGTTTCTGGACGAGTGTTGCGAAGTTGAGCCAGATCATTCGGTGCGGCGGAAGGAAATCCAGCTTGCTTGGCGTATCTGGTGCGAAGAAAACGGCCACGTCCCCGGCAGCATCGCCGACTTTGGCCGGAAGCTGCGGGCCGTTCTTCCGAAGATCGTGGACGAGCAAAGACGAGTGGATGGCCGACGAGATCGTTGGTACGTCGGTCTCACGCTCAATTCCGATGCCCGAAATCGTCTCAACCGCATCACCATCGGCGTCTGAACCGCAAAGTGTCACAGGTTGTCACAGGACTGTCACAGGCAAAACCAATTTGCCTGTGACACCTTAACTGTCTTGTTTGCAAGGACTTGCGTTCATGTGTCACAGGAGGAACAGGCAAATCCTTAATTCTTATGCAATTTTTGAGTTTGGAGAAATTGAAAATACTGAATGGAAACAAAACCCCTGTTTTGCCTGTGACACCTGTGACACTTGGCTTGGAGGCGTAGGGGTTGATGCCGTGGAGAAGGCAAGGGCGGTTAATAACGCACCCGTTCCCAAAGTTGTATCGCCCATTTCAACACAGATGAGGCACCCCCAAGTTCGTCGTTCCGATTCACTCACACAACGGAGACGACGACATGGCGAAGCAAACCGCAAGCGACATCCGCACCACCATCACCGACACTATCGTCGAGAGCCTTGAGGCCGGTGGACTCCCGGCTTGGCGAAAACCGTGGGCCAACGATCCCAACGGTCTTGGGCTGGCGACGAGTCTGTCAACGGGTCGAGCGTATTCCGGCATAAATCAACTCGTCCTTCAGTGTCTTTCAATGAAACGGGGATACCAGAGCCGATGGTTTTCCACGTTTCAGCAGATCAAACATGCTGGTGGCAGCGTGAAGAAGGGAGAAAAGGCGGTTCAGATCGTCCTGTGGAAGCCCATCAAGCGGGAACGCATGAATGAGAAAGGCGAAGAAGTCGAGGACAAGTTCCTCGTAATGCGTACCTTCAGCGTATTCAACGTCGAGCAAACCACCGGCCTCGATCAGTTCCGGGTCGGCTTTGTGGAGCCGAAGGAAAACACGTTCGAGAGTTACGAGCAGGCCGACAGGTTATTCGACGCTATCGGTGCGGACATTCGATACGGCGGCAACCGAGCGTACTACTCGCCGGGCGATGATTACATCCAGATGCCACACCGCCACCAATTCGAGTCGTCCGAAGCTTACTACGAGACTCTGGCTCACGAAGCAATTCACTGGAGCGAACGGAGGATCGGATTCGACCGGAAGCAGGAAACTAACGCTTACGCCCTTGGAGAACTGGTCGCTGAGTTGGGGGCATGTTTTCTCATGGGCGAACTCGGATTGCCCACGACCGAGAATCTCGACAGCCATGCTGTTTACGTCGGCCACTGGTTGAAAGGTATGCGAGGGGACACCCGTTTCATCTTCCGTGCGGCTGCCACGGCCTCGAAAGCGGTGGATTTTCTGCTCAGCCATGTTCGCCAGCCAGAAGAGCAGCCCGTCTCCGAAACTGTGGGCACCCCCTAGTCAAGCGTTCCTGATCGGGACAGCCGAGTCGTGCCGCCCATTAGGTGATCCCATCGGCTCTCGGGCCTCGACGCTCAATCGCAGCAGCAAGCATCACTCCCACGGTCTGCGCAGCGTGAAGTGATCGCTCTGCCCCTGCGGGGTCTCGACGCATCCGTGTGGATCATCCACAGACGGCTCTCTCGGTCTATCCAATCCATTTTTTGTAACGGAGCAGCTATGCAGCACATCCCCGCAGCAATCACCGCCGAGGAACGTGACGCCCTTCAGCCGATGCTGGCCCTCATTCGTGATCCTGACCAGCTTTCGATTCGCACGATGTCCGGCGAGTTCTTCGACTGCGCCGACCACGCACTCATGGCCTTCCAGATTTGGCGGCGGATGGGTCGCAACAACGAGGCGACGGGCGATGCTTGGCGGCGTCTGATGCAAAGCGACTGCCCCACGCCGGACGTGATGGCACTGGTTGCCGTCTATGTGTTTCGAGTCATGCCCAACAACCAACGAGGCACCCCCTAGTTTGCCAGACAACTCACTACTCTCACGGAGACCTAACATGAGCAACGATCTTGGCGAACTCGATCTCGAAGATGCAGCGAAGGAAGCAGCAGGCAACTGGCAACGATGGGACTCATTCGCATGGTTTGGTGCGAGCGACCGGGAACGCCCCGAGGATTGGTTCATTTATTACGGGCATCACCGTGACTCGGGGCTACTCAACCAAAGCAATTCCGCACAGATCAGCAAGGCACTCAAACCTTTTATCGATGCCGACTCGGACGATCCTGACTTGATCGTAGAAGATCACACTCACTGGGCAGTGGGGTGGATCAAGGGCTGGTCAGTGCGGGTCTATCGAGACGGCGAAATAACGGAGGCATTCAAGGTGCTGCACGGTCTGCTCGAACGGATGGCGATTTATCCCATTCTTTGCGAACACCATTACAGCGAGATGGAACTCGATGCGACGTGGGAAAACATCCCCCTCGCCGCCATCGGCATCAAGGACGATTACGAACTGCCCGAGGATTGGGCCGAACACGTCTACCAGTGGCTCAGCGACAACCGCTGTAACGCCCTCGAAAACATGGACGATCAGGGCGGCTGGCCGGATGTAAGCGATCTTCGAGACGCTTTCGATGCTCTTGGATACGAGCAAGTCGAAGCCGCCTGCTGAGAACCGAGGCACCCCCTAGTCCATCGTCAGCACAACTCAATCAGGAGAATGACGATGGCTTGGGAAATCAGCATCACCACCGAAGGGTGGCAGCAAATCAGGGACAAGCTCGATGACTGGGATCGGGCGTCTCTGATCGCTGCCATTGGCGACGACACATTTGAGCGAGTCAGCGAGAAGGGCGGTGAGCATCATGTCCAGAGTGCCGCCGACGCCGAACGCCAGCGGCTCGAAAACCTGCCGCACAATGTTCTCGCAGATCGGGCATACGAACTAATCGAAGAGAACAACACTTGCGACAACGGCGGATTCGCCTACTGGATCGACCGTGAGGGCTACCACAAAGTCGTGCTGGAGTAGGCACCCCTTAGTTCAATGTTGAAGATGAAGGTATTTGAGTCGGAGACAAGAAACTTATGAGCGAAACTGAACCAATCATTGCCAGCCTCTCGCATGTCGTCGGCCAGCGACGAGCAGTGCGAGTGTTGAAAACGGCGCTGGATGCTTACTGGAACGAGCGATCCAAGACCGGCGAAGAAGATGCGTTCCCTCACCTGCTGGTCGTC
Source organism: Zavarzinella sp. (assembly GCA_041399155.1). Taxonomy (NCBI): domain Bacteria; kingdom Pseudomonadati; phylum Planctomycetota; class Planctomycetia; order Gemmatales; family Gemmataceae; genus Zavarzinella; species Zavarzinella sp. The sequence continues at coordinate 229,530 of JAWKTI010000004.1, forward strand.
GGCCCGAGTGGGACGGGAAAAACAACGCTAACTGAATTGATTGCCCGAGAACTCTGCACCGAGACACACATCGAGTTGGCCCAAAACATCGGCAACATCAGCCAGATGCAGGGGCTTCTCATGATGCTTGAACCGGGGCACATCTTGCTGATCGACGAGATTCATCAACTCAATGACACGGTGCAGGTCTGCCTCTATCGGGCGTTGGAGGAACGCAAGCTGTTTCTCGGCGGCAACCGGAAGCCAGTTGAACTGCCGCCGTTCTGCTTGGCTGGAGCGACAACTCACGAATACATGCTCAACACAAGTATGCAGCAACGCTTCAAGCTGGTCATTAGGCTCAATCACTACGAGAAGGATGAGGTCGCCCAGTTGATTCGTCAGCGTGCCCAACGACTGGGTTGGCAGATCGATAGTGAGTCGGTTGCCGAACTTGCCCGCCGAAGCCGTGGCGTTCCCCGCTTGGCGGTCAGGATGCTTGAGAGTGCGAGGCGGGTCTGCTCAGCCAATGCCGACGAGATCATCGTTCCAGAACATGTTGCCGAGATGCTCGACATGGAGGGCATCGATGGTCTGGGCTTTGATTCTGTCGAGCAGCGATACCTCAGACTTCTTAAAGAACATCAAGCAGCAATGCGTCTGAACGTACTCGCCACACACTTGGGGTTGCCTCGGCAGACTGTGGAAATGTTCGAAAGCGACTTCATCCGATTGGGACTCGTCACGAAGAACGAGAAAGGCCGTAGTTTAACGCCTGCTGGCCTCGAACATCTCAACTCAAAATGAAGCAGAACTGTTTGATTCTTGACCGGAGACTTGATCGTGAATGTGAAGCCGATGACCGACAACCAGCCGAAAGCCGCTATCACGGTGAGCAGAATGTGTTCGCTGCTTTCCATGTCACGAAGCCAATTTTATTGGCACGTCAAAAAGAGAACGTTCCATGCACCGCTGCGACTGTCGAACGGGCGGCCATACTTCAATGCTTCTCAGGTCGAGGACAACCTCAAGGCTCGGGAACTCGGCATCGGAGTCAACGGCGAGTACGTCCTCTTCTACGAGCGGACAGATGAGCCATCGAAGCCTCGTGAGACCCCACAGCCGAAGAGCGATCACACCGAATTGCTGCACGGCCTGCAATCGCTCGGTTTGACCAGCGTAACGGCCAAGCAAGTGGCCGAAGCGGTCGATCAGTGCTACCCGAAAGGCACCCTCACTGAAGATGAAAACGACATTCTTCGCACAGTCTTCCGACACTTGAAGCGTGCGGGAATTGGTTGATTTGTCGTCGAAATCTGGTCGGTGTTTCCACGAAGTCTGTTTGAAACGCCGTCGAAGTGCGTTCGGTCGCCGTTGAAGTCCGTGCGACCAGTGTTCGGATTGTGTGTGAAGTTGTTACGAAAGGAGCAAGAAGAATGAGCGAGAAACCGTCCGAAGACTGTTCGGAATTAGGCAAGAGTAGAAACATTATCTTGCGTTCGCCTGATTCACCGAGCGATCAGAATGGCCAGATCATCCGGCAAGCCGACTCGGACGAGCAACTCCTGCATCTCTGGCTGCATGGTCGTCCCAAACACACCCAGCGAGCCTATCAGCGAGATGCCCAGCGTTTCATTGACTTCGCTGGCAAACCGCTTCGGTCAGTGAAGCTGATCGACCTCCAAGCATTCGCCGACAATCTGGCAGCAACCCTCAAGGAATCGTCAGTCCATCGCAGTCTGAGTGCTGTGAAGAGCCTGTTCGCCTTTGGATTCCATCTTGGATTCTTCCAGTTCGACGTAGGGCGGGCGTTGAAACTGCCGGGCTTCCGTGATGAATTGGCCGAGCGCATTCTCGGAGAATCCGAAGTGCTTCGGATCATCTCACTCGAACCGAACCCCCGAAACCGTGCGATCCTGCTGACGTTCTACGCTGGTGGATTCCGAGTTTCCGAGATTTGTTCCCTCAAATGGAGGCACCTCCAAGAGCGTGACACTGCCGGACAGATCACCGTCTTTGGTAAGGGTGACAAGACTCGCACCGTGCTGATGCCGCAAAGCGTCTGGGAAACTTTGATGACACTGCAAGGTGATGCTGCCGCCGATGAGCCAGTATTTCGCAGTCGAAAGAAAGGTCATCTTCACGAGTCAGCGGTCTGGCGGATCGTCAAGAAGGCTACGAAGCGAGCCGGGATCGACAAGGATGTGTCATGCCACTGGTTTCGCCATGCACACGCCAGCCATGCTTTGGATCGTGGTTGTCCGATTCACTTGGTTCAGGCAACGCTGGGGCACTCGTCGATTGCGACGACTGGACGATACCTTCATGCGAGGCCGACAGAATCCAGCGGCAACTATCTGCCTGTTGGGTAGAAGTGGATACCGAGGCACCCTCTAGTCCGAGCGAACAATGACGATACTTTCTCTCGGAGGATTTCATGTCGAAGACCACCACTGCCCAAGGCAACCAAGAGGTCGTCCAAAAAGCTGCCAGCGATGCGAACGCCGTGCAAGATGCGTGTAATGTCGTGGCCGTCGTCGGCTGCTTTCACCGACACCTCGTTGCGCTACATCGTGTCGGAATCTCAGGCGACGATCTAATGAACCATCCCGTCACCATCGCCTTCACCAGCAAGCTCAACAGCCTGTGCCGGATGTCGCTGCCCCGTGAGATGGCCGCTTTCGACGCCATCACCAAGCTGGAAGCGGGCGAAAACGTTGAGTATGAGGTACTTCCACTATGACCGATCCAATGACGAACAAGACGAAGTTTTCACTTGACGACGACAACGCACCAAATCAAGTCATTCATTGCGAGTGTGCGACCAACAGCGTCCACATTCGAGCCGACGATTATCGTTGCGGAAATGATTTGGTGCGTCTGGAGAATCGTGGCGATCGGCTCGTTCTGCTCATTTGGGCAGACGTGAATGACGAGCAGCCCACACACGAGATCGATCTGGAATCTGCTCGCCAACGACATCGAAACAAGGTGATCGCCGAGTCCAAGAGACGGCTTCGGAACGAGACTTTGACGACGTGGGAGGAGGGGAAGCTCTTTCGGCAAGTATTTCATTGCATCAACTGGCGAACCGGGAAACAGTACACGATGCGTGAGGCTGCCAAAGAACTCGGCATCGACTACGCTCGTTTCCGAAATCATCTCGTGCTGACGATGACGTTCGACGGTTCAACAATTACGGATCAACAGAGAGAACAACTTCTGCGGGCACCCATTCGTCCTTCCAAAGGACTCATTTCGTTGCTCCGAACACGGCCAACTGAGGCAGATGATCGCTGAGGGCGTACGAGTTGTCATCTGCAACGTTCAGACGAAACGCTCCCTCAAAGAGTGGTCTCGATTCGCTGATTTGCTCGGCAATCGGGCCGGTTGCCATAACGTAATCGATGCGATACTTGGGATCGTCGGCCTTGATCGTCAAACCTTGACCTTCGCCCACTATGGCGAACGTATCGATCCAGCCAGCGTCGATCCAAAGTTTGTATTCGTCTGAATCTGGGCCGTGGTTCAGGTCGCCGATAAGCAACATCGAGCGGCCTGATTCGAGGTCGTCCTTCATCGAAGCCAGCATCGCCCTGATCTCTTTCAGGCGAACGGTCGGATCGGCAACCGGATAAAGGTGAGCCGAGTGAACGATCAAAGACTCACCGTTGGGCAACTTGACCGTGCCTCGTCCCCAGTGCCGAGTGAACAAGTCACGGGGACGCTCGTACCCGAGCGGAACGTTTTCTGAACTGGTGATCTCATACTTACTGAGCAGCGTCCCCGGCCAGTTGCCGCCGCTGGGAAAACGGACATGGTTCATGCCGAGATGCTTGGCGACTTCCTTCGCAATCGATTCACTCGGTGATTCGGAGAAGTTGATGATGTCCGGCTCATACAAGGCCAATTCCATCGCCAGTCGCTTCGCCATCTGGCCTTTCTCGACGGCTTTCTTCGCCAATGGTCGGTTTTCCGGCCAACCTTTGCAGGCGTAGACATTGTAAGCGATTACTCGAAGTGGCTGCTGCTTCTTGTCGTCAGCGAAGGCTGGAAGAGTGACGGCGGATAGTCCGGCAGCACCAACTGCGGTGCAAAATTGGCGTCGTGAAATCGTCATGGCAGTGCATCCTTGTCATCTCGTTCGTGTTTGAAACATTGTCGCAACGATTACTTCGTCAGTCCACCGTCCCGATCAGGCACCCCCAAGTACACCAGTCAATCCAACTTTTGCAAACGGAGACTGGCGATGACGAAAATCACAGCAAGCTGCAATCTCAATGGCCACGAACTCACCGGCGTACTTGTGCTGAATGCTGGCGACTGGTTTGGGAAAACGTGGCTTCTCGAAATCGGCGGATGTTACTCGCCGCTGTTCCTGATCGTTGAAGCAGGCTCGGCGAGTGACGCTATCGACGAACTCGCCGAGTCGGAAGAGTTCGGCCATCACATCGTGGTCGCCGATGAAGACCTCGGCGATTATGACTCGGAAACGTGCCACTACGGGCCGAGTGGTCAAGTGATCGACCTCGACCACCTGATGATTCACGGTTGCGAGGGATGCGACGTTCCCTTTCTTTGCCGCTACCACGGGGACGGCCTTCCCGATGGCGGCGTCCTTCCTACCGACTTCTGTTGGGACTGCTGCGAAGTGGACGACTGAGGCACCCCCTTGTTGGGTAGACAAGTCACTCTTCTTCAAGCAACAGGAGACCACGAATGGGTTGGACGTATCCACACGGCCTGAACCGAAAACAACTGATTGCCCAGCGAGTTGAAGGCTGGGAGCGTGACACCGGCGAGATGCTGGTGAAGAGCGTCTGCCTCAAACACTGCTATCGAGGCGGCGTATTCTCGGGAGTCCTTTGGAGCGTGTGGGAACGCACCTTCACGAAAGATGACAAAGAAGTGCAGCCGAGCGAGCGCTGGATTCAATGCGACCTGCTTCGCTGCGATCAGGGGACTTGGGGCTTCAAGGACTTGGAAGAGAGCATGTTCCCCTACTATTTCAGTTGTCCGCTCGGCTATCTCAATCTCGTCCCCATCGACCGCTACGGCGGCAACACAGAATGGCGAGAGCAAGTGATCGAGCATCACCGCCGTCGTGCGGAGAAGCGGAAATGCCGAGCCATCATCGTCTGATCTGGCTCGGACGAGGCACCCTCCAGTTGAGTGTTGGCAAACCACAACCATCACTCAGGAGCAGAACATGCCTCAACAACCACACTTCACCGTCGTCGAATACAGCAGCTTCTTTGCTGTTCGCCATAACCCATCGGGTGACGAACACCCGGTGGGCGACGGCGTGGACACACTGTTCGACGAAGACGGTCACAACCTTTATCCCGGCACTCCCGGCTTCATTGAGACTTGGGCAGAAGTCCTCAATTCCGACACCAATTCCACGCTTGAAGCCTACTTCGCCGACCACATCAGCGATGCGATCTGACTGCGGTGGAGAGGCACCCCTTAGTTCAACGTCACAACATCATCGCCGCTCAGCACGAGGAGTCATACATGGTCGCCGAAAGAAAGCAGTTGTTTCCACTTGGACAAGTCGTTGCTACCCAGCAGTGCGTCGGCGAACTCGAACGCTCGGGCGAGACGCCTCTTCAATTCATCCAACAACATGCCACCGGAAACTGGGGATTGGTTTGCGAGGAAGACCGACAAGCCAACGAGGATGCTCTTCGCAACAACGAGCGGCTGCTCAGCGTTTATAAGACGAAGCTGGGAGTCAAGCTGTACTGCATCACCGAGTGGGATCGATCCGTGACGACGTTGTTATGCAGTCATGAGTATTGAATTGCAAATCGAGGCACCCCCTAGTCCAGCGTCAGAACAACTCACTCACAAGGAGATACGGACACATGAGCGATTCGACTGAGAACATTCGCAAGCAGATGGCAGCCGAGATCAATGCTGAGCCGGACAGTCGAGAAGCCTTGGAACAGGAGCAAGGACAGGTGTGGGACTCGCAGGAACTCCAACGTGATTTCCATGTCCTTGGTTTTCTTTCCCCTCTGGTAGTCGTGCAGCGGAAGAGCGATGGCGTGAAGGGCAGCTTGTATTTCCAGCACGCTCCCCGGCTGTATTACGGATTCGAGGAAGATTGATCGGATGGTCTCCGGGCCAGCCTCGGTTCTGCTTCTGGTGGGATCGAGGCTGGCTTTTCGTTGTGGGAGATAGAACATGGAGCGAGAGCAAGCACACATCGGAATGCTGGTGGAGTTCAACCGAGACGGAGAACCGGCCACTGTCGCACGCATTCTGAAGGTGAATCCAGCCAGAGCAAAGGTCGTCGTCATCGCAGGGAGTGAATCGAAGCCGGAAGGATGCCGGTGGAACGTGCCATACGCTTTGATGACGCCGGTTGATGAAGCATCTGTGACTGATAAAAGTGGGCGGCAAAGTTGAAAACCGAGAAACTTCCGTTGAAAACCTGCCGGTAGAAGTAGGGAGGGTGGGCTTCCTGTTGACTATAGGCCCACCTTTTTTATTGTTCCTCGGCAGATTCATTTTTCCGTAGGGGCTGAAGTCAGTGTCAGAAATCGGAAGTTGAAAAATCGCCCGCCGCAAAAATCCAGCCTGCCTGAAGGTCGTCTACTCAGAGTTGTTGCAAAAGTTGTAATGACCGGGCGAATGTTCTTCTGGCCGTGGGCGTGAAACGGGTGGTTAAAAGGACGGGACTCCGATAGCACCGCCGCCGCCTTCTCGGAAATCCCAGAGGGTCGGCGGGCAGTCAGCGGGCAAAACAGATAAGCTGGAGCAATGCCCAGAACCACCCTGATCTGCGTATTCTCGTTTGTCGCCGGTGCAATTCTTATCGCAGCGCCCTTCCTGCTCTCTGCGCATCTCGCAAACGCTGACGAGCTTACCAGAGGGGAACAGACGATGAGGCCGGGTATCACAACGTTCCTCGGCCTACTTGCTGCTCCGGTGGGCGGAACTGTCGGCTTGCTGGTTGGTCTCTGGGCGTACCGCAGAAGTCAGAGGAAGCAAGACGGTGACAACAAAACTTCCTGACGCTCGCCGAGTCGGATGCTCAACAGACAGTCGGCACACTTTGAGCCTCAAACCTGCATTCTTGAAACAGATGGTTCATGCCAGAGAGCCACCAGACCAATGTGGCCGGAAGGCACTGGACGCTGACAGGAGATCACATCAGGCAAGCTTGAGAAAGCCCGCTATTACTTGGCAGTGTTGTCCATCAGATTGCGTCAGCGTGAATCATAATCGGGAGGCGCAGCCTTCCGATTGTCTTGGCGCAGCGAGCGAAGCGAGCCAGCCAAGACTGCCGCAGATACCACGCAACTTTCGATCTCAAAGTCTTCTCCAGTTCAGCTTGACTTGCCTTCCAGTCGCTCTGAAAGAAGGCGACTGAAAGGCAATCTGCTCCTGCTCAAAGAAGCTGGGAGTAAATACGCCACTAATTCCAAGCGAGCGAATGCGAGCTTGCGACTAATTAAACAACTGAGTGGTTCACTCGTTTACACTCTGTTCAATAAGTAATTGGGTGAATGACAAGCAATTTTGCAAAATAACGTGCATCCTACTATCCTTATCGGGCACGGGATGATGCACGGGCCGGGCGAAATGGAGCAGCCTTGGGTCGTAATCGTGCTGGGCATGTCCCAGCCCCGGCAGTTATTAAGGCAAGGAGGCAGTGATGTCTCAACACATTACCCACCCCGTCTTTGACGGATTTGTCACCCTCTGGGTTTTTAATCCGCAAAAGCAGTTCCCATTGCGTAACAAGGAACTGCTGGTCTACTCCGCTCTCGCTCACGCCGACCGACGAGAATGGAAGCCTACAAACACCAAGCTGGCTTGGAGTACAGGTCTCAACCGCAACTCGATTCCTCAGCTACTCAAGAACCTCTACTCTGAAGGTTTGGTCTTGGAAGATCGATCACCTGTCAATCGGCCCGAGTATTTTTTCACTGCTGATCCCAAGAAGCAGGTGGAACACTGGTCACAGCAACTCCGGTTCTGGAAGTGTCTTGTCCGTAACCAAGGCTCAACGATGTTGGTCACTGACCAATGCGTTCTCTCCTACATCTGGTACGGTCAAGTCACAAGTTTCGAGCCGCCGAAAGGATGGTCTGTGCCGTACTTGGCTCACATTCTGAAGCTCGGCAAGAGAACCGTCCGAGACGCCATCGCCCGTCTCGAAAAGATGTGCCTTCTCAAAGTGTCAGGCAGTCAATGGGCTGTCCCTGAACATCTCAAGCTGCTTCAAGAGGAGTGGTTCATTCGCAAGAGTGAAGAATACACGGTGAAGGAGAAGATCACTCTGGGGACGTTCGAGCCAGACATGCGAGAGCTTGACGAGGGTTACGCTCCGGGCGGCATTCCCGGCATGAGCGAGCCAGCGAAGTCTTGGCGACCAGTGGACTCGGCAGCCGTTCATCGGCATATCGGACAACTTCTGAATGAGCGTCGGTGTTCCATAACGGAACGATACCGCATCCTTGATGCCGCCATGCCCGAACTGAGGCAAGCTGGAACGGAAGGCGATGAATGGAAGGCCATCGTCAAGCGTCATGTCCACGAATGGATTGCTTCACAGGGTGAACCTACCACGTCGCCCGAGATGAGTGACGAGGATTTGCTTAAAGAGCTTGAGTTCGCCAGTCTCGAAGAGTGACTTGAAGTGAAGCCGCCTGCATGTCAAAAGACATGCAGGCGCTTTAGTTGATTGACGCTTCAGCGAGCGAGGTTACTGGCCGGTCGAGATTGCCATGCACGACGAGTAGGGACGCCATGCCACTATTGGTCTTTGCAGTTCTTTTCCCACCAGTCTTCCATAGCGCTGTTCACTACCGATCCGTGCGCATAGTCAGAGTAGAAGTCCTTCGTCAGTAGCTTCTTGTTGTCGTCATTCAAGTTTTCATAAAAAACGCTAGAGACACAGATATATTGGCTGTGGTACGAGAGTTCTTTGGCCTTCTTGCACATATTTGCAGCCCGGTTCACAACGTCCCCCATCCACACGAGATCGTTAATTCCACTGCCGCTGTATCCTGCCTTAATCATCAGGGCACGACCGTAATCAGCGCCAATTCCTACTGCTATTCCATCAATGTCACGTTTTTGGAGTCTGCAATTGATGATTTTGACAAGACTTGACAACTTTGCAGCCACACTAAATGCTTCGTCGATATTCTTCGTGTATTGTCCTTCGTACACAGCCCACGCTGCATCGCCATGGATGTTCACTTCGGCACAAAGCGTGGAACTATTTAGAATAGCCACCGCTTCACTGATGAAGGATCGGTAAATCTTGGCGAGTCGTGGACGCTGATGCTTTTCGGGTAGCTTCGACGAGTTTTTGATGTCCATGTAAATGCTGGTGCAGTTGACATAGTAGCCGTTTGTAAAAGTCAGCGAATCTCTGGACGGGATCGACTTGACCTCTTTGTAGTTTCCAGTTGGAGCATCTAAGATTGCATCGATGCGATCAACACTTTTGTCCAAATCATAGGCTTGATACGAACTCTTCACGCTACTTCTCCATAAGGGAATTCGCTACAAGTGTAATCGAGACGGAAACGACTCCAAACACAACGGCAAGCCGTAGCCAGCAATCCGCATTTCCAGCATCAGCGAACTTTGATTTGGCTACACGGGAGACGTTCCAAATCTGGTCAAGCAGTAGATTCGTTCTGTCCTCTTGATTCAAGCCATGGCTGTAGTCACGAAACTTCTCGGTGGAGTCAAACTCGGCCACAGACTGGAAGTAGTACCATGAATGTGTACTACTGTCTGGGGCGAGACGTGGCTTGACGATGTTCATTGCTATCCAGCCTGATCGGACTGCACAGCTGTAAAAGGCTAAGTGGCTAAGTACAAGTAACGCCGAGCAGGCCCAGTGTGGCAACTTCTGGCACACGGTCACGAGCATTGGAATCTCGGTCAATGATGCTCCGATCAGGACGAGTACGACCGTAAGGTAGAACGTCGCCTTGGCGTCAGCGTGACCCACCCACCCGATCACGAGATCAAGATTCTCCTTCGCCACGCTTATTTCAAGCCCTGCCTGTTCGGACTCCAAGAGTTCTTCCTGAATCTCTTCTCTTTGAAGTGCGTCGTCAGATTCGTTCATTGGCTTCCCTCATTTCGGGGTAAATAACGCTATTGTCGGAAATCGACCAAGATGCAGCAAGGGAAGTTGAATGCCCATCAGTAAGCCGGGTAGTCGCACTATAAATGACGATCTCCTCAATCTTGGCAGTCCCGTGAGAAAGAAACGCAGCAGTTCTTACGTTTAGGCGAACGTGTAGTGCATTCTCCCCCCGGAATGTAGTATTTCCTTCTTGGCAGTAGGCCGTCTGGGAGTCCGTTTCTCCCAGACGGCTTTTTTCTGCGTTTGCTACGCCTACTTTGGCGTCACTTCGATCTCTTGTTTCTTCCCGAAACGCAGAACACTGAGCTTGACTGGCGAACCAATCTCACACGCTGCCAGCAGGTTTAGAGCCGTTGCAGAATCGGCGACCGCCTTGCCATCCACGGCAAGCAGGATGTCACCTTTCTTGATCCCATCTTCCTCAGTAGCACTGCCTTCGAGAACTTGCGTCACCATGACTCGGTTTCCACGCTGTCCAAGAGCCATGCCGAATGAGGCCGGAAAACTTGCTGTCACTTGAATCCTGCGGATTGCCAACGGCAACTCACCCAAGTAGCCGATGGACAGCATCGTGTTTCGCTGGATGGCGTCGGCATTCGCACGGAAGCGGTACTCACGTTGTTCCGAACTTCCGTGTGTGATCTTGAGAAGCGTCTTGAACTCTTCTTTCGGAGCAGGCCGCTCAAAGACGGCGACAGTGTTTGGCTCGACACCCTCCTCGGGCGTGTTTGCGCCATGCAGAGAAACACCCAGCAGGTAGTTTCCCGGTGCGGTGGTCAGTTGAAGCAAACCCTCAGAATGCCCGATCAGGTCTACCTGAATCTCGAATGGTGGTCGAATCATCCGAGCAAAGGGAAGTTGAATCCGCTGGGCCTCATTAGGAATCAGTACAAGGACACCCTCGTATCCGTCAATGTTGAGTTGCTTCTCCAGTGCAGTGCGAACCTGCGGGGGAACATACGAAGGGATCACATCGGCGATTTCCGTAATGTTCTTGAAGTCGTAGGTGACATCGAGGCGACCGTCTTCACGCTTAGAGACCGTCGCCTTGCCGAAGACTTTCAGACTGACGTGTTCGGAGGACGACGATTCAGGCTGCTTTTCTACAGGACGGCTATCGACGGTCAACACGCCTGCGCCCTTGTCATCAACAGCAAGACGAACCGAAGTGAAGGTGGTGGCATCATCCCCAACGGCGGTCAGAACAGGTACGGCGGCGAAAAACAAAGCGAATGAGAAAACAGCGGTGACATGCTTCATCAATTTGACTCCTGTGGTTGAGATTTCTTAGTAGTGGTTTGGTCGTTCACAGAAAGTGCCCTCTGGCATCCAAAGCCGATGAAGTCACTGGACAGTCTCAAATGACAACGAAGTCTGCTCTTCCCCCAATACGATAATGGGATTGCGGAATCGCATCTCAGCATTCTGCGGAAACATAACGATGTGGCCGGTTGTCGTCTGCGCCTTCGCAACGGCGTTGACCGTCGTGCCGTTGATCTTCACGGTCACGTTCCGATGCTGGTCACAGGTAATCTCCAGCTTATTCCAGTCCGAGACATTCAGGGTGGGTTTGCGTAACGCAACAACCTTTCTCTGATCCCGCAACTGCCCCAGAGGAAGTTCAACCTTGAAGTCGGGTTTGGGGAGAACGAGTTCTCCAATGTTCGCCGGTGCGAGCTTCACCTCGATTCCAAACGGATACAGTTCACGAAAGTCTTTCGCTTTGGGATTCGGAAGGCTGGAAGCAACGCTTACAAATGGGCCACCAACGATCTTTTCAGAGTCGTATTGGTACTCGACTGAGAAGGTGAACTCGGAGTAATCTCGGAGCGAAGCCAGACAGTAACCGTTGACCTTTCCTTGGCAGACAAGCGAACCGTCACGGGTAATGATGATGGCTCGATCAGGGTCGATGCCTTTGTTGAACACATCGTAGAACTTCCAACCGTTGCCTCCACTGCCTGCTGCTTCGATCTTGGTAACGACACCCAAGTCGTCGTGATACTCGATGGTCGCTTTATCCCCCGGTAGAACTGCCGAGACATCAGCCTCCTTACCGGCAACCGAAATCGTTGCTTTGCGGCTGATGTCGAGTTGCAGTGCTTTTCCGCTTTGAGTAACAGTGATCGTTCGAGCCTCGGGATCAACAGTGGTGATCTCAACCTCGACTTTCTTGACCTGAGCATGAGCAGGCAGTGTCATGATCGCATGAACGGTCACAACGAGAGAAAGGGCGAGTAACTTGCGAAGTAGCTTCATTCGATGGACTCCTGTGGTTTGGGGTTGGTGTCGTGATCTGATTGTTCACAGCAGATGCCTTGTGGCATCCAGTGGACTGAGCGAGACCCGAGCCGAATGCGGCTCAAAAAAGTCGCAATTTCAACGCCTCTCGATCTTCAGAGCCTTATTGCCCGTGTTTAACTTGCCCTGCTCACAAAGGAATGTGACGACGAGATCATCGGCCTTTTGGATGTTGGGAATCTCCAGTTCTTCAGGCACTCGCACGTTGACATTGAAGAGTCCGCTCCCGTGGTACACGTCCAATTCCAAGACGGTCATCCGACCCGTACTGCGACTTCGCAGACCGCCTCCGATCCATTCGCACTCGAATCTTACGGCTTTGCCTTTATAGTCGGCGGTGTTGTCGAGAAAGTCTGCTCGCTCCGACTTGTCCAAAGTGATGGGGTTGCTTGCAGCACGAGCCAAGGCTTCTTGTTCCTCCTGCTTGCGTCTATCCTCTTCTAATCGTTGGCGTTCCGCCTCTTGCTCTCTGCGGATGTCCGCCAGCAATTGCCGACCGGCCTCAGTTTCGACGAGTGGTATGACTGAGGACGACGAGGAAAGGCGGTTCAGCTTTTCGAGAATCTGCTTCGCTTCTTGCTCTCGCCCCTCTTGGGCTAGTTGATCGATGACTCGTCCGTAGGCCAGTGATTCTTGATCGTCGGGAATGAATGGCCCTCGTTCGGTGATGACGGACTGGTAAATGGCGACTGCTTCGGTGTGCTTGCCTTGTTCCCAGAGCGTGGCTGCTTCTGCAATTTCTTTGCGGGCCGCACTCGTCTGCGTGACTGTCAGGAAGATGCCACCGATGACCATGATGCCCACAACGCAAGCTCCGATAACCACCCACTTTTTGGAGATTCTCGGATTCGTTGAACTGCCAGTGTTTCCAGCTTGCTTCTTCCATAGCAAGTAGACGCCAAGAGGCCAGAAGAGGAGGAACAACAGGGCGATCACAGCCGGATGCTCCCAGATGGATGGAGCATCATCAGGCGATTTTCTCTTGACCACAGGGGGAGGCGAGGATGCGGCTGAGGGCTGAGGTTGTTCAGGCAAGAGGCCCTTGACCGTGCCTGCCTTTCTCCATTCCTTCATGTCCTCACGCCAGACGAGATCGTCTGATGCAAGCTGCCCGTTCTTGGCGAGTTCTTTCAGTTGAGCGGCGGTGACAGGCCCGTGCTTCTCACCGCCTTTTGCATAATGCCAGTTCTTCGACATGATTTTGTTCCTAGAGTTCGTTGAGTTGGGTTTCCAAGCCGTTGATTTGTTCGTCGATAACAGAGAGTTGGTAATTGATGGGACTGTTGTACTTTTCCTCCAGTTCTGCCCGAGTTCGATGGATCGTGACCGCAGCAACGATTACGGCGATGACCAACGGAACGACCATGAAGGTCGCAAGTGCCAAAACCGGCACCATGGCGATCCATGCCCACGACGGGACGTTGGGTTTGACTTCGTTGAACAGATCGTTGGCGGCGAAGGCGTATGTGATCGACTTGCGACTTGATTCAATTTCAGCCCGATGCGTCTGAAGCTGGCTGAGCCGTGCCTCGATCTTCTGCTGATTGGCAATTCGTTTGGTTTCTTGCTTCTTGGCCCACTCGATGGCTTCCTGAACTTCCGAATCTTCGAGAAGCCTTTCGGTGAGCCGATGGACGTTGGCCATGACTTTCTGAAACGCCGCCTTATTGTCCCTGCCTCGAATAGTGGCTGTGTCGATGCCGTCCTCCTCGACTTGTGCCAAAACACTCTGGAGCAGGAAGTAACGGGTGGAGGCTGGTACATCGGACTTGGCCGAGAACTTCTCGACGAGCTTCTCAGTCTGAAAGATGAACTCTTCGAGGTACTGCTGGAGTTGTTCCCGGTTGAGAAGTTCCTGCTGGACGGCGAGAGCGTTGGCGTTCTGCTGTTTCACCTCTTCCATCTGATCGTGAATGTCAGACTGTACGGCCAGTTGTGCGGCCATCATGCCCGTATGAACGATGTTCCATGTATTGTCGTTAGCCCGTTTGCGAGCCATCTCACGCAGGATTTCCGATTGAGGATCGGGAGGATCGTTGAATCCTCCGACCGAACGTAGTGGTTGCAGCGTCATCCAAAGTCTCCCGTGGTGAGGTGTTTATTGATTCGTGAACCATCAGGGGGTGCCTCTACTGAGAGCCTGAGCGAGACCGCTGAGCGAACCGGCTCAAATTTTCTGAGCCGGTTTTGAGATGAATCTCGCTAAAACGAATGGCGGATGCGTTCGGTTGACTTGTCACGATCGGTAGAATGGCGGCATGACTGGCCACACGACACAACTGCAAAATCTGATTGACCTTGCGACAAAGGGCGACAACTCGGCGTGGGAAGCGACCTTACAACATGCCTGCGACCGGCTGAGATCGCTGGCGAGTCGGATGATGCGCACAAATCAACGAGTACGACGATGGGCCGAGACCGACGATGTGCTGCAAAACTCGTTGATCCGGCTACACCGGTCATTGTCCGAGGTACGTCCAGAGTCCTCCCGGCAGTTCTACGGGCTGGCAACTACGCACATGCGTCGGGAACTGATCGATCTCGCTCGAAAGCACTTTGGAGCAGAAGGACTCGGTGCGAATCACCACACGGATGGAGGCATCGCCTCAGAGAACAAGCCGAACACTGCTGAACCCGAGACCATCGAGGCTTGGGTGAAGTTCCACGAGCAAGTCGAAGCTTTGCCGGATCAAGAACGAGAAGTCGTCAACCTGCTTTGGTACGAAGAGATGACACAGCCCGAGGCCGCCGATGTGTTGGGCGTCTCGCTGGCGACGGTGAAACGACGCTGGCAGGCGGCTCGACTTCGATTGAGTGAATGTCTGAATGGAGAGGATTTTCAGTGAGTGATGATGAGAAGATCAGCGACCTGCTTCTTCTGTGGGAAGAGGCCCAAGAACGAGGTGAAGACCTCGACGCTGAGATTCTCTGCGCTGACTATCCCGAACTGATCGAACTTGTGCGGAAGCGGATCACCGCCCTACGACGCATGGATTGGATGACCCGGCCACGATCCGATACACCTGATCCAAAAGTTGGAACGACGCTGGCCTCTCGCTACCGAATCGATGAACTCGTCGGTGAAGGTGGACACGGAAAAGTCTACCGTGGCTTCGACCCTGAACTTCAACGTCCGGTCGCTATCAAGCTGCCGAACGACCGCAGGCTGAACACGAGCGACCTTCTCGAAGAAGCACGCAAGGTCGCCCGGCTGCGACACCCCGGCATCGTCACCGTGTACGACGTGGGGCAGCACGAAGGAGGGCCGTTTATCGTCAGCGACTTCGTATCCGGCACGACGCTCTGCGCAGCCGGGCCACATACTCCACAACAAGCTGCTGCTCTCATTGCCGAGATCGCAGAGAGTCTTCACGCTGCTCACGAACAGGGATTCATCCACCGAGACATCAAACCGGCGAACATCCTGATCGACCAGCAGGGCCGACCGTTACTGACTGATTTCGGAATTGCCACCGCACTTGAAGAATCCCAGACGCAGATCACTGGCACACTGTCCTACATGGCACCAGAGCAACTGGGAGAAGAACCGCCTGTCGGCGATCCTCGCACAGACATCTGGTCGCTTGGCATCGTGCTGTATGAACTTCTCACTGGGAAACTCCCATTCGATAACATCTCGCCTGCGAAATTGTGCGAACAGATCAGAAACCATGTGCCGCTCCCACCAAGAGGAATCCACTCGGACATCCCGCCTGCGCTGGAAGCCATCGTCTTGAAGTGTTTAGCAAAAGCCCCGGAAGAACGGTACGAGACAGCCGAGCAATTGGCTCATGAACTTCGCACAGTGCAGCGGAAACGACTGAGTTTACTACCGTTGCTCCTTGGCCTGATCGTACTTGTCCCATTGGTCATCTTTGGGGGGATCAGCGGTTTCGACTGGTCGAACGATTCAACAAAGACAACCGCTGAACAGGCACATCAGGTCGAAGGCATGTACTTCGACGGTCAGACCCGGATCGTGACACCATTGGCTCGTCTTGCTCCCTGTACACTGGAAGCTTGGGTGCGGCCAGAACACGACGCACATGCGGCGTTCGTCGGTAGTGATGTCCGAGGAGAATATGGCTTATCCCTCGGAACACACGGCGGTCGATTGTTCGCTGAACGGCTGAGCGGATCGGTCGAGACGGATGCTCGTGTCCCGTCGGGTCAGTGGTCGCACGTCGCTGTGGTTTTCAATACCGAAAGAACCACAGTGTTCCTCAATGGTGCTGAAGTTGGTGAGGGCGAGCCGACTGCCATTTTTGGTGACGCTCCTTTCGTGGTGGGAGGCTTATCCTACGGCAGCCGAGAGCTTCAATTTCGAGGGCACATGAAATGGGTACGAATCACGGAAGGAAATCAGTACGACCAAGACTTCTCACCACAAGAGAACTTTCAGCCAGACAACCGAACGGTGCTGCTGTACGACCTGCGAGACGTGTCGGGGAGACAAGTCATCGATCTGAGCGGAAGGGGCAACCACGGCCAACTGGAAGAATCCCCTGTCACTGCTGCTTGGCCGGAACTCACTCGTCATAACTTGCACTTCGAGGGTGGTGCGGTGATCGAGACGCCGGTGAAGACATTTCTTCCCTGCACATTGGAGGCGTGGGTTTTGCCCAAGACCTCGGACGGCATTCGTCACATTGTCGGTTCACCGTCCATGTCGCTCACGCTTCGAGGCTTCGACCTCGCTCCCGAGGGTTTCACTGGCCACGAAACGGGTGACGCCGAAGTCGAAGCTGGTCGTTGGACACATGTAGCAGCCGTCTTCACCGAAGAGGGTACATATCTTTTCGTCGATGGGAAGAAGGTCTGGAATGCGGCGGCGTGTACTCCGAATCCCGACGAGCGATTTCTGATCGGCGGCAGCAGCACGACAAGCATCTCCGAGCAGTTCCTCGGCCAAATCCGTTGCGTGCGGATCAGCCGAGGATCACGTTTCTCGGAGAACTCCATTCCTGACCAAGAGTTCGATGCTGACGACGAAACGGTGTTGATCTACAAGGGAGAGAATGTCGAAGGATTGAATGTGTTCGACACGAGTGGGATGGGGAACGATGGGCGGTGGGTCGTCATCGATTGAAGATGCAAATACTGGAACAGCGAGTTCCCAGCCTTTCTCCCATCGTCCCGCAAGTCACGTTCATTCTTCCTTCAATTCGCCGAAGTGCGCCACGATGAGGCCGACCGCACCGTCAGGGCCATAGCCGTAATCTGGTGTGTTTACCACGATCCGAATGGCTCGTTCCAACCATTCTCGAAACCGAGCCAAGTCTGGCTTTTTCCCATAGAGTTCGATACAGAGAGGAGCGACGTAGCGGTGGCAAGGACTATCGCTGACGCTTTCCATCAGCAGGTCATGTTGATCCCAAAGGGCTTGGTTCATGTCGGCATAGACGCTGGCCTCGGCTTCAATCGTCGTCCACGTCTCGGACTCGCAGTTCCAGTAGACAGGATTTCGCAGGACATCGCCTTTGACGATCCGGTAGCGAGGAAACTCGTCACTTCCAATTTTGACGAGCGACAGAATTGGTGGGGTTGGGTTTTTACTCATTCTTGATCTCCTTCGGGATGCTCTGGTATGAACTCACCACCGTTGAGAACAGCGGATCGCTCGATGACTCTTGGTAAGTCCTCGGCCAGACGGTGCGGATTTCTGATCGCCAGATTGACGATGCCCTGCCCAGTTACACGGATGGTCAGGAATAAGACCGGCAGTGGTTCGTCATTGATCGGACAGTCGGCAATGCCAGAATCCAGCGAAAGGACTTCGCAGTCGCTCACGTCCATTTGCATGAGATGATCCTCCAGTTCTCGTGGAAAGTTGAAAATCATCTCGTACTAGGGGGTGCCTCACTCGGGCCGAGGATGATTTCCACACTCGGCGCAACGAGTGAACTGGCCGAGGACAATCGAACCGCACTGACCACATCGCCATCGACCAAATCCGCAAGCTCGGCATGACTTTCGGGGATCAGACATGCCCGCTCCGCAGCGGCGACAAAGCCATCGAGTCGCAGGCTCTTCACTGCCGGTCATCTTGACTTGCTCGGAATCGGTGTTGAAGGGCGCTGGGCATCCGACATCGATCCACGGATCGCCACCGCTCGCACGGAACTTCTGGTAATCCTCGTCGTCGCCGAAGAGTCCCCAGAAAACGAGCCGGTGAGCCATCCATTGGAAGCCATTGAAGAGCAGAACGGCGCCCCAAACGAGCAGCGATAGACACGACAATGAGATCGCACCGACCAGAACGGCTGGAATGCCGATTGGAAGAGACAGCAAGAAGGCGACGACCCAGAATCGAATGAGAACGGAGTAGGCAGAAGTGCGTCGTGACATGTGTGTCTCCCAGTTTGAGGTCGAAACTGGAAGCCACAGGGGGTGCCTGACATCTACTTTGCCTCGACCACTTTCCAGAGTGGTAGCGATTCAAGTGGCCGATAGGTGAACCCAGCCCTTCGGTCAATCTGTGAGTCGATCTGGTCTGCGATCTCAGAAGACTTCCTGCGAATCGCTGCGAGTGACCGGGTGAGCGCATTCGTCACGCTTGCCCGTGATCGTTCCCACTCTCGCTTATCGAACAGCCGAATGTTGCCCTTGGGGTCGTGATCCTGACGAAACTGTTTGACGAGGAATTCAATCTTGGGTTGAAGCTGCTGGATCATTTCAGTGTTCTTTAACTCATACGCATCATCCAGTGCGGAACGCAGTCGCTTGTACTCTTGTCGAAGTTGTTCGTCACATTCCTGATCGATGACAGCTTCATTCCGATCCAATGAATCTCTGATATTGAACCCCTGTTCGGTGGCAGCTTGGTGGTCGGAGGACAGCCTTGTTGAAGCTTGCCCCAACTGCTTGCACTTCCTTCCATTCAGCCGAGCCAGTTCCATCGGAGGAAATCGTTCGTTCGGGGACTTAAGCAGGACGGCAATGTGCCGGATTCCGACCGAGTTTTCGATCTGGTGATCCTGACCGTCCATCGTATGAATACGCCAGTTCAAGCCCTCGAACGTCAG
This sequence comes from Zavarzinella sp., assembly GCA_041399155.1. Classification (NCBI taxonomy): domain Bacteria; kingdom Pseudomonadati; phylum Planctomycetota; class Planctomycetia; order Gemmatales; family Gemmataceae; genus Zavarzinella; species Zavarzinella sp. Next base: position 248,964 of record JAWKTI010000004.1, read on the forward strand.
TTGATGACAGCAGGAAAGCTGCCTGTCAGGTTCAGCCTGTGCTGGCCTTCCAACATACTGCTCAACTTTGGGAGAAAGAGTGTCACTGGACATCGATGCCAACAGCCTTTGCTGTTCAGTCCGTAACACGCTGAGTTCTTTGAGAACTTCCGAAAGCACGACCTCTGGCTGAGGAGGTGCTGCGGCCCACAGGCTCAACTGAGCAGTTGGTTTTCGGATTTGAGGGGAGTTCTGTTTCATGGTGCAGTCCTCAGTTGAATCAACAACATCATTGTCTACAGGGACTCTACGGCGGTTCTGAAGACTGTAAAGCAGCGTCAATCCACCTTCCCAATTTTCCAGCGCTACGCTCGAAGTAACGATGCTACACGCCATGTGTGGACTTCTTCACCAGAGGGGATGAGGTGTTCCCTTGCTGGTTCAAACGAAGGTGAAAGTGGTGCAGTGAACGGCGACAACGAACAACTGATCGGCGACGGTGACTTGGAGCGTCCTAGATGGATGAATGAACAACTCGTCAAGGAGATTGTCAGTCACTTTGAGTCCAAAAGTTCTGGATCGTTCGGCGAACCCGAGGCTGTGCAGTTATTGATCTCGTTGAACCAGCTTCTTGAAGCAACTGGGAAGTTGAAGCTGGAGATCGATGATGAAGAAGAACTACATCGCTTGGGCAAGGGTGAGTAGCCGTGAGCAAAGAGACGAGGGGTTCTCACTTGATGTTCAAATGGATGCGTTCGAAGATTTTGCAAAGCGTGAAAGAGCCACCATCCAGAAGACGTTCAAGGTCGCAGAAACAGGCACGAGAACCGAAGAGCGAAACGAGTTCAAGGCGATGGTCGCCTACGCCAAGAAGCACGCCAAAGAACTCGATGGCATTCTTTTCTACAAGATTGATCGAGCCGCACGAAATCTCAAGGATTTCATGACCCTTGAGGAGATCGAGTCGGAGTACGGCTTGCCGTTCATTGCCACGACTCAGCCAGTTCAAAACACACCGACAGGCAGGATGGTGCGCCGCACATTGGCAACGGTGGCTGCTTTTCAGACTGAGCAACAATCACTCGATGTGAGAGATGGCATCGCCAGAAGGGTTGCAGAAGGCTGGTTTCCTTCGAGGCCGCCCTTTGGATATTGCACCCGTCGTATCAACAAACGAAGCGTTGTGGAAACCCATGTCCAGAACGGCAACAAGGTCAGACGAATCTTTGACCTGCGGGCCAACTTCGGACTTACTGTTCCAGAGATCACAGAGAGAATGTTCGAGGAAGGTTTGTTCTATTCGGACTCGAAGCCAAAGTTCTCAGAGTCAAAGCTCAGTGCGATCTTGCACGACCGGGCGTATCTTGGCTTCATCTGGTTTCGAGGAACTTGGCATCCGGGGCAACATGAGATGCTGGTTGATCCGGTGACGTGGGATCAAGTCAGGGTCTCCTTCAATGAGCAAAGTTATCGCTCTCACGAACTCGTGTATGCCAGCAGACTGATTTGTTGCGGACACTGCGGTCACTTCGTGACCGGCGAGGAAAAGTTCAAGCCAACCAAGAAGGGCATCAAGTCCTACATCTACTATCGATGCTCTCGGTATCGAACGGCAGGCCACCCACAAGTACGTCTCACTGAGAAGGAACTTGACGATCAGCTACAGACGATGCTCGCCTCGCTTCCCAAGTTGTCGGACGATGACCGCAAGATGATCGGTTTCGTGGCTCGATCCATTCTGGAGTCTCGCTTCGACGACGAGCGACTTCAGGCTTCGGAGTCGAAGAGGCTACTTTCGCTGTTGGAGACACAGCGAAAGAAACTTTTGAGCCGAAATCTGTCAGGCTCGGTTTCGGATGACCTGTACGACCAGCAGTGTGCTGAGTACGACGAACAAGAGCGGCGACTCAGGAGTCAAATGACTCGCCAAGAGCAGATCGGACGACAAATCAATTCGGCCTGCTTACATGCTGAAAGAGTCTTCGACACGTTGCCGGACGAATGGTTGAAGATTGAGCGACGGGCCAGACAACTTGCGTTGTCGGCCTTGTTTGGAGGCTTTCGACTGGAACGCCGAACGCTGATCCCAGACAACGGGACACCGTTAGAACTATTTCTGGCCGGATAGTCGTTATTAGTTGATTATCGAGACTCCTCGGAGAAAATGGACTTCATCTCATGGTGAAGTCTGTTTTCTTTTGGGGATGGTTTTAGTGGAAAAGCGGTACGTCGCATTGGCGAGGGTCAGCAGCAGGGAACAGGAGCGAGAGGGATTTTCTCTCGACGTTCAGGTGGATGCTTTGCGTCAGTATGCCGAGCGAAACAACGGCGAGATCGTTCGGCTCTTCCGCATTGCTGAGACGGCCTCCAAGTACGACGAGCGTAGCACCTTCAAGGAACTGATGGCGTTCGCCAAGAAGAACGCCCACAAGCTCGACGGCCTACTGTTCTACAAAGTGGACAGGGCCGCTCGGAATCTCTTCGATTACGTCGAGCTTGAACGGCTGGAGTCCGAGTTTGGCGTTCAGTTCATTTCCGTGGCCCAGCCCACCGAGAATACGCCTGCCGGTCGAATGCAGCGGCGAATGCTGGCGAGCATGGCCAGCTTCTACACCGAACAGCAGTCGATTGATGTGAAGGAAGGCATCGAACGCCGGGTCGAGAGCGGCTTGTTCCCGAGCCGACCGCCCTATGGCTACCAGAACGTTCGCATCGATGGCCGCAGCATCATCGAAGTACACCCTGAGAACGCTCGCACAGTTCGACGCATCTTCGAGTTGTACGGATATCACAGTCACACGCTGGATACACTCCCAGATGCGTTGTTGAGCGAAGGGATCGAGTACCTTCCTTCCATGCCGAAGGCTGTCCGCAGCAAGCTCTACACAATCCTGACCGACCGAGCATACATCGGCGAGATCAAGTTTCGAGGTCAGTGGTATCAGGGAACACACGAGCCACTCGTTGACCAGAAACTCTGGCAGCGAGTGCAGATTCTCCTCGGCCAGAAAGTCTACAAGTCGCACCAGATGACCTACGCCAGCGATCTGATCGAGTGTGCCCACTGCGGATCGCCGATCACCGGCGAGCGAAAGTTCAAGATGACCAAGAGCGGTGAGCGGGAATACGTTTACTACCGATGCACCCAGTACCACAAAGGCGATCATCCCCGCACACGTCTGACCGAGAACGAACTCGACAGTCAAATGCTTGCCATCTTTGACACCCTGCGTGTGGAGGACGCCGAGTTCCGTGACCTGTTCCGAGAACAACTTCGGCAGGCAACGAACTGGGATCAGGATGGCGCTATTTCGAAAGTGGCGCAGTTACAGGAAGAACTTACGTCAGTACGTCACCGGCAGAAGCAACTACTCAACCTGCGGATGCTTGAAGAGATCGACGCCGAAACGTTCGCCTCAACGAGCCGAGACATGCGTGATCGTGAAGCGGAGTTGAAGCTGGAAATCGACGCTTCTGACCGATGCAGGCACGAAATCATCGACATTGCGGTGAAAGCGTTTGAACTTTCGCAAAGCCTGCGAGAGAAGTGGGTTACGGCTGACTACGCCGCTAAACGTCGTATCCTCGAAATCATCTGTTTGAACTGCTCTCTCGTTGACGCAAACCTTTGCGTGGCAATGAGAAAGCCCTTTGACCTGTTGGCCAAAGGGCTTCTTCAGAAAGATAGTCGGGGTGACTGGATTTGAACCAGCGGCCTCTACGTCCCGAACGTAGCGCTCTACCAAACTGAGCTACACCCCGTTGTGCGGCAAACGGTATCCTAAAATCTTCCCACATAAAGTCAATGCGACTCGTGGGCATTTTTTTAAAAATAGTGAAAAAATTTGCACTCACCACTTGACCTGGTGACAATCCAAGTGTACACTTAAATAGTGTATTTAATAGCACTGTCATGTGCAGGCTATTTTTTGGTTGGCCACTGGAGGTGTTGTGCTAAAAATTCAAATGTCCCTTTGCCATGGATCACATGTCCCCCGTCAAAAAATTCGATCCGGGTGGCGTCCGGCTTCTGCAGGCGGGCGTAATATCGCCTTACTTTTGCGTATTCATATGCCACCATTTCATCGATCCCCACACCATCATCGTGCCCGCGTTCCACCATGAATGGCCGTGGGGCAATCAGGTAGGCCATTTCCGCATAATTGAATGTCTGGCCTAGCTGAAACTCGGGCATTTCGTATTCCCCGGTGAACATGTAGCTGCTGCGCAGGCCCAGCGACACATTCTTGCCGATCCATTCGTTGAAATCCGCCGAACAGATCGACAGGCAATAGTCGGGCAGCACTGCCGGTACGCGCATTGCCGTCTTGCCACCATAGCTCAGGCCGTAAAAGCCGATGCGTTTCGCATCCACGTTCGCACCCAGTTTCAGCCACCGGAGAATGATATCGTGCTGGTAGATGATGTAGGAAAACAACGACCTTTTCAATGGGTTGGCCATTCGTTGCAGCACGCGGAAATCGTCTTTGCCGATGTACGGATTCTGTGGGGAAAATACGATGTAGCCAAGGTCGGCCAGTTGGGCACCCTGGGCACGGTAGGGCGTGCTGGGCAGTTCGGGGTCGCAGACAACCTGTGCGGTGCCTTCCAGACCGTGCTGACATACGACCACGGGTCGGCGTTCTTTTGGCTTCAGGTTTTTTGGTAAGAGTAGAATGCCGTAGGCAAAGATTTCCCCACTGGTGCGGAGCTGGATTTCATACCCTGTCCACCGTGGTGTTTCTTTCCACAACCGAGATGAAGCTTCCACGTTGGTACCTGCGGGTGCCAGTGGGATCTTGCCAATCACTTCTTCCCAGAAGAAGGAACGTGCCTGCTCGATTCCCTGCTGGTAGGCAGCATCATTGCGGCTTGCTGGCTGCAGATGTTTCAGGAGTGGGTCGAATTGTGCCTGACGCACAGCATCGCTGTTTCGCCACGCACGCTGGGTGAATGCGATCTGATCCTGTACCAGCAACTGTTGGCGTTCTGCAGCACTGCTGGGAATTGTTGCCAATGGCTTTGGCATCGCAGTATTTGCTAACTTCAGCGATGCGTTGTCGGTGCGGATGATGATTTCGTCGAATGTGGTATCGTTGGCAGGAAGTGCAGTAATGGATTGTTCTTTGCCACCGGCACGCACGAGTGCCTGCAACTGCTCCACTTGTGCGGCGTATTCCTCTGCAGGAATCGGTTCCAGTTTCCCTGGTGCCCCACCTGCAGAGCGTTGTGGCTTCACCGGCAGTGGGAAGGTGGCTGTTCGCGTGGGGGCCTGTTGAATTGCAAGCGTTCGAGGGGCTTTGCCGTGGATGCACAGAAAGCCCAGTGCGGAAGAATTGGCGATCTGGTGCAGAGCCCAGATGTTGCGATCAATCGGTTGTTGCCAGCGTTTGGTCTGGTCGCCAAAACTGCCCACCACCATGGTGTGGCGAATCTGTTCATCAATGGCACCGGCGAACAGGGCAAGATGCCCACCTTCGCCAATACCCACCACGTTCATGGAGAGGGTGGGGTCCTTCGCTTGGCAGTATCGAACCAGGGCAAGAATGCTTTGCAGTTCGTAGCCAATGACATGGCGGCCCATTTCATAGGCCATCCGGTAGATAAACTCCCGATGAGGTTGATTGGTCCAGCGATTCACCAGGGTGCTGCCAGAGAACTGGTCATCGCGGTTGATCAGTTCAGGGATAAACACACGCACACCCGCAGTGGCCAGGGGAATGCCGAACGCACTTTCGTGCTCGCCGGGCAGAACCAGACCCGCAGCCACTTCCGGTGCGGTGCCTGCATCAGGCAGGCAAATGGCATTTGCAACCACCTTGCCTTTGGGCTCCAGTAACAGCCCACGTCCATAGACGCCTGGCAGGTATTCCCAGCGAATGTGGTAGACAGAATAATCAGGCCCCTGGTGCCAAAGGGCTGGTTGTTCCAGAGTGCCCACCAGTTCGATTCTGAGAGATTCGATCAGTGGATCGATCATGCCTAGTGAGTGCCGCAACGCCGCACGTTGCTGGGCGATGTAGTTGGGTAATTCATTGGGTATGCCCACAGCAGCCAGCCAGCGTTGGTGGGTGGCTTGTTTTACTTTGTCTGTTTCCTTCAGAAGATCGGCGCGAATTACCTGCACCATTTTTTTTGCGTAATCATCTTCGGGCAGCAGTTTTGTCCCAGGAAGTGGGCCTTCCTGCCCATGTACCATGTTGTTCGAGAAAATGAAAATGAAAAAGGAAATGCCAAACAGACTGCGAACGAGGTTCATTGTTGCACGCAACGATACGGCGGGAAAAGCCCCACCTGGGTTATCGTTGTGGATTATCCCCAGCGGGCATCGTCTGGTCAACTTTATTCCAAATGGTTTGCCAGTTTTTCTTTTCTGCATCGCTCAACGCCTGCAGCGGGATCGCAATTCGTGCCAGTTGAAAAGCAGGAAACGACTTGATTTGATCAACTTCATCGGGTCTGGTTTCCAGCAATGCCAGGATCGATTGAGCCACATCATCGCGGTAGCGTTGTGCTTCTGCCACCGGCAATTTCTGTTTCGATTGCCCCATGCCCAGGCCAGCAAGCAAGCGACAGCCAAACCGGTTCAGCAATTCATTCATCTCCAAGCTGGGCCTGGTGAATTGATAGCACTTTACCGCTTCTACATATTGTTGTGTGCGGCGGCAATATTCTGCCAGCATCGGCCAGTCTTTCGCATCCACTGCCTCTGGTGCGGCCAGTGCTTTGGGAAGTTGCATGCCCACGCTGTCCCACGTGCGGCACTCCCGCAATTTATCCAGCAGCGTGGTCCGCCAAGGTGACTGTGTGGGTAGCTGTGTTTGAATATTGGTAAAGTGTTTGCTTGCCTGAGCAATCATGCCAAACTGCAGTTCTGCATTTGCGAGCGCCAATTGCCATTCAATCGGTGCCTGGGGCTGGCTGGCAATTTTTTGCAGTAGCTCAAGACCTTCGCGACGATCTTTGCGAACCAGTGCATGCCCACGCAGGAATTGTAGCTCTGGATTATTCGGTTGACTGGCCAACAACGGTGCCGTGGCTGTCAATGTCCAGTCATCGTAGCCACGCACACTGGTCAGGCGGGCCACGCGAAGATGCTGTTCGAAGGTCATCCGGTATCGCACGCGTTCTTCCAGGAGAAGTGCCTGCAACAGTTCATCCGCTTCTGCTGGCTTGTTACCAGTAAGATATTCCGTCTCCCGCAGCAATGGTTCTGGTGCGTAGGTATCAAACGCACGTGCGGTGCGCCAGTACTGCAACGCCTGATCCGGTTGTTGTTCTTCCAGTGCCAGTTTACCCAACTGCACCAGCGAAGTGGTATCACCTGGGTCGGCGGCAATGGCCCGCTGGTAAAAGGATTTTGCCTCCGCAACATTCCCACCTGCCAGTATCTGGGTGGCGTACTCCTGCTGTGCTACTGCAGATTTGGGATGTTGCAAAGCAAGTAATCTACGCAGTGAATTGGCCGCATTGGTATCGCCCTGAGCCAACATGGCATCCGCCAGGCGGCGTTGGGTGAAAAGATCCCCAGGCTGGGATGCAAGCGCAGCGGTGTAATACGCGGTCGCACTTGCAGGATCATCGCCACGGGTCAGTTCACCCAACTGAATGTTAATCATGTAGTCCGTGGGATATCGTTTGACAGCAGCCAAAAGCAGATCTCTCGCCCAGACTGGCTTTTGTTGTACGGTCAGTTGTTGTGCGAACAACCAGCTACTGGCAGGGGGTAACTGTTCCAGTTCTTCTGCAAAACGAGGATAGTTCCAATTGGTCGATTGTGCCAGTTCCAGAATGGAAGTTGGCATCAGTTTGGCCTGGGAAAGCAGTTGCGCCAGCTTGCTGCGTTCGCTGGCACGGTCACTAACCAGCAGCCAGTTGAATAAGCCTTCGCGTAAAGAATCCTGGTAGGTGGATGCAGCGATGAAATCACGAGTCGATTCATCGTTCTGCAGCACCAGATCAATGCCCACAGATTCAAAGAGGCGGCGATACATGCTGACCGATGGCAATTGCTGGGCACGCACTGCTTCCAGTTGCTGTTGTTGCAGATCAACCGTAAACTGGGCCAGTTTTACCAGCTTCTCCCCTCGGTGGTAAGTGGCTTGAAGCTGATCGTTGGTTTCCGGGGATACTGTGGCAATCTCTCGATAGTTGCGTGCGGCCTGCACCAACTGAAAACCCTCTTTAGCCTGCTTCAATGCATCGGTGGGGGCGTTGGGAAGTTGCTCGCTTGCCGTATCAAACAGTTGAGTAGACTGTTTCAACGCCGCCTGGGTGTAGTCTGTGGATGCAATTTTCGCCTGTTCAAATGCCTTTGCCCCATCGTTTCCGGCCTGCATGGTCCGGTACCAGGCAAAAGCAAAGATTGCTGCCACGGCAATTGCCGCAAGAGCAATCCAGGTGCCCCAGATGCTGGTGCGTTCCAACGTTCGCTCTACCACGCGGGTGATGGCGGGTTCGCTGAATGTTTTGCGGTTCACTGGTGCAATTTTTGTTGCCAGCGTCGTTTTTGGTGCAGCAGAACGGTGAATTTCGTGGATATATTGCAGCACCGCGAAGGCGTTTGCAGGTCGCAGGTTCGGATCATTCTGCAGGCATTGTTTTGCCAGTTGAATCCAGTCGCCTGGTGCACCACAGTGGCTCAGGCGGTTCAAGGCATCGATGGTATTCCCCTCACACACCTGATCTGGCAGGCTGGGGGTGGCTAAAAATGCGGGTGTTCCTGTCAGTATTTCGCACAAAATACTCCCCAGGCTGAATACATCAATGCGTTCATCAATGCGGTGTTGTTCGTTGCGTGCCCACTCAGGTGCGGTATAACAGGTAATCGTTTTCGAATCGACAGGTAATAGCTGCTGGATCGAAGCACGATCACTTCGCAAAAAGGCCTTGCTCCAGTGGACAATGGCCAATTCATTCAGTGGCCCACAAAGGATACAGGTGGGCGACAGTGCCCCATGCACTACCCCTTCCTGGTGGGCACTGACCATCGCACGCACCAGTTGGGCAAAGCGCTCCAACCAGAGATCACGATCGGATGTACTGTTTAACCGCTCGCCGAACAGCTTATCAAGTGGTATTCCAGGGATCATGCTGGTTACCAGAAACTGTTTGCCATCAGGCAGCAGGCCAAAGTTCAGCAGCGTGGGAATACAAGGGTGATGCAGACGTGCCAGCACCTGTAGTTCACGGCGAAAGCTGGGTGAATAGTCGGCTGTTTGGCGGCCCTCATCCATGCGAATCAACACGGGCAGGTTCATTCGCCGATCAATCGCTTCAAACAGTGTTGATTGAGGAAGTTGCTGAACTGGTACCCCCAACTCGTAACTGCGTAAAAAAGTCGCCATCTCCAATACGGGGGAATTGCCCGCGATGGCTTCTGGTGCAAACGAAGCGGTAGCCTGTGCAAGAGGCAAGTTGGCCTGAACCATCTCCCCACTGACAGGCAAATCGACGCGGGCTCCACGGGACATGATGTCTACCGCGGAATCTTCAGACGGCTGGGAATGCAAAAACATGCCCGATTCCCCATCGGAATACTGTTTTGGGTCGTTGTTCATAATTGAAATCGCAGACGTTTCGCCAGATTATGTGGGTTGAAAGATAACATTGGGTCAATTCTCTAGTTTACCCAACGTATCAGAGAGGGTTGAAAGAGAAATTGGCGAATTTTGCCAAATTTCTAATTTTTGTGGAACAAATTACACTTCTTAATCGTCTACTATTATGTGGATATATTTTCACATAGATGAAGGGCTATTCGGTGAATTCAAGGAGACCTTTTGTGTGTTGAATCGATGTAAGTTATTTTCAATTAAGAATTTGCGAGCTTTTCTCGCGTAAGAAAGCTGCGTGGATGTGACCTGCATTAATCTTCATGTGATCTACATGAGATCTTTATCATTTTCAAAAGGTGGCTACCTAACATGAAAGTGTGTTTTCACTCATTTTAAGGGGTTTTTACCATGCGTCGTGGGTTTACGTTAATTGAATTGCTGGTGGTCATTGCCATCATCGCAATTCTGATTGGTTTGCTGTTACCAGCAGTGCAGAAAGTTCGGGAAGCGGCCAACCGCACCAAGAGCCAGAACAATTTGAAGCAATTGGGAATTGCATCTCATGGTTACCATGACGCAATTGGCCACATGCCTCCCAGCTTCGTGGAATTCGGCTCGACCAAAGGTTACAAAGATGGCTCGTACATTGTGCACATTCTTCCATATGTTGAACAAGATAACTTAAAGCGACTTGTTGAGAACAACACTGCAACCAGCGGTCAGTATTACGCTATTACTTACAATCAGTCTCCACCCAAGATTTTCATCAATCCGCTGGATCCTTCGAGCAGCAATGGTGCTTACAACGATAGTGGGTGGGGCGTTTATGCTGTCACTGGCTACGTAGCGAACTATGAGTGTTTAGGTGGCTTCATTGGTGGCAATCCGGCTACCAATCCCCCTCGCCTCAACAGCTTCCGCTACATGGCTGGGATTACCGATGGTACATCCAACACCATCATGTATACCACACGTACCACGGTGTGCGAAAGAAACAGCAGCTATTATCGTCCTGGTTACACCGCACCCCTGTACAACATTGCTCCTTATGCCAACGCCAGCAGTTGGTACGAATGGATGCCGGTGGTGAACTACTGGCGTGATGGCGCAGCTTCTCCTGGCTACCTGACCGGTGCCGCAACCAAGTTCCAGGCAAACCCTACCTGGGCTGGTACGGCAGCAACTTGTGATTTTCGACTGGCTACCGCTTATGGTTCCGGTGGCAGCATTCTGGTAGGTATGGCTGACGGCAGCGTACGCACCGTCACCAACAGTGTCAGCGGTTTGACTTGGTGGGCAGCCAGCACCGCATCCGGCGGTGAAGTGCTAGGCAGCGATTGGAATTAATCAGTGATAGCCCACTGAAAAACATAGTCGCCTTTATGAAGGTATTTTAATTTTTGGTGAATTATGAAAAAGTTTAAGATTTGTGTGGCGAGTTTGTTGTTGGTAACCATGTTGGTTGCAGTTGGTTGCGATGATTCATCAAGTGGCGCCAGTGGTTCCAACACAGCACCAAACTCGAAACAGGCTGGCAAAGAAAGCCGTTAATTTCAGTTGCCCAGCCAGAATTGCTGGTATCAGCAGGTAATATCGCCCCATTTCTTTATCTTCTCTGACATTTCTCTCTTGCCTCAACGGATATGATTTGTCAATATGCAACATATTATCCTTTCTGGAATGGGATCATGTCTCAAGCAATTGTCGATCCAGCCGAACTCCGGCGCTTTGCCCACGCCCTGAAGGTTTTTAATGCAGATCTCCGTGGAAATCTGGCTGGGCTGCACGCCCAATTGATTGCATTGGGGGATACCTGGCGCGATCAGGAACATATCCACTTCACTGGCGAATTTGAGCAGACGATTGCGGTGCTGGAGAAGTTTCTGGATATTTCCGACCAGCACGTACCTTATTTGCAGCGGAAAGCGGAACGGATCGAAGAATATCTGCAGCAGAAATAATCCTGTCAGTGCGAGGGGGCTACGATGAATCCCGGAGCCGATGTCCGTTCAATCGATGTTCTGCACGACTGGTACCAGCAAATGAGCAAGTATCAGGTGGAGTTTCGTGAAATTCTAACTGCTGTTGCATTGGAAATCCGCCGAGCGTACCACTGGATTGATGAGAAAAGTGCCCACTGGCGGAAACAGATACAAAAGTTAGAAGACGAAGTTTATCGTGCCAAAATGGAATTACGGCAGAGGCAGACACCCAATTTTGATGGTCGGATTCCAGACACATCGGTCCAGGAAGAAAATCTGCGACGTGCCAAATATGCCGTCGAGCACGCACGTGACCAGTTGGAAATATGCCAGCGTTGGCATGGAAAATTGCCCAAACTGATCGAAGAGGCCTACGATGGACACGCCCGCCACCTGTCGAATTTTCTTGACGACAACATGAATAAGGCACTGACCACCATATCGGTGCGGATCGAGGCATTGCGGGCGTACCTGCAAACAATCGCCCCACCGGTGGGGGAGTAGGATAATACCATGATGCACGTGGAAGGCCCCAAAGGGCAACTGGCCGATGCCTGGAAAACTTTTCAAGCCCACTGGGATCTGACCAGCGAAACCTGGAATGACACTGTTCATCAGGATTTTCAGGAGAATTTCTGGGAGCCACTGAAGCAGCTTGTCGCGAACGAAATACGTGCTATGGAACAGTTATCCACTATCCTCCGGCAATGTCGGCAGGAATGTTCCGATGAATCAGGAGTTTGGGGCGGATGAATAATCAACTGACTACCGCGAAAGTAGGAACAGAGCGTAAAAACCTGTTCGACATCCAGCGCGAAGCACTGTCCGAACTGCTGAATATTGTGGCAACACGTGCCAGAACTGAAAAGACCACACGGGAAGCCTATCAGAATGCGCTGGCCCGCTCGGAAAAAGAGCTGGTGCGGCAAAAAACATTGCTGGAAAAGCAACACCAGGAAGAACTTGGGCAATTACAGGCATCGCTGACAAACACTCTGGAAGAAATTGAACGGAAATTTCGCGATGAAACCGGTGCAGCAGATCGGGAGTATGAAGTAACGAAATCGGAGGTCACCGCACGTTACAATCAGTTGGAGGAAGAAACAAAAGCCGCCTTGCAGGATGCACGCTGGTCTGCAGATTCGATCCATGAAGCAGTTGAAAAAGAAGCCAGGAAGGCAAATGTTGATGCCAAGAAGATTGTGGGTGATACCGCGATCCGCGTAGAAGAATTGTGGCAGTCGGCGACTGGCCCATTATTGAGGGCTGGCCTGAAAATTGAGGATGTACAGAAGAGAATCGCCAAAAATACCCCCATCCCAGGCAATCCAGAAGAGGAAATGGAATCTGGCCTGGTTTCTGGTGCCGCCGCAGTGCACTCACTGCGGGATTTAAAGTTTATTGGTTTTCTCAAACCAATCTCTGTTTTGTGGTTTCTCCTCCCACTGTGCGTGGCAGCAGGGGTGGTGGCTCAATTTACCAATCCCTGGTGGCTGGGTGCCACCGTAGGAGCAATTATTGCTACTGCTCTGGCCATTCTGCTCCGCTGGGTGCTGGTGAAAAATGTTACCCGCAAAATCAGCCAGTATGTGCAGGAATTGGTGGAATCGATCCAGACGATTGAAACAGGAAGCGAACAATATCTGAAGCAATCGGAAATGACCTTTCGCCACACCATCATGGAAGCGAATAAAAAACGCAACCATGATATCAAAATGGCAGAAGAAACGGCGAATCCGAAATTACAGCAGTTTCTGGAAGATCGCAAACGAGAACTGATTGAAGCGGGCGATAAGCACACCCGCACCAAAACCAAACTGCAGAAGTGGCGGGAAGATGCCACTTCACAGGCACAAACCCACTTCAACTCCAGTAAGCAGAAATGCGATACTGCCTTTCAGCAGGCGATTCAGAAAGTAGAAACCACCCACCTGGACATGGCTGTGCAGGCGAAAGCCACATTGGACAGCATGGAAGGTGCGATCGCCATCGCCTGGGGCGATGGACAGGATCGCGTGGGGAGGATGCTGAACAAACTGAAAGCAAACGGACTGGAACATTTTCCCGACTGGAACAGCCCATTCTGGTATTCGCCCACAGTGGCAACAAAAGTGCCTGCCGGGGTGCGATTTGGCGATTTTCAGGTCGATCTTACCCGTTTGCCGGGCGGGATTTCGTTCGAAGATGAAGGTACCGAGCCCACGTTGCCGATTCGGATGAAGGTGCCCGCCTTTTTGCCGTTTCCCGACCACTGTTCGTTCCTGATCCGCTCCACGGGTGATGCCCGCGAACATGCCATTGCCGCCTTACAGGCAATTATGCTGCGACTGCTGACGGCGATCCCACCTGGAAAGTTGCGCTTCACCATTATTGACCCGGTGGGGCTGGGTGAAAACTTTGCCTCGTTCATGCACCTGTCTGATTATGATGAGCAATTGGTGGGCAGCCGGATCTGGACGGAACCTGCCCATATTGAGCAGCGTTTGCTCGATTTGACAGGCCACATGGAAACGATTATCCAGAAGTATCTTCGCAACGAATACAAAACGATTGAAGATTACAATCGCGAAGCGGGTGAGGTAGCAGAGCCGTTTCGCGTGCTGGTGATTGCAAACTTTCCCGCGAACTTTACGCTGGAGGCGGCTAGGCGGCTAGTCAGCATTGTCAACAGTGGGCCATCCTGTGGGGTCTATACACTGATTACCCACGATCCCAGACAACCGTTGCCCCAGGGCTTTTCTATTGCCGATCTGGAAGAAAAGTCAATCAACCTGGTCTGGAAAGAAAATGCATTTGTCTGGAAGGACGATTCCTTCAAAGATTTTCCGCTGGAACTGGGCAAGCCACCAGTGCAAAGCGAAATGTCGCGCATTGTCCGCTGGGTGGGTGAAAACAGCAAAAACGCCAATGTTGTCGAAGTGCCCTTTGAATACGTTGCACCCACCGTGTATGACATCTGGCAGGGCGATTCCCGCCATGGGTTGTCCGTTGCCATCGGCCGTGCAGGTGCAACCCGCCGGCAGATCCTTTCCTTTGGTAAAGGGACTGCACAACACGCCTTGATTGCTGGGAAAACCGGTTCGGGTAAGTCGACCTTGCTGCATGCACTTATCGTGAACATGGGATTGACTTATTCCCCCAACGAACTGAACCTGTACCTGATTGACTTCAAGAAAGGCGTAGAGTTTAAGGATTACGCTGCTTACCGAATGCCCCACGCCAAAGCGGTGGCGATTGAAAGTGAACGTGAATTCGGTCTGAGTGTGCTGCAAAAGCTCGATCTGGAACTTCAGGAACGTGGGAATATGTTCCGATCGATCGGGGTGAATTCGATTGCTGAATATCGTGATCATCTGGACCGTCAGCCCACGGAGGGTCTGCCGAAAGTGATGCCACGCATCCTGCTGGTGGTGGATGAGTTCCAGGAATTTTTTGTGGAAGACGACCGGTTGGCTCAGGATGCTGCCCTGCTCCTCGACCGACTGGTGCGTCAAGGCCGTGCGTTTGGACTGCATATTCTGCTTGGTTCGCAAACGCTGGGTGGTGCCTATTCGCTTGCACGCAGCACGATCGATCAGATGGCGATCCGCATTGCACTGCAATGCTCTGAAGCAGATGCTCAACTGATTCTCAGCAAGGACAATAACGCCGCCCGCCTGCTCAATCGACCTGGGGAAGCGATTTTCAACGATCGCAACGGCTTAATTGAAGGCAACAACCTGTTCCAGGTAGTCTGGATGTCGGATGAAACACGGGAAAACCAGTTGAAGGACATCCGCAAACGGGCCGATCTGTTGCAATTTCAACAGCTCTCGCCACTCGTTTTTGAAGGGAATGTGCCTTCGATGCTGGAATCTTCCCCCACTTACCTGAAGTTGGTGGGTGAGAATCTGTGGCCGGAAGCATCGCGGAAATATCAGGTCTGGCTGGGTGATCCGATTGCGATTAAGGATCCCACGAACGTGATTTTCCGTTACAATTCTGGCCAGAATCTGCTCATTGTGGGGCAGGATGAAGAGCTGGCGTTATCCGTTGCCAGCACCACCTTGCTATCGCTGGGTCTGAGTCACCACCCTGCCAAAGTACAGTTTGTGGTACTGGATGGCACCCTGGACGATCACCCGCAGGCGGGGATTCTGGCCAGCGTGGCCAATGTTTTGCCCCACCGTGTAGATTTGGTGGATCGCACTCAGATCCAGAGCGTATTCACCAGACTGCACGATCTGGTGCAGCACCGAAATGGTGATCCAGCGGCAGACCGCACACCTGTTTTCTGTATCATTCACGCTGTTCACCGCTATCGCGATTTGAAGAAGGACGATGATTTTGGCTTCAACCGCCGTGGGGATAAATCAGTCACCCCAGGTCAGGCTTTCGCCACGATTCTGCGGGATGGGCCTGCGGTGGGGGTGTATTGTGTTGTCTGGGCAGATTCCACCGCCAACATTCTGCGTGCGGTGGACCGCCAGGGTCTGCGGGAATTTTCGCAACGGATCCTGTTCCAGATGAGTGCCAACGATTCGAGTCTGCTGATAGATACACCCGTAGCAAACAGGCTAAGTCGTTATCGAGCAATTAGTTACACCGATGAAACTGGCCAACTGGAAAAATTCCGCCCGTTTAAGCTGCCTGAACGCGACTGGTTACGGCAACTGCGGAAGGATCTGGAACAACGGCCAGAAGCAGGTGCGGCAAACCTGCCTTCTCTGCTGGCCCCACCACCAATAGAAGAAGGTGGGGAGCAATCCCCAGCCCCGGCAGAATCACACAGGGATGAATAAGGTCAAAATGGAATCTAACGGTCCATGATGAGTTTACCGCGGTGCCATAAAGGGTGATCTTCTCTGGATTCCCGCCTACGCGGGAATGACGATTCAGGTGGGTATCAGTTTTATGGTTGGCACTACGGGTGATCTTCCCGGCATAAAATACGAGCCTGGAGTCTGGGCGAAGGAAATAGTCCTCTGTTTGCCGCCGCATTACTCCCACAGGTGGGCGTCGCGGATCGCCAGTTTGCCCCAGATGCGGGCGGCAAGTTCTTCCGGGGTGCTGGCAAAGCGGGGCGAAATCTCAATCGGGTGGCTCGACAACCCTTGTTCGGTGCGTTCCACATCCAGGCCGACAGACTCGCACCAGCGGGCAAACAGTTCAATCATCCCACGTTGACAGGTTTCAGGGGTGTCGGTGCCTTCCAGGTTCTTTACCGGTGCAAACTCATCGGCACGTGGGGTTTCCAACAGCACCCACCGTTCTGCCAGTGGGAGGCTGTCAAAAATGAATTTTTCAAATTTCAGTGCGTTTTCTGTGGTGGGCTCAATTTTAACCCCATGTTCATCGATGTAAGGCACCTTTTTGTGGGCGATGTGGTACGGCAGGCCCGTCCCGCTGATCTCAGACAGAAATTTCAATTCGAACATATGAATCGCCGGATTGCCGAAACGATACACCAATTCGCCCGTGTTGGTGATTTCCGCGGCTTTCTTTTCGGGAAGGTCAGAATACTCCACGATGCCGCATTTGCCAGCGATGGTGGCAAAAACACCCATTTTTTCCTTGGGATATGCTTTGGCAACTGCTTTGGACGAAACCTGTGACCGCTGTTCGATGTGCAGACCAACAAAACCTGGTTCCAGCACCTGCACCAGCGGATTATCCACCTGAAAATAGAAGAGATGCTCAACGCCCAGTTCAGTCAGGCGGTCGATCATCCCATCTTCAATCAGTGCACTGATGGTGCCACCGTGCCCGTTGGGGCTGGTAAACAGCACCCCGGGTGCCTCCAAAAGCAATTTTCCTGTCGTGCGATCAACTGCAGGCATCGTTCCTTGCTGGATCAGAAATACCCACTTCGGATCGAGGCCAAAGTAGTGGTTTTCCTGCAAATAAATGAGAGTTTCTTCATGGGTTGCGGGCGAAGTCAGCAGAATCAGTGGGATTTTTCGACCGTAGCGTAACCCGCACGCCAATACCTTTTCGGCATGGATCTGAAAAAGCGTTTTTTGCGAAATCGGCCCAATGGGGTACATTCCCTTTGGTTTGGGGAAGCCAAGGCGGCTCCCCTGTCCACCTGCAACCAGCAAGACGGCGAACTTGCCATCTGCAATTGCCTGGTGACCGAGATCCCGATGAATTGCCGTAACTTCCTGCTGGGCCAGCACTTGAATCGGGGCAATCGAATGTTCATCAAATGCGGCGTGGCTGGTTCTGCTGGATTGAAACAACTGGTCGATTTCTTCCAGATCGACCCCAGCCAGTTGCAGGATCAGGCGGTGCTGGGTATCGACCGTCAGAGCATCCCAGCCGTTCAGCAGATGTTCCTGGTGGTGTAATCGCAGGCGGTGTCGCAGGTCGGTAGGTATGGGATTCATCTGATTCTGCCTCAAAATCGAAAACGCAAGCCATCGTAGGCCATTGCCACCCCACCGGGCAGGCTGGCATTCACTGCATCATAGTCCAATTCGTGGGACATGTGGGTCAGATAGGCCTGACCCGGATTTAATCGCTCAATCACTTCCAGCGATTCATTCAGCCCCATGTGGGCAGGATGCGATTTATACCGCAGGGTGTCAATGATGAAAACATCCAGATCTTCCAGCAAGGGCCAACTGCGGCTGGGGAATTCATTGACGTCGGTACAATAGGCCATGTTGCCCACGCGATAGCCAAATACATGAAAAGTGTGGTGCTGCAACGGGATGGGGGTAATTTTCTCACCCAGCACCTCAAACGGCTGTTCGTCAATCGTTCGGAACTCCAGGCGGGGTAAGTAGTTACGGTTGGCGTGGTCCCATTCAAACATGTAGGCGAACACCCGCCGAATTACCGCTTCTACTTCCTCGGTGCAATACACCGGGATCGGTTCTGTGTGGTATTTGCCCAGCACCCGCAAATCGTCCATCCCATAAAGATGATCCACATGGTAATGGGTGTAGAGCACTGCATCGACACGGCGAATCTCTTCCCGCAATAACTGTAAGCGCATTTCCGGGCCAGTATCGATCAGAATGTTCCCACGTGGGGTCTGAATCAGTCCGGAAGCTCGATATCGCTGATTTTTTGGGTTTTTGGAGCGGCATACCGTGCAGTCGCACCCCACTACGGGCACACCGGTCGAAGTTCCTGTGCCTAAAAATACAAACGTCCTGTCTTGTTCTGCCATGGAGTGTGTCCGAAAAGTCGAAGATTATTTTACGAAGCGGGAAAAATTGTGCCCACTACAACAGCGGAGGCTTGCAGATTGCCTTAATCGACCCCTGATGAACACCACTCAATGGGAATACGATGTAGGTGGTTAGTTGGTGAAGGAAATCGATCCGCTTTCCAAAGAAAAAAGAGCTATGAATACGATTCCCTGTCCCACCGAAGTGCGTACGTGGATCGATTGGATCGCCGCACAGAATACGCCTACGATGCTGTGGGGCAGTTGCTGACCGAAACCTAGAAAGATTTCTGTGGGCGACATCGTCGAGGAACACGATTATCTGTGGTATGAAAATGGATGCTGGAGGCATTCGCGAACAATGCGGGCACCTACACCTTCACCTGCGACGATCTGGGGCGAGTGAGCACCAATTCGGGGCTGTTTGGCAAGATCTTTACCTACAGCTAACCGTCATTCCCACGAAAGCGGGAATCCAGAGCAGAAAACTTGAATTAGTTACCACTACACTGCAGCCCACCTGCAACGTCATTCCCGCGAACGCGGGAATCCAGGGCAGAAAACTTGAAGCAGACTCAACAAGGATTGCAATTCCCTGCCTTCTCTGTTATCCTATAGTAGGCAGTTTTTCGCCACGGGGCCCACATATCGCATCCCACCATCTACTGGATTAAGCACCAGAGCAGGTCGCTGGCCACATTGGTGGATTTCGAATTCACCTATGATGGTGCCGATCGGGTGACATAGGAAAACCGTGGTAATTATGTCAAGAACTACGATTTGAGCATAATTAGTTTTCGAGGATCAATCAATGTTGAATAATCTAATATTTTTGCCAGCAGCATTATTGATATTTTTTTTATGTTCGTGCAATACCATTTCTTCCAAGGTTACTTACAAGAGTGAGAAACCATGTTTTAGTTCAACACAGGCTGAAAGGTTAAATTTGCTCGTCTTGAGATTCCAGCCTAGCACTGCAATTATCACAAGAGTGCAACCGGTCATTCGGGAGGGTTGGGTAACTGATTTAGCAAATTGGGGTGTAACAAGATGGGTCTTTCTGCGATATCAGGGGTTCTAACAACCAAACATCGCAGGAGACCCAA
Source organism: Zavarzinella sp. (assembly GCA_041399155.1). Lineage (NCBI taxonomy): Bacteria > Pseudomonadati > Planctomycetota > Planctomycetia > Gemmatales > Gemmataceae > Zavarzinella > Zavarzinella sp. Next base: position 268,747 of record JAWKTI010000004.1, read on the forward strand.
TAATGATTATCCCAGACACATCTTCTTCAATCAACCCCAACTTCCTGTTTGGCCTATTTGATCGACTCGCCTCAGAAGTCAATCGTGCTGTACAGGAATGCATGCCGATTCGTGATTTCGAGCAACATGTTCAACAATCGGTTGCTCAAATTGGCGCTTCAGCAATCTCGTTGTACCTGGAAATGCTTGGCGATGGCGACTTGGGAGATAAGATCCAGACAGAAACTGGTGAAGTGCTTCATCGCAGCGAAGAACCCCGACAACGGTCCATCCGAACGATCTTTGGTGAGCATCAGTTTGAGCAGTATGTTTATGGCGTTGATCTTGGCCGCAAGATTGATTTGTATCCTGTGGATGTCATGATTCAGATGCCAGCCAACACATATTCGCCGTGGTTTCGCGAGGTAATGCATTATCTCAGTACAAAGATGTCGTATCAGGAATCATCAGATGTGATTTCTTTGTTGTATCTGCAAAAGAGTCCGGTCGATACTCTGGAACGAAATATCCACAATCTGAGTGAATCTGCAGAACAGTTTCTGAATGAGATCCCAATTCCTGCACCAACAGCAGAGGGAAAGATTCTGGTGATGAGTGCCGATGCCAAAGGAGTTCCCATGGTTCGCAAGACGAAGGCGATTCCAGCGTTTGATCAACGGTATTTTCCTGGTAATCGGCGTATGGCGACGCTGGCGACCGTATATTCCGTGAATGAATATTTTCGAACGGCTGAAGAGATTATCGCAGCGTTATTTCGAGAAAACTCGAATCGTGAGGAGAAACGTCCCGAACCGGTGGGCAAAGTAGTTGCGGGATTTTTGTCGCAATGTGATGCGGAGGGTGCTGATCAGAGGCACGCACCACGCGATGGTGTGGGCAGCAGAACAGGTCGAACGTCGCCACCAATCAGGTCAGCCTTTGGTACGGCTGATGGATGGTCAGACCAGTTTGTGGGAAGCATCTGATGTCAATTTCGATTCATACGAAACAATTGATATCCTGGATATCATTCATGTTGCCAGTTATGTGTGGGATGCGGCAAAAGTGTTTGAGTCTCACCGTGAACATCAGGAAGCGTTTGCTCGAGACCGCCTATTGAGAATCCTGAAGGGAGATGTGAAAAGTGTGGTTTCGGGAATCCGTCAGAAAGCGACAAAAAGCGAATTGAAAGCAGAAAAGTTAAAGAAGATTAATCAGGTTTGCAACTACTTTGAAAAGAACTACCACCGGATGAGATATGACAGCTATTTGCAGCAGGGGCTGCCGATTGCAACCGGGGTGATTGAAGGGGCTTGTCGGCACCTGGTGATGGATCGAATGTGCCGCACGGGAATGCGCTGGAAAACGAAAGGGGCCCAGGCAATGCTACACGCCAGAGCAATTGATCTGGCAGGTCGAACTAGAGATTTTCATATTTACCTGGCTAACCAGGAATACCAAAGAACAGACAGGTTCCGCAAACAGCTCAATCTGTCCCACTTATTACCCTTGCCCGGATGACCGGTTGCACTCTTATCACAATTGGGAGACTAGGAAAATTTGAAATTCTTGACTGTTGGGTTGAGCAGCCAGCCACAAAGAGATTTGCCAATGTGTCAGGCGGGCCTGATATTGCCGTGAAAGTAATTGAACTGCAGCCCAAGGATTCTTTACGATTTGTAATTCGATACAAAAAAAATGACTCATCAACTATTGATGAAATATACCTATACCCTAGCCAGGATCTTGTTGCCCCACACCCAGAAGTCCCTTCGTTTGTTCAGCACGAATACGGGTTACAGTCTAATACTTCAACTATTGTTTGTGACCACTCTTTAACGATTAGTCGTATAAGACTTCTAGATTCAAATGAACTGAATTCTGTTGAAGTAAGCTTTCGTGAAGACCCGCTTTATTTTGATTTTCCCGAATTTATCAGTGTCCATTTTAAGGCAGTAAAGTGAAATGTGCTATTCATACTTTGTGATTTTCTTGCTTCTACAACATATTGTTGACACAAAAGTTAAGCCCGGCGATGTATGCCAAGTCAAAATCTTTAAGAATGTTTGTATTGCATTTTGCTACATTCCACAAGGTGAATTGCAGTTAGGCTCAAGTGACGAAGAGATATCAAAACTATCCCAATTTCTCAAAAAGAAAAATATCACACCAGATCATTTGTTTTCTGAAGCTAATCGCACACGAGGAAAATACACTAGCAATGGCTACTGGCTAGCAATGAATGAATTATCAATTGCTGATTGGAAGCAAGTAATGACTGATGATAATTATGAGAGAAAATTGCCGACTGATGAACCTTCAAAATACCCTATTACTGGAATAACTTATGCCAGCATACAAAGATTTCTGAAAAAATGCGATCCACCCGCAGGATTCGTGCTACGCCTTCCAACTGAGGATGAATGGGAATATGCATATTTTGGCTTGCAAAAAAAGCGACCGTATTATTGGGGCAGCGAATTAACTGGCAAAGAAGCCAATTGTTTCGGTAATTCATTTGACGGAGATGAGTGCAACCGGTCATTCGGGAGGGTTGGGTAACTGATTTAGCAAATTGGGGTGTAAAAAGATGGGTCTTTCTGCGATATCAGGGGTTCTGACAACCAAACATCGCAGGAGACCCAATAATGATTATCCCAGACACATCTTCTTCAATCAACCCCAACTTCCTGTTTGGCCTATTTGATCGACTCGCATCAGAAGTCAATCGTGCTGTACAGGAATGCATGCCGATTCGTGATTTCGAGCAACATGTTCAACAATCGGTTGCTCAAATTGGTGCTTCAGCAATCTCGTTGTACCTGGAAATGCTTGGCGATGGCGACGTGGGAGAAAAGATCCAGACAGAAACAGGTGAAGTGCTTCATCGCAGCGAAGAACCCCGACAACGGGAGTGCAACCGGTCATTCGGGAGGGTTGGGTAACTGATTTAGCAAATTGGGGTGTAACAAGATGGGTCTTTCTGCGATATCAGGGGTTCTAACAACCAAACATCGCAGGAGACCCAATAATGATTATCCCAGACACATCTTCTTCAATCAACCCCAACTTCCTGTTTGGCCTATTTGATCGACTCGCCTCAGAAGTCAATCGTGCTGTACAGGAATGCATGCCGATTCGTGATTTCGAGCAACATGTTCAACAATCGGTTGCTCAAATTGGCGCTTCAGCAATCTCGTTGTACCTGGAAATGCTTGGCGATGGCGACTTGGGAGATAAGATCCAGACAGAAACTGGTGAAGTGCTTCATCGCAGCGAAGAACCCCGACAACGGTCCATCCGAACGATCTTTGGTGAGCATCAGTTTGAGCAGTATGTTTATGGCGTTGATCTTGGCCGCAAGATTGATTTGTATCCTGTGGATGTCATGATTCAGATGCCAGCCAACACATATTCGCCGTGGTTTCGCGAGGTAATGCATTATCTCAGTACAAAGATGTCGTATCAGGAATCATCAGATGTGATTTCTTTGTTGTATCTGCAAAAGAGTCCGGTCGATACTCTGGAACGAAATATCCACAATCTGAGTGAATCTGCAGAACAGTTTCTGAATGAGATCCCAATTCCTGCACCAACAGCAGAGGGAAAGATTCTGGTGATGAGTGCCGATGCCAAAGGAGTTCCCATGGTTCGCAAGACGAAGGCGATTCCAGCGTTTGATCAACGGTATTTTCCTGGTAATCGGCGTATGGCGACGCTGGCGACCGTATATTCCGTGAATGAATATTTTCGAACGGCTGAAGAGATTATCGCAGCGTTATTTCGAGAAAACTCGAATCGTGAGGAGAAACGTCCCGAACCGGTGGGCAAAGTAGTTGCGGGATTTTTGTCGCAATGTGATGCGGAGGGGTGCTGATCAGAGGCACGCACCACGCGATGGTGTGGGCAGCAGAACAGGTCGAACGTCGCCACCAATCAGGTCAGCCTTTGGTACGGCTGATGGATGGTCAGACCAGTTTGTGGGAAGCATCTGATGTCAATTTCGATTCATACGAAACAATTGATATCCTGGATATCATTCATGTTGCCAGTTATGTGTGGGATGCGGCAAAAGTGTTTGAGTCTCACCGTGAACATCAGGAAGCGTTTGCTCGAGACCGCCTATTGAGAATCCTGAAGGGAGATGTGAAAAGTGTGGTTTCGGGAATCCGTCAGAAAGCGACAAAAAGCGAATTGAAAGCAGAAAAGTTAAAGAAGATTAATCAGGTTTGCAACTACTTTGAAAAGAACTACCACCGGATGAGATATGACAGCTATTTGCAGCAGGGGCTGCCGATTGCAACCGGGGTGATTGAAGGGGCTTGTCGGCACCTGGTGATGGATCGAATGTGCCGCACGGGAATGCGGCTGGAAAACGAAAGGGGCCCAGGCAATGCTACACGCCAGAGCAATTGATCTGGCAGGTCGAACTAGAGATTTTCATATTTACCTGGCTAACCAGGAATACCAAAGAACAGACAGGTTCCGCAAACAGCTCAATCTGTCCCACTTATTACCCTTGCCCGGATGACCGGTTGCACTCCGACAACGGTCCATCCGAACGATCTTTGGTGAGCATCGGTTTGAGCAGTATGTTTATGGCGTCGATCTTGGCCGCAAGATTGATTTGTATCCTGTGGATGTCATGATTCAGATGCCAGCAAACACATATTCTCCGTGGTTTCGCGAGGTCATGCATTATCTCAGCACAAAGATGTCGTATCAGGAATCATCAGATGTGATTTCTTTGTTGTATCTGCAAAAGAGTCCGGTCGATACTCTGGAACGAAATATCCACAATCTGAGTGAATCTGCAGAACAGTTTCTGAATGAGATCCCAATTCCTGCACCAACAGCAGAGGGAAAGATTCTGGTGGTGAGTGCCGATGCCAAAGGAGTCCCCATGGTTCGCAAGACGAAGGCGATTCCAGCGTTTGATCAACGGTATTTTCCTGGTAATCGGCGTATGGCGACGCTGGCGACCGTATATTCCGTGAATGAATATTTTCGAACGGCTGAAGAGATTGTCGCAGCGTTATTTCGAGAAAACTCGAATCGTGAGGAGAAACGCCCCGAACCGGTGGGCAAAGTGGTTGCGGGATTTTTGTCGCAATGTGATGCGGAGGGGGTGCTGATCAGAGGCACGCACCACGCGATGGTGTGGGCAGCAGAACAGGTCGAACGTCGCCACCAATCAGGTCAGCCTTTGGTACGGCTGATGGATGGTCAGACCAGTTTGTGGGAAGCATCTGATGTCAATTTCGATTCATACGAAACAATTGATATCCTGGATATCATTCATGTTGCCAGTTATGTGTGGGATGCGGCAAAAGTGTTTGAGTCTCACCGTGAACATCAGGAAGCGTTTGCTCGAGACCGCCTATTGAGAATCCTGAAGGGAGATGTGAAAAGTGTGGTTTCGGGAATCCGTCAGAAAGCGACAAAAAGCGAATTGAAAGCAGAAAAGTTAAAGAAGATTAATCAGGTTTGCAACTACTTTGAAAAGAACTACCACCGGATGAGATATGACAGCTATTTGCAGCAAGGGCTGCCGATTGCAACTGGGGTGATTGAAGGGGCTTGTCGGCACCTGGTGATGGATCGAATGTGCCGCACGGGAATGAGATGGAAAACGAAAGGGGCCCAGGCAATGCTACACGCCCGAGCAATTGATCTGGCAGGTCGAACCAGAGATTTTCATATTTACCTGGCTAACCAGGAATACCAAAGAACAGACAGGTTCCGCAAACAGCTCAATCTGTCCCACTTATTACCCTTGCCCGGATGACCGGTTGCACTCGACGGAGATAATGATAAAGGGACATTCTTAGGTAAAATTTCTAAAAGTGGAAATTATGCAAAAACTTTTCCGCATCCATGGAAATTATCTGATATGAGTGGCAATGTTTGGGAACTGACAGACTCCGTAGATTCAACAAACCCAAAAAAAAGAATCTGTAAAGGAGGCTGTTGGATATCTAGACCATGGAACTGCCGCGGCGCATCAAGACTAGCGACGGATGATTATCCTGAAACATATATTGGCTTTAGACTTGCATTGATTCCCAAACGATAAATTTTATGCTATTGCTTGGTTTCTGCTTTGTTGCTGTAAATAATTCTTATACAATCTGCCGACTAAAAAGAAAGCCCTTTTACACTTTGAAAAGACTGCAACCGGATATTCGGAAGGGTTGGGTAATGGATTGACCAAATTGGACTGTAATAAATGCATCTTTTCCGATATTCGGTTCTGACAACTAACATCGCAGGGAATGCAATAAGTAATCCGGGCAGCGTTAGTAGGTGGACAAACTTAGCAATAGATACTTTTTTCGGCGATTACTGGCCAGTAATGAAGCACCTCATTTTGCCAGTGCGGATAGCGGCTTGTGTGGGCACAAAGAGAAGCACAATCTGGCGAGACTACTGCTGGAGTTGGGTTGGCTGAGGCCAGTTGAATATCCCGCTGCACACTTCCTGCATCGTGTTCCGACCAATCTGTGCAAGGCCATTTCAAGTTCTCTGTACTGAATTCCCGCTTGCGCGGGAATGACGGTTGTTGCACAATAGAATTGATAAAACCGCGGCGAATGAAGTCGGCTCGCAAATGTTTCTTTCGAGGCCTGGGCAACTGTACCACGTGCGTTGTTGTCAGTGTTAGTCAGCCTTACGTTGGCATTCGGTACCTTCTGGAATCAGATCTCACAGGTTGCCCAACATCGGCAGTTTCATGCACTGTTATTCAACGTCATGCACTATTTCTCGCCGTAATTCAGTGGGACTTCACAAAAAGTCAGGGCGGCGAGGCCATTGGTACCCATTAGTAGTGTTTTCTGGCTCCAGGAGGCACTGTCCAGATACGTGATCTGTTTCGTAGTGCATTTTCCAGCTAATTTGAGTGCCAGGCGGTTTCCATTCACTTTGCCGGATAGAACAACGTCCTTTTGTCCATCCAGATAAAACTGGCCGATCAGTGCATCATCCCATGCCACTGGCTGGTCGAACTCCAGGATGATTTCCTGTTGATCGCTGCCAGAAACTGTCGCACGCTGCAAGTTGGGTGGGGTAATCGATTTTGTGGGTACCTTGCCATAGTGATCCCGTTCAATCAGTGGCACGATCAAACGTGCGAATTCGGCATAGCCTGCTGCTGGGAAGTGGCACCCACCCGGTGGGTTGATGCCCAGCGTCGACATGATGCTCATGCGGGAGAACGCGGTTGGCAGGTTTCGCTGTACTTCCCGCAGGCGATTATCGGAACCGTTGATGCCCATCGAGCACGATTTCGGCCAGATCTGGAACACATAGTAGTGCTGCACATTCGGGTAGTCCTGCTTCCAGGCAGCCGCCAGATCAATGAAGTACTGGCGGTATGTTTCCCAGCCATAGCCTCCGGTGGGGCCGTCTGCACCCTGGTCGTTCTCTCCCTGGTGCCAAATGATGCCACGGATACCATGGGTCAGTTTTGCCTGACGCACACGCCAAAGCAACCTTCCATAGATTGTGGACGCGTCTTCCGGTTCGGCAGCATTCCGCTGGTGTTGGTCAATACGCGTGCCACCGACGGCACCATTGATGAAACAAACTGGGATTTTGTGGGTTTCCACGAGTCGCCGACCAAGTTCCATCCCCCAGTAACCAATCTGGAACTTGCCGCCTTCGCGGCTGCGATGAATCGCGTTGCCCCACTGTGCAACTGACTGAGCATTCCCAGACATGGTGCCATAGGTGCGGATCCAGTCACTCTGAAAGTTCGGGTCTTCTTTCCCAAAATCGGTGGCTACTGCATTGGATTGACCGTTGATCAGAAAGGCATCCCCACAGAGCAGATTTCCTACCTGGTGCTGCACCGTTTCTTTGCCATTCTGTCGGTAGCCGAATTCAAGTCGATACTTGATCAAACCGGGCTTCAACTTCACCGCAAATGAATAAGTCTTATCTGCTTTTAATTGCTGGTTGGTGGTACTGAATGGCTTGTCATCGGCAAATACTTTCAGGAAGACTTCGTCGGCATTTTCCTTCAAGGTACCATTGTAAAACAATGTCCCCACATTTTTGTCGTCGCGGACGTAGAACTGTCCATCAACGGGCTTTTCATCCTGATCGGGTACGCGGTGCACCCACGCATCGGACGTGGGCTCTGTGACTGCAATTGTCACCGATTTTTCCGTGGGTTGACCCCCATTGTCGATCCTGGCAGTCACGGTCAACTTGCCGCTGTTCTGAGACCGTTTCAGAACCAGTTTATTACCCACAGCCTCATTGATGGTGGCAAGGTCACCGATGTGCCAGTGGTATGTTAATTTGTCCGCGCCGCTGGCTTTCATCGCCGCCAGATTGGTGATCCTTGGCACCAATTCAATGGGTGTCCGTCCATCCCAGCTTTGTGGTGCCTGCAACTCAAACTCTGGCTCTGGAATATCTTCGGTAATCTTGACGGGAACCTGTCGGCCACGCACTTCGCTGGGATAAACCGCCATGAAGCGGATAGTTGGGAATTTTTCACCAGTTGTGCGGCCTGCCTCAAAGGTATAGGAAAACCGATCAGTCGCAACAATCTTTTCCTTCCCACCGTGCGATACCGTCCAGTACACTTTCTGGGCACCTCCAGCCTTCGCCAGCAGGTTCACGCTGCTGCCTTCTTTCATGACCAGTTGCGACTGGGCGACATCGAAGGCATCCCCCGCCTGAACAATCGGTCCCACAAGCATTTGCAGCGGTTTCTGATTTTCGTATTGAAGTTTGATCCATGCTGATGATCGCACCACGTTGGAAATGCGCACTTCATCAATTTTGCCCACAAAGTTGTAATTGTTGTACCAGCCACCAATCCACAAACGTGCGGGATTTCGGATGTTCAGTGGGCCGGATTTGGCCATGTTGGTGTTATCCAGAACGCCATTCACATACAGGCGGGCGGTACCTTCTTCGTAGGTATGAACAACGTGCACCCATTCCGCCTTTGGAAGAATGGTTTTCCCCATCACATTGCCGCCGGAAAAATAACAATCCATGCGGATGTGTGGTGGGCTGTTGTACTGCATCACCACCTTGCCCTGGGCTTGTTCGTTGCCCCAGGCGATGATGTTGGCATTAGGCTTTTCAGCAAGGAACCATGCTTCCGTACTGTGGGAACCGGCACCAACGGGGTAGTTAGTAATTTTGTCGCCACAAAAAATGCCACGTTGGCCGGGAAAGTGCCTTGCACCTCCCACCACACCATCAGTTGCGGTGGTGCCTGTATCCTGCGATTGCAGTGTTCCTACGGTATCATGCACTGGGCCGTTCATGTGCCAGACACTGAGATAGCCATTGGATTCATTGAAAACTGCTTTGCCATCCGATTCCGACTTCGCTGTGGCATTGCCCCAGTGCACTTTGATTTCCTGCCGGGCGTTGCCACGGATCAGTGGGATTCGCACCCAAACGCTGGCGTTACCTTTGGCAGCGTCCCACTCTTCGATCTGATAGGCCAACGGCTTTCCTTGTGCAGTCGAAAAACGCACGTCTGATCCGTCCGGCTGTGCCTGCGAGAAATCAAAGAAATCTTTGTGGAGCCGCACCAGTAGCGGGAAGTTTGCTACAGATTCTTCAGCAGGCAGCCCCACCCCTTCTGGCGTGGTCAGAATGAACATCGACCCTGAATGCTTCCACTTTGGGTATTGAGCTGAAGCGGACTGGGGAATGACAGCAGCGAACAGTGCAATCAGGAAGGATAATTTCATGCACGCACTCAGTTGAAAAAGGAGATGCTTGTGTAACAGGATGCAGTATTTCATGATGTAATTCTCATTTTTTCAGCGGTTGCACGATAAAAGCCCCTACCAGAACTATATGAGTGCCGCGAAGGCGATTCACTTGCACGCACGTTTGAAAAGCAGTGCTGGTAACGCCACGCTCAGGGGTTGTTCAAAGCATGTGAACAACCGAAGCCGGCCAGAACAAAGCATGAAATTATTTCCATGCTATATTAATATATCCACGACCCATTATATTTTGACAATTTTTTTGTTGCCTGAAAGAGTTTTCTGGATAAGCATCTGCCATAAATGCTTATTTGGCATAAGCTTACGTCTGATAAAATTATTTTGTGAATTTTTCCAAAATCGATATCACCCCCACAATGGGAGAACTGATATGATAGTATACAGAAAGGCAATTGAGTTGCCGTTTCCTGGTGATGTAAGCCACCCAATTGAGCAAAGTCAGTCTTCACTTTAGACTGGGATCAGGATCGCACCTTCACCGTTTCGCAAAGTGATCTTGTTGACAATGGCTCCGCGGGTGCCGTCGGCGTTCAGAATCTGGTAGTTTCTCTTCAATTGGTGCGTTGTTGCAGTATTGTCTGCAGTGGTGCCAGTGCCCACTAACCGCGTGTAGGATAACGGCTTATAAAGAATGAGAGCATTATCATACGAGCGGGCGTACACACGATACTCCAAGGCAGTATTACTGGGATCGCCTCCAGTGGCATACGTAATCCAGTCGCTTTTCGGTTGTCCCACGTTATATTCCGCGGCAGGAATATAGTGCCGGGTCCAGGCACTGGAGGGCTCGTTACCACCATTTACCATCAACATCGTATCAGTGGGATCGGCCAGCAGATAATAATAGCTCAATGTCGCCAGTTGCATGCGTGGGTCGGTAATATCCCCACCGTTCGGGTGGGTGTCCAGAATCAGATACTGCCCTTGTTGCAATGCCGCCAGCCGATCACGAGTATTGGTTGCCAGATCCTCAAAGAAACTATGGTGGTGTTGCATCGGCCGAATTGCAAATTCATCCAGTCCGGAAACACCTTGCTGTAACTGTGGGATGGCATCCTGGCGGGCACCGGAGATATTGGTGACGACCAGTTTCGTACCCAGCCCACGTTGAATGGCACCCACGAGCAGACCGTAGTTTGCTGCATAGCCGTTGTAGTTTTCCACCACTGTAGTGGGGGTAATCTGCAGGCGACCAATCGAATTATCCAGGAAAATGCCGTCCGCATCCGGGTGGGCAGCCAGCATCCGCTGGTGGTAATCGACAGCCCACTGTGTGAACTCCGCACTGTCCGGCCGCGTGGCATAGCGTTGCTGGCCATAATAGGGGTAAAACAGCCTGCTTTCATATTCAAAACGTGCTTCAAAACCACTGCGGCGGTTGGCATATTCCGCATCGGTCAGGTAACCATCGCCATTGGAATCTGCCTGATAATCATACGCCGGTATCGTACCTGTTGTGCCTTGTCCGGCATTTACATAATCTCTGCCTGAAATGCGATTCGCTACAACGGGTGTTGATGTTTGCCCCACCATGCGAATGACGAACAGGTGCTGCGAACCATTGACGCTGCCCGCTTTCCAATCTGCTGGCGGATCGAATCGGAAAACGCCCCCACCAACGGAGGTGGGTTGCAAGGTTTTCCAGATCGGCTGACCGCTGGAGTTGAATCCGGCTGCGTATTCCCAACGTCCCGTCCAGGCCCCACCACCTGCGATTTCGAGGGTAATCTCGGCAAACTTTTCCGGGTAGCCAATCGCTAAGGTTTCCCCCACGGTGGGCAGGGCAACGGGGTTGGCCGAATTCGATCTCTGGGTCACATCCTGTACTGTCCCGTTACTGCGGGTCAGATTCATCGCCCAGAAACGGCTGACCGGAATGCTGGAAGGGCTGTTTCCTTGAAAAGCTACCGGTTGATTCACGTGGTAGAAGGCCGATTCACGATCCATCTGCTGGTCATCAGCATATTTCAGCCAGTCAGTCAGTAATTCCAGGTAGATATTCGACGCATTGGAATAAAGAATCTTCCCGGTGGTGGGGGCATCGTTTTCAAACTGTTGCAGAAAACGTGGATTCGGAATCACCAGATCGACACGGTTTTGTAACAGGTTTTGCTCGTATGCACCGTAAGACAGGGACGAATATGCCAGCATCGCCAGACGGATGTGCGACATTCGCTGGGGAAGATTGCCCGTTTCACCCCCACCTGTGGGTGCGGGAATCTGCCTTCTGGATGAAGTGATTATTGTTCCGCCGCCAAAAATACGGTACGCAGACTGTACAGGTGCAGGCTCTGGATCATTCTCTACTGGATTAGTAGGGGTAGTAGGCATTCTGCGAACGGAACCCGCGGTAATCCCACGGAGGGCAAAGGCTGCTGCTGCAGTGGAGAGTAATTCACGACTTTCTAATGTTTGGACATGCAAGCGAATATCAGAATTCATCACACTACCTGGAAGACTGGAAACAGGCTATTGTTTCGACGTCATTGCAGGTGGTTGTCGATGAAAGGTGGGGCTATTTGCCGGTGAACTTTTTGTAATGTTCAGCAACTTTGGCATATTCCGTATTACCGCTATGGATTAACAGGCCATAGCGCAGTTTCATGTGCCCACCTTTCGGCAATTTCACTAAGTCGGACTGTGTTTTGCGGTCAGGGAAGCCCGATTTGGTGCGTCCAAACGGATTGGCAGCCATCAATCCGTATTCACGGGTATGCCATACCGCCTGGTGGGGGTTTCTGGGATCATCGAAAATAGCCAAGCCCACTTCGCTGTCACCAACTTTGCCCACATAGTCATTCCAGTCGGCTTCGCGGCCCCAGATTTCCTTCTCATTTTTCTTGCCAAATGAGTTAAAAATGGCACCATTCCCACCTTTCACCCGCATTTCGTCGCGAATTCGCACGCCCATCGAACCTTCTTTGGTATCGCCAAATGTAATTGGATAGGTGCTGGCTTCCAGTTCGATGTAAAGCACCAGGAGCCGGCTTTCGCCCAGGTCAATCAGTTCAATGGTACGTTGTTCATCCAGAATTTTCACCCCATCTGCGGTCTGCCATTCATTAAAGGTGTCAATTCGCACAGAATTGCCTGAACTCTCTGGATTGCCCACTTTCACGCACTTCATTTTGCCGTGGCCAGGTGCCTCTGACCAGAAATCTACCCCAGTAACATGCTTGTCTGCTGATTTTACCTTCAGTTCCAGCCCTTCGGGAATCAGATCGCCGTGGCAGAACCAGGCCGATTTCTGGTGCACATGGTCAACCGTTTCTTTGGGAGCACCTTTTTTCATGGGCCAATCGCGGGTAACGGGCACCCCACCTGGAGCTAACAGTGGCCAGAAATACGGTTTGGCCACCTTCGGTCCAAAGTGGTACGTGGTGACCAGCTCTTTTCCAATGCGAAATTCGATCGTGTCTTCTGTTTTGGTCGCAGTCACTTCTGCAGAACGGGCCGCCAGCGGTGCACAAAGTAACGCCAGCAGGGCAAAATGCCCACCAAAGAGCGTGCGGGAAAGGGATTTCATGTACATTTCTCCAAATAAACAAGCACTATCTTCACCCGGTAGTGAATGAAAGTCAAGTTTGGAACATGGGAACTGAAAAACTTTGAATAACCTTCCGGTTGACAGCTTTTCGGGAATCAGGGACAATTGGCGGGAGTTTCACCCGCACCGAGTGAGCATCTCAGGAAGAGATGAGTTTGATGGACAGGCATGAAGCAATCGCGACCATCTCTTCACCCACCAGCCACCCGACTGCCAGATTACCCGCTGGACAGACGCAGCAACCACCCAATACGGAATTGGCAATTACTGTCTGCATTGTCAACTGGAACTGTGTCGCTTACCTGCGCGAATGCCTGCAATCACTTTTTCAACAGGATCAGGGTGTTCCTTTCGATGTCATTGTGGTGGATAACGCCTCCAGTGATGGTGCACCGGAAATGGTTGCACAGGACTTTCCACAAGTGACGCTGATCCGAAACTCGGCAAACGTGGGCTTTTCTAAGGCTAACAATCAGGCCGCCCGGATTGCGACAGGCCAGTACCTGTTTTTTCTGAATAACGATACAGTGGTGCCAGCAGGGGCATTGGCTGCCCTGTTCAAAATTGCCCAAAATCACCCCCAGGTGGGGATGTTTGGGCCGCAACTATATGATGTGAACGGCCACCTACAGATTTCGCACCGCCGGATGCCCACGGTGGCAGGCATGTTATATCGCACCTGTCTGTTTCGGTGGGTGCCTCGTTTTCGTCGGGACTATCTGGCCTATCGTTCTGAAGATTTCCGGCCGGACGAACAACGCACGGTCGAAGTGCTGTTAGGTGCGGCGGTTCTGGTCCCGCGTGCGGTCTACCACCAATGTGGTGGCTGGGACGAAGATTTTCCATTTGGCGTTGAAGATGTGGAATATTGTGCCCGAATTGGGAAAAAATTCTCATTAATGCACCTACCTTCCGTGCGAATCAAGCACTACGGGCGGGTGAGTTCCCGCAGGAACGTCGCCTTTAGTGCCCCCAGTCACCTCAAAGGGATCGTGCTCTATTTCCGCAAAACAGGTGTCTCGCCACGAAAGGTGCTGCTGTTCAAACTGGCACTGACGATGGACGCACCGATTACGTTGATGGCGAAACTGCTGCAGGCGGGCATCCGATTGTGCTTCAACAAACGCCAGAAAGCAAAGAAAAGCATCCTCGCCGCTTATGGCACATGGCGATTTTTAACCCACGACCTGCCCTCGTTCTGGCAGAAGTGAACCACAAATCAATCTGCAATTAGGAAGTGACGACTTCGTGTCGAAATTTCCCGCATTAGCAACAATGAAATGATACACTACATCAGTAATATTGCATTATTTCTAATTCGCAATATTGCAATATGGAAGTCGGATATGCCTAAAGTGGGGAAAATTCATTTGTGTGTACCTTGAATTCTACCACAGTGCCTTTCAGAATAGTTATTTCGTATTGATCAGTTTACGGTAACGGGACGGTTAGGGTCATGGCAGTACCGAAGAGACGCACGTCGCACGCAAAACAGGGGCATCGACGTAGCCACCACGCAGTGAAGCCCCGCCAGACGAATTATTGCAAGAAATGTAACGAACCAGTGCTCAGCCACCGTGTTTGCGACAATTGTGGCTGGTTTCAAGGCCGCGAAGTAGTTCAGTCCGAACAAGAAAAAACGGCGGAGTAGGCTTCCATGCGATTGGCCCTGGATGCGATGGGTGGGGATCATGCACCACAGCCCATTGTGGCTGGTGCATTAGAGGCATTGCATGCCAACCCGAACTTACACCTGACTTTGGTAGGCGATTCCGAGGCTATCGGCGAATTAGTGCCTTCCGATGCACCTGCTGAGCGTCTTCGAATCGTTCACACCACACAGGTTGTGGGCATGGCAGAATCGCCAGTCGATGCGATTCGTGGTAAACCCGACAGCTCAATTAGTGGCTGCTGGAAACTGCTTGCAGACAAAGAAGTTGACGGTGTGGTATCTGCGGGCAATACCGGCGCGATGGTAGCTGGTGGATTGCGATCACGTCGCTTTCTGCCGAATGTTCGTCGGCCAGGTATTTGTGCATTTATGCCCACCGCCAAGGGACTGTCACTTGTCGTAGATGTGGGTGCTAATGTTGCACCCAAGCCGAGTCACCTTTACCAGTATGGGGTGATGGGCCTGATTTTTGCCCGTCACTTTTTCAACAAACCAAATCCCACCGTGGGTCTGTTGAATATTGGCGAAGAAGCTGGCAAAGGGAATGAACTGACCCAGCGTGCCTATGTGCTGTTGAAAAACGGCTTGAAAGACCATTTTGTTGGTAATATTGAAGGTCGGGATGTCCATCAGGGCGTTTGTGATGTCATTGTCACCGACGGTTTTGTCGGCAATGTCATCCTGAAACTGTCGGAAGGTGTTCTCGACTTTCTGATGCATTCCATTGTGAAGCAAGTGATCGGTCCATTGCCCAACGACCAGGAATTTGCGATGAAAGCCCTCAAAAAATTGATCGCAGAATACGATTACACCAGCTTCGGTGGGGGCCCACTGCTTGGTGTCGATGGGGCGTGTGTCATTTGTCACGGCAGTTCGAAAGAAGTCGCCATTCGCAATGCGCTGGCATTTGGTGCCAAGTTTGTGGAAAGCAAAATTAATGAGAAAATTGTTCAGGAATTGGAGCAATTGCCCCAACCGAAGGACGATGAGTAACTCGCAATCCGAAACGAATTCGCTTAACTAATTATTTGTCAATAACTTGCGCTGATGCAGCATGGTGTTCGCTTACCGTGCGAACCCGCGAAACCTACATTTCAGGAACCAAACGATGAGCAATGTCGCGTTCCTTTTCCCTGGTCAAGGTGCCCAGTACCTTGGTATGGGCAAAAATCTGGTCGAAAGCCACCCGACAGCAAAACGATTATACGATCATGCGAATGAAATTTTGGGGTTCGATCTGTTAGACATCTGTCTGAACGGCCCCGAAGAACGTCTGCACGCCACAGATATCAGCCAGCCAGCCATTTTTGTGGCCAGCATTGCCGCACTGGAAGTGCTGAAAGAATCAGAACCGGACCTGTTGCCGCAAGTGACTGCTACAGCAGGACTTAGCCTCGGCGAATACACCGCCCTCGTTTTTGCAGGTGCGTTACAATTTGCCGATGCACTTCGCGTGGTTCAGGAACGTGGGCGTGCGATGCAGGCTGCTGCCAATGCCACTCCCAGTGGGATGGTCAGTGCGTTGATTATCGACCTGCCCAACCTGCAGGAAGTGGTGCAGGAAGCCAGTAGTGCCGGGCGAATCTGGATTGCCAACTACTTGTGTCCGGGCAATACCGTCCTCTCTGGCGAGCACGCCGCACTGGATGCTGCCTGCGAACTGATCACCGCACGTGGGGGGTCACCTAAAAAATTAAGTGTGGCTGGGGCTTTTCACACGGAATTAATGAAACCGGCAGATGATCAACTGGCCCAGGCGTTGTTGAATGTGACCATTTCCGCCCCCACCGTGCCTGTGTGGTCGAACGTGGATGCCCGCACCCACAGTGATCCGAATGAGATCCGTGATCTGCTTGTTCGCCAGGTACTTCAACCGGTACAGTGGGAACAATCGATGCGGGCAATGCTGGATGCTGGCGTGGAACGGTGCGTCGAAATTGGCCCAGGAAAAGTACTGGCAGGACTGCTCAAACGAATTAACCGAAAAATTGAGTGCAGAAGTTGTCCCGCGTGATCTACTTTTGGTGGTAAAGCCAATAGAATCAACTCTTTACATTTGCGGGATATATCATAGATTCTATCCATCACGTGGTACACCCGTGCGGATAATTGCTGGATAAGTTCTATCATTGACGCTGGCAGGGTGGGCTACCGCTACCCGCCTTTTGGAGGGAAAACGAGTGACTGTAGATCAAATCGAGCCGAAAGTGATCGAGATTGTTTGTGAACATCTCGCTGTGAATAAAGATCAGATCAAGCGGGAAACCAACTTCATTGAAGATATTGGTGCCGACTCGCTGGATATCGTGGAACTGGTCATGGAACTGGAAGAAGAGTTCAACATCCAGATTCCGGACGAGGAAGCGGAAAAGATCAAGACTGTGGGCGAAGCAATCGATTACATCGCACGCAACCGGGAGTCGAACTAACTATGTCGAGGCGTGTTGTCGTCACCGGACTGGGTACGGTCAATCCCATTGCAGACAATGTTGCTGAGTACTGGCAGAATCTTCTCGCTGGGAAAAGCGGTATCGCACCGATTACGTTGTTCGACACCAGCGCCTTTAAGGTTCATTTCGGCGGTGAGGTAAAAAACTGGCAGCCGGAAAACCGGATTGACCAGAAACTGTCCAAACACCTCGACCGTTTCGCACAATTTGCCCTGGCTGCTGCCAAGGAAGCAATTGAAGCCAGCGGGATTGACTTCAAAACTGAAGACCCCTTCCGTTGCGGCTCAATTGTGGGCAGTGGGATTGGCGGTCTGGCTACCTGGGAAAACGCCCACGAAATTTATCGCACGCGTGGACCCAGTCGGCTCAGTCCGTTCACCATTCCGATGATGATTGCCAATTCCGGCACGGGCACCATTTCCATTGAATACAACCTGATGGGGCCAAACACTGCTGTTGCGACGGCGTGCTCCACAGCAGGCCATGCGATTGGTGACGCCTTTCACGCCATCAAGTGGGATCTTGCCGATGTCATGGTGGCAGGTGGTGCAGAAGCTGCGATTACCCCGATGGGCCTGGGTGGGTTTGTGGCGTGTCGGGCATTATCGAGTCGCAACGATGCACCCGAATTAGCTAGCAGACCGTTTGATCGGGATCGCGATGGTTTTGTTCTGGGTGAAGGCGCGGGCGTTTTGATTCTCGAAGAATACGAACGGGCCAAAAAACGCGGTGCAACGATTTATTGTGAAGTGGTGGGCTGTGGCAATACGGCTGATGCCAACCATATTACTGCCCCCCACCCCGAAGGCATTGGGGCAGCGATGGCGATGAAAATTGCCATCAAACAGGCGGGCTGGAACCTGGATCAGTTGGATTACATTAACGCCCACGGAACCAGCACCGGATTGGGTGATAAAGCGGAAACCATGGCGGTCAAGCAGGTTTTTGGTGACCATGCAAAACGCATTTCGATGAGTAGCACCAAAAGCATGATTGGTCACCTTCTAGGTGCCAGCGGGGGCGTTGAGGCGATTGCCTGTGCCCTGACGATTAAAAACAGCATCATGCACCCCACCATCAACCTGATGAATGCCGATCCGGATTGCGATCTGGATTATGTCCCCAATAAACCCAGGGAAAAACAGGTCAAGCGGGTGCTGTCCAACAGCTTTGGCTTCGGTGGCCACAACTGCTCCGTGGCCTTCGCATCCGTCGAGTAGCATACTTCAGGGTGATTTCCTTTACGAACCGGAAACGTCAGCGACGGTTGATCAAAGAAAGCTCTACCTTTCACCATTACACGTTATCGTCATTCCTGCGAAGGCGGGAATGACGATTAGGTTTGAAGCCGCAGCTTACGCCATCGGCTCACAAAACATAAATTAAGCGCGGTTAAAATTTAAACCTTCTTGAAGACATGGACAGGTTCAAATTCCAATGCGGATGGGTCATCCTCGCTCCCATGTTAGTCAGTCTGTTACATTACCAACCCGTTTTCTTCGCCCGCCTTCGCGGGAATGACGGTTTTTGGCACAATCTTCTGAAGGGAGTCGCGGTTGTTTTACCCTTTAGCGACCGCAACGGAATTTCTTAAGACGGTTGCTCGCAATGCTACAAAGTCGAAAGAGAAAAAAAACATGACGAACAGGAAGTCCCCGATGGTGGGAACGACGATAGTTGGGAAGAAGTTCCCTTGTTGGCACTGCGGGCGATGAAAAAAGACAGGCAACTAGGAAATATGCCGAAATAAATACGAACCGTTTGCCCGCCTATCCTGCGAAGCGTTGTTGTTCTTCCCAGCGGTTCAGTTTGTTGTAAAGCGTTTTCAAGCTGATCCCTAACTCCTTGGCAGTCAACGGTTTATTGCCGTTATTCTTGTCCAGGGTTTTCAGGATGTGCTCCATTTCCACATCGTGCAGGGTTTTCCCACCCGCCATCCCAGGCATGGGCAGGATATCCTCATCCGTCAAGTCGTGTGCGGGTGAGGGAACGGCTTTCAAGGTACCACCAGCACGCACCTGATTGGGCAGGTGGGCGGGGATAATTGGGCTGCCACCGGAAACAATGTAGGCATATTCCATGGCGTTGGCCAATTCCCGCACGTTTCCTGGCCAACTGTACTGGAACATCACGTCCAGTGCCTCTGGTGACAGCAGATCGGTGTAGGAATCAACGTGCCGCTTGGCATTCCGTGCTAATAACTGGCGTGCCAGTGCAGGAAGGTCGGCCAGACGCTCTCGCAGTGGGGGCAGCATAATCTCGAAGGTATTCAGTCGATAGAGCAGATCTTCGCGGAATTCCCCCTTGCGAATCATCCCACGCAGGTCACGGTTGGTGGCACAGATAACCCGTACATTCACACGCAGGGGTTCCGTATCGCCCACACGGTACAATTCGCCCGATTCCAGCAATCGTAGCAACTTGACCTGGATGTTTTTATCCAGTTCACCTAGCTCATCGAGGAAAATCGTCCCACCGTTGGCCACTTCGAAGAAGCCTTTGTGGTCGCGATCGGCACCGGTGAATGAACCTTTCCGGTGGCCAAACAGTTGGCTTTCCACCAAGGTGGGGGAAAGCGAACCGCAGTTCACCGGCACAAACGGCATTTCTGCCCGTTTGCTCATCTGCAGAATGGTGCGGGCCAGCACATCTTTGCCCGTACCTGTTTCGCCCTGAATCAGCACGGGAGAATCGGTGGGAGCAATCGTGGCAATCAGACGCTTTACCGCTTGCATGGGCGGTGAATCGCCAATCATGCGAATGGTGCCTTCCGCCTGTTGCATTGCGGTCTGCAGAGCCAGATTTTTATGTTTCAGTTTCCGCTGTTCGGAAATCTTCATTAATAAGGCTTTAATCGCCACCATCTCGCATGGTTTTTCAATATAGTCGAACGCACCCAGGCGCATGGCTTCTAATGCGGTTTCGCGGGTGGCAAAACCAGTCATCATCACCACTTCTGTGTGCGGCGAAACGCTTTTCAGGTGTGTCAGCACTTCGATTCCGGTCATGTCGGGCATCTTGAGGTCCAAGATGGCCGCATCGAAGGTGGCTTTCTGCATCACTTCAATGGCAGTGGTGCCGTTGGGGCACACTGTTACCTGGTGACCGGCAAACTCGAGATTATCTTTGAGAATATCCCGCAGGTTCGCTTCATCATCCACGACCAGGATGCGTAGGGTATCAGGCTGCGTGGCCAATTCCTTCCTCCGTTTTCGTATGCGATTGCGCTCCATTGCCGAAAGGCAAAACATTCATCCAGTCGCCAGCATCCTGCCGGTTACTGGGTTGAAGCGGAATCCGAACCGTGAATGTACTACCGTTTCCGGGACCGGCACTGGTGGCGTTGATTTCCCCACCGTGCTGATCCACAATATGGTGACTGATAAACAGGCCAAGGCCAGTGCCTTTTCCTGTGCGATTGCGGGTGAAAAAGGGCTCAAAAATATTCTGCAGGGTCTCAGAATTCATCCCCACGCCTGTATCGGTGAATTGCATTTCCACCGTGGGGCCAACCACTCGCAGAGTGATGGTTAATACGCCACCTTCATCCATGTTTTCCAGTGCGTTGACTACCAGGTTCAACACCACCGATTTCAGGTCTTCCGCACAGACCAGTGCAGTAACGCGGGTGTAAGGCTGGAAGATAATCCGCTTACCACGGCACTGTTGCAGATGCTGGGCAATTTCCAGCACCGTCTGCACAAGTTCGGTCATTTCGGAAGGATCGCGGCGGCGTTCGCCCATGCGGCTAAATTCCAGCAGCTTGCTGGTAATTCCCTTGCAGCGGAACGCTTCCTGCTGAATCATTTTCAGGTATTTGGCAATGACTTCGGTTTCTTCCGGGTAGCGTTGCAGATAGTTTGCCAGGCGGGTCTGCAGTGCTTCCGCACAGAAAGCGATGCTGGCCAGTGGGTTATTAATTTCGTGGGAGACCCCGGCTGCCAGAAAACCCACGCTGACCATCCGTTCCGATTTCACCAACTGCCGACTGCGTTCGTCGACTTTATGTTCCAGATCGACATAAACCGCATGCAGGCGGGCGGTCATCTCATTGAATGCCACCGCAAGTTCTTCCAGTTCATCACCCGACTTCAACATAATCGGCTGGCTGAAATCGCCATTGGTAACGCGACGCACCCCAGCCATTAACTGGCGGATCGGGCGGAAGATCATGCTGGAATACCAACTGATCAGGCTGATCAGCAGCAGCACTGCTACTACGCTGGCGATGCCCACAGTAAGGGCAGACCGTTGATAGGTGGTGCGGGAGGCACGGATTGTTTCGTACATGCCTGTCGAAACTTCCGCACGCAGCTCATCGATCAGCCGTAATAACTGTTCGTGGTGCTGCCGGGCCTGTGGGTCCACTGCCAGTGGGGTGCTACGGTTGACTGGTTGCACTTCGGAAAAGCCATCGATGGCGGCTTCCAGTTGCTGCAACGCCTTATCCACAGCGGGCAACAGTTCGGGCTGAGCCATGTCGCTGGTGGCACCCTGGCGGTAGGTGGCCACATATTTATGAAAGAGTTCGCGGGTCTGCAGTAATCGCTCGTTGGCGTGCCGCAATTCCGCTGTGCGTGGATCGTCCTGAAACAGCTCCAGGGGACCTTCCGCAGGTGCGGGCTTGGCAACAGGTTGGGCCAGAATCCCTGCTGCGACCGGCTTTAACTCATCAAGTTTTAATAATTCGGTTAATTTGTCTTCGGTGGTTCGCATGTTGGCACGGTATGCCGACAGTCCGTACATACTCCCAGCGAGCAGCACTGCTAAGCTGGCTACAACCAGGCACAAACCGAGCAACATTCGGTTGCGGAGACGCCGTCGTGCCACTGGGAACCTCCTTGTAGAACCCTCGAACCATCTGCAACTTCTTCCTGAAGCCGCACCCCCAACGTCGAGAGTGGAAGATTACCAGAAATTTTTTCAAAAAAGTAGAGCAATTTTTACGATTTGAGGCACCAGATTTTGAATTTTCTGCAATTTGCTTTCGCCAGATCTCCCAGAATACCACACTCTGACCGATGTGAGAGAATTTTGACTTTTGGGCTAGGCTAAAAGATGACATAACTATTTTGTTATATAACTGCCAGGATTCGCTGTATTTCTGCCAGCACTTCTGATTCTGCCACCGTCACCTCGGTGCGTGCGTGCAAGTCCTTCACTTTCCACTGGTTCTGCTGCCGTTCGGTGGTGCCTGCCAACAGTCCCACACGGAAGCCTTTTTTCTCTGCATACTGGAACTGTTGACCCAGCTTTTTGCTGTCCGGAAACAGTTCCACACCAATCTTGTGCGACCGCAGCACGTGGGCAAAGCGGTGATAATCACCCAGCAGTGCCTCATCCAGTTGAAAAATCAGCACGGGCACCGGTGTGGCCACAGTGGGCAGCATGTTCAGGGCGTCCATTGCTGCCAACAGGCGATCCAGGCCCAATGAGGCCCCCACCCCTGGGATCACATTTTTGGTGTAGGAACCAGTCAGGTTGTCGTACCGCCCACCGGAACAGACGCTGCCAATTTCCCTTTTATCGTGCAGGAAGGTTTCGTATACCGTGCCTGTGTAGTAATCCAGCCCACGGCAGATGGAAAGATCGATTTTCAGCCGATGTTCGGGAATGCCCACCTCGCGGAACACTTGGTTCATCTGGTGCAGGTCGGCCACCCCCTGCAGTGCGGCAGGATTATCGGCAAAGCGAGCCCGCAATTGCTCCAGAATTTCCACATTACTACCCACTGTGGCTGCCAGATCGATCACCGCCTGAGCCTGGTCGGTGCTGATCGGCGTTTCGCGACCCATTTCCTCAAGTGCTGCCGCCGCACCCACTTTGGGCAATTTGTCCAGCACCCGCAGCACGGCGGTGGTGTGTTCCACGATGCCCAACTGCGTCAGAAGGCCATTCAGAATCTTGCGGTTATTCACATGAAGCGAAAATCGGTCGAACCCCAGCGATTCCAGCAGATGATTCATCACCAGGGCAATTTCGATATCCGCGTAGTTTGTGGCGGTGCCAAGAATGTCGAAGTCGCACTGCATGAATTCGCGAAATCGGCCTGCCTGCGGGCTTTCCCCACGCCAGACGGGGGCAAGGTGGTACCGTTTGAAGGGCAGTGTCAGCTTGCTGGCGTGCTGGGCCACAAAGCGGGCCAGTGGCACCGTCAGATCAAATCGCAACGCAACATCCCGCCCACCTGCATCGGTAAAGCGGAACAGTTGCTTGTTGATCTCCGCACCCTCTTCCAGTTTGGCCAGCAGAATTTCGGTCAATTCCAGTGCGGGAGTGTCAATCGGTGCAAAGCCATAGGAGCGAAACACCCCACGGGCGATTTCCATGAATCGTTCCCGTGGGATCATCAGTTCCGGCGGATAATCGCGAAACCCTCTCAGTGTGCGGGGTTCGATGATTTTGGCCACTCGTCGTTATCCTTCATTAAGCATTAAAAGGCTATTTTACGGGAAACCAGGCGGGAAGGAAAATCTGGCCCACGGTAGAATGGTTTACTGATCAAATTCTTGATACTAAGTAAATGATCAAGTGAATAGTTGATATGCAAACTATCCGCCGATCGAAGAATAGTTGCCCACGTAGGTGGTAGCATTGGATATGGATGAAATGGGATCCACCTCAGTGATTACAAGACTTACTGGCCAGCAGGTGGCTCCCACAATTCGACCTTATTTCCCTCAGGATCGATCACCCAACCGAACTTGCCATATTCAGATTCGTCCAGTTTATCGAGTACGTTACAGCCTTCCTCTCGCAGGGCTTCCAGTAGTGCCTTCAAGTCAGCAACCCGATAGTTGATCATGAATGGTGCTGTGCTGGGTGCAAAGTGATTGCTTTCCTGTGCCCCCACAGACCAGATGGTACTGCCTGATGTCGGTTTGCCTTCATCGTCAACCCAAAGAAATGCTGCGCCGCCCCATTCTTGAACATCGATTCCGAGATGTTGCTTGTACCAGGCATGCATCGCCTTGGGGTCTTTGGCTTTGAAGAAGATACCGCCGATGCCTGTAACTCGCTTCATGGTGAACTCCAATGTGACTGAATGATGTAGCAGGAAACTACCGACAAATAAATCCGCATTTGAGGAGGCAGCTAAAGCGGATCCGAAACGATTGCTGATCCAATCGATTACTTAAGCCACCTGTGACCATCAACGTAAATATATCAGCAAATGAAATAAAGAATACTTGATATGCAAACTATCCGCCGATTGAAGAATGACTGCCCACGCTACTGTGCCTGCTTCAGTGCGGTCACTTCAATCTCAATTTTCATTCGCGGGTCAGAGAGTCCTGCAGAAATCATCATCGCGGCGGGTCTGACCGAGCCGAGATACTTCTTTAGCACCGGCCAGCATTTGGGGAATTCACTGCCGTCAGCTAAAACGTAGGTTACCCGGACGACATCGTTCAGGCTTGATCCTGCCTGTTCAAGTGCGGCGGAAATGTTCCTGAAGCACTGGTCAGTCTGTGTTTCAATATCTTCCGCAATTGTCATCGTCGCGTAGTCGAACCCAGTCGTTCCCGAAACAAATACCCAATCGCCTTGAGCAACCGCTCTGCTGTAGCCGATTTCACCTTCAAATGTCGAACCAGAACTGATCAGAATGCGTTTCATGTTATCCTTATCGAATGTTGTTATTTGACCGAACCTATTTCTGTCTAATTCGGATGTGGTTCTGTCTCATCCAAAGGAAAGCCAACGTGGCTTCCTGCGCAACAATATCCTTAGTAAGCAGATGAGTCAATCCATCCGATTGCGTCCACGACACGTTCGAGTGAAGAACTCCTTCTGTCCTTCGCCATCTGCGCTTGCTCACGAAATTGGGCAGTAGCACGAGGTCAAGCCCTTACCTGCCGGTAGATCACGTTTTCGAGGGGGTCATCGCCGTAGGCATCGGAATTCGTGACATGGCCATCATACGGACCGATCTTGTTGACCCGCAGGCCATCCTTGAAGATGATTTGCAGCCCGTGCTCCTGCTCCCAATCACACCCGCATTCGACTGATACATAGATCCCGTGATCGCCGTATGCCCGCCGAGTGACCAGCGGGTCGTTGCCGAGGCGGACATATTGCCAGACATCGGCGGGGGATTGGAGTTCGGTGATCCCCAGGTCTTCGAAGTCTTCCGGCTCCAACCCCTCGCAACAATCCCGGTAATACTGGAACAGGTGTGGCTCGACCTCCTTGAGGACGGAGGGCGAAGCCGAGAGGAAATTGACGATGGCCGCGTGGAACTCCTCTCTCCTGGAGTCGCCCTCATACCCCTTGACAAGGAACTGACACATCCTCCCACCGATGACCGGTACCTGCACCGGATCGCTGACGAGCCAGCCGGAGTGCGTGTCCTTGGTAAATGAGCCAAGCCCCGGTATCTCCATCGTCTACCCTCTTTTACTGAACGGGGTCCGCGATTGAGCGTATAGTAAAGGTGACGGCCGCAGGCGGCCGAAGTGATCGCTTGGAGCAGGAATCGCTTCGTATCCACTTTCGCGACTCTGCTCAATCGCGGACCCGTTCGGTGCACGATGTTGGATGACAATTTTGAAGATCGAATAACTGGCGATTTCGCCCAGTGGATCACGTTTGTCACTTCGGACGATTCGTCGAGCACGGTGCGCATCGGATTGACCCACAATCCTGAAATCTCCACCACAGAGAAATTGATCGAATTTATTGCCGTTACCAAAATCGAATCGACATGGGACGACCAAGATGATGAATGCATGGAGTCAATCATCGGAGCCCACGAGGATATGGATGGAGAATGCATGCGATACACTTTCCACACGGAGCAAAGGGACTTGTTAATCTGGTCCGAACTACCAGCTAGTATTCGTGATGCCAAAACGGATAGCGAGGCGATCGAGTCTAGCTATAGCAAGCACCGAACAAACGGATGAACGCGAGCCGGATTAAGCCGGCTGGCTCGCTTCGCTCGGCAACGTCAACTCTCGACCGCGTTATCCTGACCGTTAAGCCGGCCTGCGGCCGGCTTAACGGGTCCGCGATTGAGCATATAGTTAAGGTGACGGCCGCAGGCAGCCGAATTGAGCGATTGGAGCAGGAATCGCTTCGTATCCACTTTCGCGACTCTGCTCAATTGCGGACCCCGTTGGGCCACAAAGTCTTATGCGTTACGACCTCTACCTTGGTTCCCTGAAAGTAGGCAGCGTCACCGAGAAGGATAATGACTTCCGAAACTTTTGGGGTCGGATCATCATCTCTTCCATTCAGTGGCTCACATACAGAAAAAATCTGCAACATTGAGAGTTGATTCATGATTGAGTTTTTCGCTGGTTTGCTGATTTGCTTCGGAATCGTTCTGCTATTAGTGCTGATTGTGGCTATCCTGTTTCTAGCCACGTTGCAAAGTACGTTAGGATCCGTTCAACCAGCGAATCGAGCTTTGGCACCAGCACTGGTGTGGTTATTGCTGCTGCCAGTCATCAATATTTTCTGGTTATTTGTCGTCGTACTGAAAATGGCAGAATCACTCCAGAATGAGTACCGCGATCGCGGCTGGAATACACAGGGGGAATCGTTTGGCAAAACGACTGGCTTGTCAACTGCCGTATTGATCATGGTTTCGATCATAATTCATGGACTTTCCAGTTTACTTCAAATGAACAACCTGGAAGATTTTGCCCCAGCAGCCGCTTTCGGTCTGATGGGCAATCTACTGATCCTGGTTATTTTAGTCGGTTTCATTATTTACTGGGTTCAGATTGGCGGATATGGTGGCAAACTACGGCGTTCATTTGACGAACGTCATCGGCCCAAGCGCGGCTACGATTTCGACGAATACGAACGTAAACGCCGTCGCAGGGAGCGTGGGGGCAGGAGAAATGACGATCAAGATCATGAAGATGATGACAATGAAGGCGGGGGTCCGCGGACGCCTCGCACCAGCTATTAAGTTTCGGCACACACAGTTGGTGTTCTATGCATCTT
Organism: Zavarzinella sp.; assembly: GCA_041399155.1. Classification (NCBI taxonomy): domain Bacteria; kingdom Pseudomonadati; phylum Planctomycetota; class Planctomycetia; order Gemmatales; family Gemmataceae; genus Zavarzinella; species Zavarzinella sp. The sequence continues at coordinate 296,125 of JAWKTI010000004.1, forward strand.
TCGCATTATTGCTTAAATCTCAATTGAACAGGAAGATAGGAAATGCCTGAGTACCTGATTGTAGGCGCTTTGATATGCGGTGTGATCGTCTTTCTGGTGATATTGATCGCAATCATGCTGTTCCCAATCACCCTGTATCGAACACTTTCCGCTGTTCATCCAGACAATCGAACGATGGCCCCGGGAATGGTATTTCTAGTATTGATCCCGATGTTTCATCTTATCTGGTTTTTCTTCATAGTACTGAAAATGAGCAGTTCACTGCAACAAGAATTCATTGCACGTGACTGGAATACCCGTACTTTACTGTTTAATAAGATAACGGGAATCATCCTGGCCATCATTAGTGTGACAGGATTGGTCTTACTTCCAACAGCGATTTATTTACTAATGCAACTCTCGATTGATATGGAAAAACCAGCCAAAATCATTTGAACATTGTTGCTTTTTTATTTCTCGTCTTTTACATCGTATACTGGGTACATATTGGCAGGTATGGTGGCAAACTGCGGCGTTCATTTGACGAACGTCATCGGCCCAAAGCCAGCGCTACGATTTCGACGAATACGAACGTAAACGCCGTCGCAGGCAACGCAAGGATGAAGATGAAGTAGATGAAGATTGAGAAGGTAGTAAACCACCTGGATAAACGAGAAAAGCAGAACATCGACTTCGCAAACAACAGGCGAAACGAATGCGACAAATCAGGCCGGCTTCTTTTCTCGCAGTTTCCGCATGACTAGTGTGCGGCCACTGTTCTTGAATACCACCTGGTTCATGTAATATCTCATCAGCAACAGGCCCCGCCCGCAGGGTCGTTCCAGATTCTCCGGTGCGGTGGGATCAGGAACATCTTCCGGATCAAAGCCGCTCCCTTCATCGCTGATTTCGATTTCAAACCATTCGTGGTTAAATTCGTACCGAACAGTCACCGTTTTATCGGGATCCAGTTGGTTGCCGTGTTTGATTGCGTTTACCAGTGCCTCTTCTACTGCCATTTTAATGGCGAAGTGGTGCTCTTCCGGAAAAACCACTTCCTGTAACGCTGTGCTGATTTCGTCTTGAATTTTCCGCACAACGGAAAGATCACTAGGAAGAACGGCTTCACGACCAGTAGTTGCCATAACATTTTACCACTAGGTTAGAATCGCCTTCAGAAAGGATAGACGTGCGTGATGCACCCGTAATGACATTATAGCACCCAACTGCTAGAAGGAGTCGAGGCCCTGTTGTTCCGATTTGGTAATCGTGAAAATTTTGTCCAGATTTGTCAAAGAAAAGACTTCCATGATGTCGCTGGCAATTTCACAAAGAACCAATTTGCCACGCACTGCGTCTACTTTGCGTTTCATGGCCATTAACTTGCCGAGTGCGGCACTGGAAAGAAATTCCACGTTGCTGAAGTTCAACAGAATCTTGCGGCGGCCCAGTTCGTCCACCAGACGGAACAGATCGTCGCCAATTTTCTGGATGTTCTGCTCATCCAGAATCTTTTTGTCCACAAAGTTGACAATCGAAATATCGCCATTGTCTTCCACTTCTAATCGACGGCTCATTGATTCGCTCCCGTTGGGGTGGGCCTGTAGGTATCTTTCACGTTTTGTTAATTTTCAAGGGAACATCGTTATCTGTCAAGCAGTTACGAACGAAATCCAAAAAATCTGGAAAAAGTTCTCATTCCGACACGTCGCACCACTTCAGTGCGGCAGTCAGCCCACTCAGGGCATCGCGGGTGGGGATAAATTCCTGCCCCACAAACCCAGTGTAACCGTTTTTCAGCAATTGTCGCATGACGGCGGGATAAAAAATCTCCTGATTCTCATCCAGTTCGCCACGACCCGGGTTTCCTGCGGTGTGGATGTGGCCAATCCACTCCTTATTCTGTGCCAGTCGACGAATCACGTCGCCATGCATTACCTGTACGTGGTAGATATCGAACAGCAATTTTACCCGCGGGGAACCCACCGCCTTCAGAATATCGACACAATAGTCCAGATCGTCGCCCTGATACCCAGGGTGGCCTTTCATTGGGTGGCTGTCGTCGCGAGTATTCAGGTGTTCAAGACAAACAGTTACCTTCTTCTTTTCTGCGTAACCTGCGATTTCATTCAAACCGGCCACGCAGTTTTTGGCACCTTCATCCCGGCTGATGGTGCCACTTTTGGGATCTTCGGGGTCGATCCACTCCATTCCTGTAAACGCAATGACGCTGGGAGATCCAAATTCGGCTGCCGCATCAATCACTTTCTTGGTGCGGGTGGTTAATTCTTCGCGGTGTTTCAAATTATTAAAGCCACGGCGAAAGCCACCTGGCATTGTGTTGGAAGTCATCGCACAGGTCAGGCCGTGCTTTTTCAACGTGGGAAAGGCATCCGGGCTCAGCAGTTCCACCGAAGGACAGCCCAGTTTCACCGTAATCTGGCATAATTGGTCCAGCGACCACTTGCTGCCATTACCAGTGAAACACCACGAGCAGACCGATTGCTTGATTTTGCCATGTACGATCGCTTTTGTGGGCAAATCCTGCCCCACCAGAGTGCTGGCAGCACCCAGTGCCGCACCGGTTACGATAAAATCACGTCGAGAGAGAGGATTCATGAATTTATACCCATATTATGATTTAGCAATATTTTAATAATTAAATATTGCGATATGGCGAATTATTAATAATTATAGATCAGTTATATAACTGTCTGGTTACCCAAAGTGGTCTTTCACTCCTTCATAAGCTTTCGCCAGTGCTGGCACTGCGGTATCGGCAACAATCTCGTCAATTACCTGTGCTGCGGTGCGTTTCCGCAGGCGACTTTCCGGTTTTAAGATGATGCGGTGCCCCAAAATGGGGATCGACATCCGTTTGACGTCATCTGGCAGTGCAAAATCCCGACCCGTCATCGCTGCCAGTGCCTGTGCGGTGCGAAACAGGGCAATCGACGCACGTGGGCTGGCACCCAGCAGAACATCTTCGTGTTCCCGCGTGGCGTGGACAATTTCCAGAATGTAGTCGCGGATTTTGTCGTCGATGAAGATTTCCCGAATCGCCTGTTGTGCGGCAATAATCTCTTCTGCTTTGGCCACCGGCTGAATTTCGTCGATGGGGTGACCTAACTGCAGGCGGGAGAGCATTTTGGCTTCTTCTTCCATCGTGGGATAGCCCAGGCTCAGACGCACCAGAAACCGGTCGAGCTGGGCTTCTGGCAATGGAAAAGTACCTTCCTGATCCACCGGGTTCTGGGTGGCAATCACCAGAAAAGGCGGCTTGAGGTTGTAGGTTTTGCCGTCTGCGGTCACGCGACGTTCTGCCATCGCTTCCAGCAAGGCGGCCTGCGTTCGTGGGGTCGCACGGTTGATTTCGTCTGCCAGCAGAGTCTGGGCAAAAACAGGCCCCGGTCGAAACTCAAATTCGGTGGATTTCTGGTTGAAAATGGAAACACCTGTCACATCGGTGGGTAACAGGTCGGGGGTGCACTGCAGACGCTTGAAGGAAGTCCCCACACTGATGGCGAGGGCTCTGGCAAACATCGTTTTGGCCACCCCAGGGACATCTTCCAGTAACACATGGCCTTCGCACAGATAAGCAGCCAGGGCAAGCGTAATCACCGGTCGCTTGCCGATAATCACTTTGCTGATGTTGGTCACTAATTTCGCAGCAAGACTCGAAACTTCAGACATGCGACGCCCACGTCACGGTAGCACCTTAATCAACAGGGTAGGCAATTTCTGCCAGAATACAACTGCACCAACTACCTGGCGATGCACCTCAAATTCAAATGTGAGTAAACTTGTTTCATTCTGTTTGGCCTCTTTTCGACCTCAAATAAGCAAAATTGGAATTAGTACTTGACAGATTATTATTTTACATGTAATATATTTTCATGTGATCAATTGAGGCATCAGTAATGTCAACTGGAAAGCTGAAGGACGAATTGAAAAAGAAAAACGAGTTTGATTCGCCGTGCCAGGAAGCAATTCTGAACATTCTGCGAACCAGCGATGTATTTCACAACGCCATTGGTCGCCTTTTGCGGGAATACGGGCTGACCCAGTCGCAATACAACGTGCTGCGGATTTTGCGTGGGGAAGGCACGCCGATGCCGTGCCAGGAAATATCGAACCGGATGATCCAGGTGGTGCCCGCAATGACTGGCCTGCTCGATCGTCTCGAGGCCCAGGATTATATTGTGCGGGAGCGATCCGCTGAAGATCGACGGTCGGTGTTTATTTCGTTGACCGAACGTGCCACAGAAGTGCTCTCGATGATCGATCAGCCAATTGAACAGATGCACGAAGCGTTGATTGGTCATCTCAACGAAGAAGAACTGAAAGAATTGTCGCGGTTGCTGGAAAAAGCCCGCACAGCAGGCTAAAAATTTTTTGGCCTGATAGTTGATATGTGATTTTTTGACATGTGAATCTATTTTATGTGAGGAAATTGTGATGTTTTCAGGAAAAGTGGTGTTAATTACCGGTGGTACTTCAGGAATTGGCAAAGTAACAGCACTGCAATTTGCCCACCACGGTGCGAAGGTAGTGGTTGCTGGTCGTCGGGAAAAAGAAGGACAGGACGTAGTTGCGGAAATCACCAAAGCAGGTGGAGAGGCCATTTTTGTCCGCACTGATGTGGCAAATGAAGAAGATGTGAAAAATCTAGTGGATACCACCGTTACCCACTTTGGGCGGCTGGATATTGCATTCAACAATGCCGGTGTTGAGTATGCGTCCCCCACCACGGAGTTTCGGGTCGAGGATTACCAGCGTGTATTTGACATCAATGTAAAAGGGGTTTTTCTCAGCCTGAAGTACGAAATTCCTGCCATGCTGAAAACAGGTGGTTCCATTATCAACACCAGCAGCATTGCTGGGCATATCGGAATGGCAGGCGCGGGAATCTACATCGCCAGCAAGCATGCGGTGGAAGGGATTACAAAAACGGCCGCACTGGAATTTGCTCAACAAAACATTCGGATTAATGCAGTAGCCCCAGGTGCCATCGTGACCGATATGATCGAAAGGTTTGCAGGTCCCGCAGGATCGGAAGGCAACAAGATGCTGGCTGCACTGCACCCAGTTGGTCGAATGGGTAAATCGGAAGAAGTGGCAGCGGCAGTGCTGTTTCTGGCGAGCGATGCCGCATCGTTCACCACCGGGATTTCTTTACCAGTTGATGGAGGATTTTTAGCTCGTTAACCAAAAAAACGGAGATTTTCAATGATAACGATTCGACCTGCAAAAGAACGTGGCCATGCCAACCATGGCTGGCTGGATACCTGGCATACTTTTTCTTTTGCTTCCTACCGCGACTTCAACCATATGGGTTTTCGGTCGTTGCGGGTAATGAACGAAGATTGGGTGGCACCGGGGCAGGGATTTGGCACCCACCCCCACAACGACATGGAAATTGTAACCTACGTGCTGGAAGGTGCGTTGGAACACAAAGATTCCATGGGGAATGGCGAAGTGCTGCGGCCTGGGGAATTTCAACGGATGACTGCCGGTACTGGGATTACCCACAGCGAGTTCAATCCGTCTGAAAAAGAAGCAGTGCATCTGTACCAGATCTGGCTGTTTCCAGAAGCGAAGGGCCTGACACCCAGTTACGAGCAGAAAAAGTTCCCCGATGAAGGGATGCAAAACCAATTGCGACTGGTGGCTTCCCGCACTGCGGAAGATTGCTCACTGCTGATCCATCAGGATGCGCGGATCTATCTGAGCAAACTGGATGATGGTGCCCACGTGGAACTCCCACTGGCAGAAGGTCGACATGCGTGGCTGCAGGTGTTGCGTGGTGCGGTGGATGTAAATGGTACGAAATTGGCCACCAGCGATGGTGCGGCGATCAGTGAAGAGAACCACCTGCACATTGTTGCAAACGGTGCGGCGGAAATCATGCTGTTTGATCTGGCATAAACGGAGGAGAAATGAATCTGTTTCAAGGTCTATTTGCATTACTGGGTCGAATCCTGCTGGCGGGGATATTCCTGATGAGTGCGCTGGGGAACAAAATCCCCAAGTTCAATGAAGTGGCGGGGTACATGGCCAGTGCGGGCGTCCCACAGCCGAAACTGGCGTTGGTCGGTGCGATTGTCTTCCTTCTGCTGGGCAGCCTGAGTTTGATACTTGGTTACTACGCCCGCTTTGGCAGCGTGCTGCTGATTATTTTCCTGATCCTCGCCACCGCATATTTTCATGCGTTCTGGAAGTTAACTGGTAGCGAAGCGGAATTGCAAATGCTGCAATTCATGAAAAACTCTTCCATTCTGGGTGGGTTGGTGTTTGTACTGGGGATGGGTTCCGGCCCCTGGAGCCTGGATCGTATTCAGTGGCGGAAAAAGTAAGTTCAGGTTAATGAACGGCGTCCGTGTTTCACCATATACTAGATGTGTATTTGGCAAGGTGGTCTAAGTAAGCGATTGGAGCAGGAATCGCTTCGTATCCAATTTCGCGACTCTGCTCAATCGCGGATATGTTAGGCGTGCAAGAAGTGGCTCAAGAAAAAAACACCATCATCTTGCAGTTCAAGACAGATGGCGCATTAGGTGATTGGGATCGGCTAATCGCTCTTGAAGATACACTCATCCAAGCTTTTTCGCAGAATGATCTCGCTATGGTCGATGGACACGATTTCGGTAACGGAACCGCAAACATCTTCATATTTCCCCGTGGCTCTTGGAAATCGGCTTTGACCATCATCATGGCCTACCTGAAGCATCACAATGCACTCGACAAAGTGCTGATCATCATTCGTTGCAAGAGCGGGACCTATGAAGTTGTGTGGCCAGAAGGATTTGATGGTGAATTCGAGAAACTGTAATACACTTGCGATCATCGAAGCTGAAACTAACATCAGGCTATGCATTTAGAATTGGGATATCAAAAAAAGCGGGCAGGATGCCCGCGGTTCCAGGAAAAGGCAGTTTTCTGTCCCCGTTTAGTCTTTCTGTTTCCACTTGATTCGTGGGCGATTGGAAACCTGGAGATTGTCGAAACAGGTGGGCGTGAGAGTTCAATCAATGTGGGCAGAATCGCGTTTGCTTGGAGAATTGTCAACGTAACTGATGGGCAATCGCAAACCTTACTTCACCTTTTTGAATTCGGTGGTTTTGCCTTTGCTGTCTTCCGTCACCATTTTGCTGTCGGTTAATTCTTTGATGGTGTCGGTTTCTTTTTCCTGTTCGCCGCCTGGGCCGGTCAGAATCACGGTCAGTTTGTCGCCTTTCACTTCAAACTTGCCATCGATTTTGATTTCCATGTCGCCAATTTTCACTTTGATCAGCATGGTGCCGTCTTTCTTCATTTCGGCGGTGGCACCCATGGGGGCACCTTCGGGGCCTTTTACCAGTTCCCACGTGCCATACAGCTTATTGACATCGATTTTAGTTTCTTTCTTGTCCTGTGCGAACAACGGTGCTGCTACGAATGCCAAAACTACCAGACTGCTGAAAATTTTCATGCTATTTTCCTGTTTTTAAGAATTTCTGGGAATACTTCCCACAGTGGGATGATTTACGCTTCTTGAATCCGCTTGTCCAGCACCTGCTGGCAAACTGCCACAATTGTGGGCAGTTCTGCCATGGCACCAGTGCCCGTATCGCCACATGCCAGTTCTTTTTCAATCGGTGGGATAATCTGCAACATTTCCTCCCGCCCAGCTTCCAATGTGGCATCGGCCTGCAATTGCTGTAACTGCCTGTGAGTTAAGGGCTTATCCCACATCAGAGTGTTCATCGCTGGTGCCAGAATCGCTGGTTTCTGGAAATCCCAGGCCCGCCACACGGAAGTCAGGCAATTATCGCAGATTCCGTGGGAAAACTTTGCCAGCGTATTCGCATCCAGCGGTGCCACCAGAAACAGTTCTGCCCAGCGTCGCAGTTCAATATGCAGCACATCCTGCCCTCGGTGGTAACGCTGGCCAGTGTCCTGGCCGGGCCATTCATCTTCATCCGTAATCAACCGCACGGTGCGATGGGTATTCAAGCTGGCAGGGTCGAAAAAATACAGCGCTGAGTGGGTGGTGACCACCTGCACTTCGTGACCGGCTTCCAGCAATAACTGCACCAACTCGGGCGTTTTAATTGCTGCCACGGACCCGGTTACACCCAACAGAACTGTTGCCATTTACTCACCAGTTGAAACAAGATTTTATTGTAACGATCCTGTAACTTCTGAATCATGTGATCTTTAGGCAAGTTAGAAATGTCTGCTCGCGGTCCTTTATGAATTTTCTTTCATAAATTTTGCCGCTTCGACTGCGAAATAGGTCAGTATGCCATCCGCACCAGCACGTTTGAAGCCCAGCAGGCTTTCCATCACCACGCGGGTGCGGTCCAGCCAGCCACGTTCTACCGCAGCCAGCATCATGGCATACTCCCCACTGACCTGGTAGGCGAACGTGGGCACGCCAAAAGTATCTTTCACCCGCCGGACAATATCCAGATAGGGCATGCCGGGCTTCACCATCACTATGTCGGCACCTTCGGCGATATCCAATGCCACTTCCCGAATCGCTTCATCAGAATTGGCGGGATTCATCTGATAGGTCTTTTTGTCGCCCCCACCCAGATTTTTCGCGGAGCCCACCGCATCCCGAAATGGGCCGTAAAACGCCGATGCATATTTTGCAGAATAAGCCAGAATCAACGTGTCAATGAATCCTTGATGATCCAGTGCGGTGCGAATTGCCCCCACGCGACCATCCATCATGTCGGAAGGAGCAATCACATCGCACCCCGCCTGTGCCTGAACGACTGCCTGCTGGCACAGCACCGCAACCGTTTCATCGTTCACCACATAGTCGTTGCGAAGCAGTCCGTCATGGCCGTGGTTGGTATAGGGGTCGAGTGCCACATCACACACCACGCCCAGGTGGGGGACTGCTTTTTTCACCGCACGCACCGCGCGGCAAACCAGATTCTCCGGATTGATCGCTTCTTCTGCTTCGGCAGTTTTCTTTGCTGGTGGGGTGGCTGGAAACAGAGCCATCGACGGAATGCCCAGATTTGCAGCCTGTTCTGCCGCACGCTGCAACAGATCGATCGACAACCGTTCCACCCCAGGCATACTGGGGATGGGAATCGCCCCTTCACCTTCATGCACAAACACCGGCCAGATGAAATCGGCTGGTGACAACGTGTTTTCGGCAACCATTTCCCGAATCCACGGGTAACGACGCAGTCGACGGGGACGATGGTGAACTGGCTGGCTGGGCTGAAAAGTTGGAAATAACGGTTGCATGTGCCCCACCCTGAGAAAGTTGCCCTGATTCTGGTATTCACTGATAATCTATTAATGTGGCATGATACATGCAAAAACCAGCGAGGCAGAACTTTGAACGGTGCAGCACTGATACTGAAATGGCTAAACGGTCGTCTGAATGTCACCGGTCTCTCGTGGCTGCAAACATCCCACGATGCCATCGCGGCAGGGGATAAAACTGCGTTGTTCCGTGCGTTCAGTCTGGCACCACGTAAGGTGGGCAAGGCCGACCTGAACCTGTCTGCGGATTCCCTTGCAGACGCACAGCAGGTCAGACCGGGTTGGGATCCCAGTCGCTGGAGCATCGATCAGGCCACGCGGGCATTTTTTGTAAGTATCTGGCCTGCAAGCAGTTCCGAAGATTACGTGGCAGTGCTTGATCAGCTTTATGCCACCTCGGGCGTTGAAGAACTGGTGGCGTTGTATCAGGCGTTGCCGATTCTACCCTTTCCCCCAGCACACCGCCTGCGTGCGGCAGAAGGTGTCCGCACCAATATGAAGCCGGTGTTTGCTGCCATTGCCACGCATAACCCCTATCCGGCAGAACAGTTAGAGGAAATGGCCTGGAATCAGATGGTGCTGAAGTGTTTGTTTGTTGATGTATCAATAATTGATGTGCAAGGTATTTGGGAGCGAAGTAATCCCCACCTGGCCCAGATGTTGTTTCAGTATGCCAAAGAACGCTGGGCCGCGAAACGGGTGGTGAATCCGTTACTGTGGTACGCGATTGGGCCCCATGCCGACGGCAAAATATTAGAAAGTTATCAGAAATTACTGCGTGCCACCACCACGTGGGATCGTCAGGCAGCCGTGCTGGCCCTGCAGGCAACCCCCACCGAAGAGGCAAGAAGAATTGAACAGGAAAATGCCGACCTGATTGCCCAGATACGCCAGACCAGCTTCACCTGGCCCACCATCGCTGCTGAGTTTCGGTCGTAAAGTACAGAATCCTTGATGATCGATTGAAGATTAATGAGAATGAACTGCCGATTTTTCCACTCCCTGATTTCGTTTTTCCCCAACAAAATTATTCGCCTCACTGAGAGAGTATTCCGGTCGTAGGGATTTTAATTTTGAGAAATTCAGATTTACTTAATTCCCCCACCGTTGCGATACCAACGCGATCAGCTACAATTGCCAGTAATTACGTAAATCTCTTACTCTCTTGTACTTGAGGCCAAACGATGCAGAAATGGATGTGCCTCGGATCCATGATCGTTGCCGGACTGGTGCTCATCCTGTGTGCATTGGATCTGGTGATCGGTGTTCCCTTTAGCGGCGAAGGATTCGGTGCATTTCTCCTGCCAGACATTGGCGGCATCATTGCTTCTGCGGTGCTGCTGTATCTGGCGTTTGATGCCTTCAAAGACGTCAAGTGATGTGCCGCAGTCGCTAATCTCTCATTAATTTTTCATTTGTTGTCCCAACTGGGGGCCCTGTTCGCGCTTTTCAGCTCATAGAATACATAACTGATGGCGTCTTCAGTGCCTGAATCCGCCTGTAATCAGCCCGCTACTACTACGATCCAGGTTGCAATTCGTGGAACAAGAAATTTTTACCCATGTTTTTGATAATGGTTTTACCCTGCTTGCAGAACGGATGACGCACGTGCGGTCGGCGGCCTTCGGAATCTCCATTCCGTGCGGCGCTGTTGATGACCCTGCAGAGAAGCTGGGGCTCTCTACGATCAGTCTCGATCTTGCCACCCGCGGTGCGGGAACGCGGGGCAACCGCGAATTATCAGATGCTTTCGATCAACTGGGCGTCGATCGATCCGAAAGTGCCAACAAGGAATATCATTCGTTTGCCTGTTCACTTCTGGGGAGAAATCTCTTTCCCGCAATGGAACTGTACGCGGATATGATTCAACGCCCCCACCTGCCAGCGGACGATCTGGATGCGTCGAAGGCAATTTCACTCCAGGAGATTGCGGGACTGGAAGACGAGCCGATGGGCAAAGTGATGTCCGAATTGAGCAAAGCCTACTATCCCGATCCACTTAGTAGGGATTCCAACGGCACCGTGGCTGGGATTGAGAACATTACCCACGTGGATGTGCAGAACTTTATTACCAGGCACTATCACGCACGTGGGGTGGTGCTGGCCGTGGCAGGCGATTTTGAATGGAACGCACTGCTCGATCGCGTGGGGCAATTGTTTGGAACCTGGCGAACCGATGTGCGTCAGCCACGGAACTATCCCGATTTTACCCCCACCTCGAGGCATGTGCAGAAAGAACTCGATCAAACGCAGATCGCTTTTGCGTTTCCTGCGGTGGCAATGAACCACCCCGACGCACTTGCCGCACGTATGGCCACTGCGGTGCTTTCCATGGATATGAGCTCCCGCCTGTTCATGAATGTGCGGGAAAAATACGGTTTGTGTTACTCTGTTCAAGCGTTTTATCAGGGGAAGCGCTACCGCGGTGACATCATTGGCATGGCGGCTGCCCGACCAGATAAGGCACAGGAAACCCTGGATCGCACCCTCGCAGAAATCCACAATCTCAGCCAGGGAATCGATGCTGAAGAACTGGATCGGGTGAAAATTGGCGTCAAATCTGCACTGATTATGAGCCAGGAATCAACCGCTTCCCGTGCGTCGAGCCTGAGCAGCGATTGGAGAATTTACGATCGAATCCGTCTCCTGGAAGAGATTCGGAATGAAGTGGAAGCAATGACAATTGAACAGGTGTTGGAATATGTGCGGTCGCACCCAACAGCACCGATCAGTCTGGCAACACTTGGCCCCGCACCACTGCAACTGACTGTATGATCGTGACTTACGGCAATTTTGAGGTTCGATTGGGATGATCGCCTTAAACGAAGTCTCTATCAGTCAGGGGCAATTTTCACTTTCCAGAATCTCCCTGGTGGTGCCACAGGGGCAGTATGCGGTACTGATGGGTGGGTCGGGAAATGGCAAAACCACATTATTAGAGTTAATCGCGGGCTTAAGGTCCCCCACTTCGGGCACGATTCACCTGGGTGACAGAAATGTCACTGATCTGGCACCAAATGAACGCCAGATCGGCTACGTCCCACAGGACCTGGGGTTGTTCCGCACGATGACCGTGCAAGACAATTTGTCTTTTTCACTTCGCCTGCGTGGACGAAAACGGAACGAAATTACCCACCGCGTGGCAGAACTGGCCGAACAGTTCAATATTGCCCACCTGTTAAAGCGATTTCCCAGCCACCTGAGCGGTGGGGAAGCCCAGCGAGTGGCGTTGGGGCGTGCCCTGGCTGCCGCACCGAACTGGCTGTTGCTGGATGAGCCACTCAGTTCGCTGGATGAATCGCTGCGTGCCAGTCTGATTCTGTTGCTGAACACCATCCGGAATCAACGCACCGTAACGGTGCTACACGTCACCCACCAACAGTCGGAAGCGAATCAGCTTGCAGATTGCCTTTTTCGACTGGAAAACGGTGTGATTAAGGAAGTTGATCTGTTGTGAACCCAGGAATACCCGAGCATGGCTACAAGAATAGTCGTTGTCAGATGAAATGCCGCTGGTTATCTCGCCTCTGGAACATTCCAGCGTTTAGTTATCCGGCCCGGTTATCGGGCTCGACATCCAAGCCGACACTCTTGATGTGTATCAGAGCGGTGACGGCCTTCACTGCATCTTCCTCCGTGCCGACTATACGTACATCGACCCCGCACAACTCGCGCACTCGATCGATGACAACGTCGCGGTGGACGCGGTACTTATGCCCCATCAGCATCGCGCAGGACCGGACATGCGACATCCGGTAATTCAGCGGCAACGTCGGATCAAGAGCATCTCGCTTGTGAGCACTGAAGGACATGTCTTGAGCCCGTTGTTTGATTATTTCCCTTAGATATTTACGGTACCCGTGCCAAGCGATTCATCAATATCTGCCAATGCTTCGTGGGCATTTTCCAGATCAATTTCATGATGGCCTGGTTGTGCGATCACTGCGGCGAGGAACTGTCTCACTTCACCGACCAGGCTCGGTTGAGTATATCGCACCCAAAGACAGAAACGGGATACATCTTCTATCTCACTCTGTTCGACCAGTTGGGCCAGCGCCTCCAGGATCAGAGGCCAACTGAATCGAGTCAAGGCTTCGCACGCTTTAGCATAAACTGGCCAGTTTATGTCTGCTACGAGGCCCAAAAGCTGGGGAAGGCAAACATTTGCAACTGGGGGCCCAATGTTGGCAATAACCTCGGCGATAGGCACGTCAAACTTGTACAGTTTTAATTTGGCTATGGCAGCCACGGTCTCGCTGGGGTGTGCAAGTAGCCATGCTTTAAGTGATTTAATCTCATCGGGAGGCCCAAAATTATTATAGAGGCTTTGCAGCCGCTCCACCTTTTCAAACGCTAATGTCGTCATCGCACAAAGTCCATAGTCGGAAGTGAATGAACTGGTCCGCGATTGAGTAGAGCGCGGAGTGAGTACGAAACGATTCCTGCTCCAATCGCTCACTTAGGCCGCTTGCGGCCGTCACTTTAAGTATATGCTCAATCGCGGACTCCGTTCGCCGCATGGTTATGCCTCGTTTTGTGCCAGCGGTTCCAAATCGTGGACGGTTCCCGGGTGACCACTGGCAAGGTCATCCAACGAGTATTTGTACAGAATCCCTTCGCGTGAGTACACAAGATTTCCAAGACTATCCCAGCACGCCGAATCGACATGATCGTCGAGCAGGTTGTCAAAACCATCGAGCGCAAACCTGAATGTGTAACCGTGATCCAGATAGCCAATATACCGTACGATCAACGCTGGATGTCTGCGCGATGGTCTGTTTTGCCAGCCGTCATCGGCATCGCATTTGACCGTGTACTTGGATGCATTCCTTATCTCACGATTTGTTCCATAATTCTCGCCGCGACGTTGCCACCCATCACGTTCCCATTTCGGATAGAGAACGCCCAAATCTTCGCCGCCGAATTCAGGCTGAAGTTCGGCGAATTTGAATGGAACCGATCCCTTTGCGGGCTGCCATTGATTGAGGAGTAGGGTCTGGCGATCACGCCAATATCCTCCGCCGTACCATGTGCCCATGTTCGGCGCTTCAACGAACGTGCGGAGATACGGGAGGCGACAGACGCCGTTCCATGTATCACCCGATGTACCCATGGCGAGATAAATCATCCATTGGCCATCGAACGAGATATCGCAGCGTTTCGGATACAATTTGCCGTGGAACCACGAGCCATGTTCAAGTGTGTCCGATTGCGTGTTCCAACGGATTAAGTGGAAGCACTTTGAGGGTTTTCGGCGGATCACGAGAACGTAGGGGGTTGCCTTCGCTGGCAGAAGATGTATACGCGCTGTATCACTCGGTGTCATGGTTGGATTTCATCGCTTAACGGGCCCGCGAATGAGCCGAACGCAGAATGATTAAGGAGCGACTCCTGCTCCAATCGCTCACTTAGGCCGCTTGCGGCCGTCACCCTTAGTATATGCTCAATCGCGGACTCGTTAACTTGCCGGGATCGCTGCAACCTCAAATCTCGCGAAACCGTAATGCGGCCTTCGGCCCCGGTCAAGTTAAGCGCTTGTTGGTGGTACATTCGGAAACAGCCCACCAAACAGCAAACTGACAAGGATTCCAAGTAGCAATCAAGAACGCTGCTGGACCTGCATCACCAAAACTTCCACCAAGGTTTCACTTCTTGCATCTCGCGCTTTGGTTTCTTTACCTGCTTTGATTTCTTCGGCCGCTGGTCTTCATCTACGTCGTCAACTAAGCGAGATTGCGACATCATTTCTTTTAGTATGTGGGGTGGTAAAGGAGGAGCGGGTATCTTTTCGTATTCAGGCAAGCGCAGCCACTGGCCACACGAAGGACAAACCACTTTTAAAGACATTTCGACCGGCGCATCATCGATATCATCGAGCGCTTCGTCGATACCAGGATCGTATCGTTTTTTGCATTTTGGGCATCTCACGATTGGCATGGTTTCCTCGACTTTCAGAAAGCGGGACCCAATGTCCCAAACCAAACAGGTCCGCGATTGAGCAGAGTCGCGGACATGGATTCGAAGCGACTCCTGCTCCAATCGCTCACTTAGGCCGCCTGCGGCCGTCACTTTTAGTATATACTCAATCGCGGACCCGTTAAGCTGGTCGCAGGCCAGCCTAGGGCGTGTTGACGAATCGGAGTTTCTTTCTAAACCCTTTTATTACAGGCACTTAACGTCAAGGCAGGCGCATCATGAGAGCAATGCTTACACCCAAAATTTGGGCAATTTTTAGGCCATTGGTCGAACGAGCCAAGAGATCCGCTGCTGGTGCAAAGCCAAAACTTACTGATCTTATGTTCTTTGAGGCACTGTTATTTCTTATCAGAACTGGGCTTCCTTGGAGAGATTTACCTTCAAGATTTGGCGACTGGAATGCAGTTTATCAGCGGTTCAAACGTTGGCGTGAAAACAATGTTTTTCAGCGACTTTTTGAGGACATGCCGAAAGATACACCACTGGAAAACATCAAACGAATATTCATCGATAGCTCAGTAGTTCGAGCACATCAACATGCTGCTGGCACGGCAAAAAACTGGTGATGACGATGATCAGGATCTTGGGAGAAGTAGAGGGGGATTGAGTACGAAGATTCACGTTGCATGTCTTGACGAAAACACGTTAATCGCAGTGGAAGTAACTCCTGGACAATCTGGAGATGCACCTGAATTCGACAATCTGTTTGATGAAAGCATCATACAAGTTCCTGATATTGAGGAAGT
The DNA here is from genome assembly GCA_041399155.1 of Zavarzinella sp. Classification (NCBI taxonomy): domain Bacteria; kingdom Pseudomonadati; phylum Planctomycetota; class Planctomycetia; order Gemmatales; family Gemmataceae; genus Zavarzinella; species Zavarzinella sp. The sequence continues at coordinate 312,099 of JAWKTI010000004.1, forward strand.
TGTTGCAGATAAAGCTTATGATAGCGATAGTATCCGATCAAAAGTGATCGAAGAAGGGGATATTCCAGTACATATCCCAAACAAATCAAATGCGAAGGAAGAATGGCCAATCGACGAAGAAGCTTACAAAAGCCGGAACAAAATAGAAAGATTCTTTAATAAATTGAAGCAATTTCGAAGAATTGCAACTCGATACGACAAACTGTCAGACTGCTTTCTGAGCTTCATTCATCTGGCTGCTACGTTCATCAAATGCCGTTCATTCGTCAACAGAACCTAACATTGAGCTCACCTTCACAGCCACCACACGATGAGCAGTGCGTCCCGAATCAGTCGGTGGTGTCAGGTGCTGCGCCGAGGTCTTGTTATGTTGGGCACTTTTAACTGCTATTTATAGATTTGGGTTACAGATGATAAGAACTGCTATTCAGACGAGTGTAGCCCGAGAATCAGATAAGCCGATTAGCAGCCAGCGTCGGCCATCAGCTTATCAAATGAAGGATCAACAGAGCTGGCTGCGGCTTTCAGTTCACGCAGGAATTGCTTTTCCAGTTCGCTGACCACATCGTCCGCATAGATGAACTTGCGTAACCAGTCTGCTTCTTTGGCATCGATCGTACCGTCTGCCAGCACGATTGGCTTAATGGCATCGAAAACCATCAGATCAAACACTTGAACAGTGCTCTGTGCGGACTTACGGACATCCAGAAGCCATTCCAGCTCACTGCGATCGATTTTGCCATCAGCATAGAGTTCTTTTTTGATGATCTCCGTTTCCTTGGTATCGATCCGACCATCTGCCAATGCTAATGCCTTCGACAATTTTCGCCAATCAGCCATGTCAATTCTCCTGTGAAAGTACTCTCATGTTGTATGGTGATTCGTATTTGCTGGCCAAGACAGCAAAAACCTGTTGGTGGGCAGCCGGAATTGATACCAACCAATATCTCCATATGCACATATCGTAATACTGCAATTCTTGTTCCATTAAAATTGGATGAATATGGTGCGTAGGCATTGCCCCACTCGGCACTTCTGGTAATACAAATTTCAGATTCGTAACACCGAACCCCCTGGAGGTGCATCATGAAGCGAATCGGCTTTACTTTAATTGAATTGCTGGTGGTGATTGCCATCATTGCCATTTTGATCGGGCTATTGCTTCCCGCAGTCCAAAAAGTGCGGGAGGCGGCGAATCGGGCGAAGTGCTCGAATAATCTGAAGCAGATCGGCCTGGCCCAGCACAACTTTGAAGGTGCGTTGCAGCATTACCCGGCAGCCTACCTCAGCCAATCGTGGGCACCAGACCCAACCGTGCCTGCCGGGCACTTTCGCTGGTCGACGCTGGCCCAGTTGACACCTTATCTGGAACAAGGCAATCTGTACGATGCCCTGGATTTGACCGTGCCACTGATCGGTGGGCCCAATCAGGCACCGCCTTACAGTATTTTCCCACAAAACGTGGCACCGGTAGCTCAGGTGGTAACCATTTTCAATTGCCCATCCGATCCAGCGTCACTGCAGGTACGGGCAGGTCGGGCACCTTCCAATTACAATGCCTGTGCCGGCAACGGTGCGAATGGTGGCGATGCTGCCACTGGCGAAGGGATGTTTTTCATGAATTCCAAAGTTCGCGTGGGAGAAGTGACCGATGGCCTGAGCAACACTGCAGCATTTTCCGAATCGCTGCGTGGCCCCGGTGGCACCGCACCTACGGGTGTTACTGCTGATCCGCAAAAATATTACAAGGCACTTGGAACCAGCCAATCCTTAACAACCGCCGAGTGCGATGCCACGCTGACCTGGAATGCAGAACGGAACGCCAGTTGGGCAGATGGTGCCTTTCCCACTGGGCTTTACAACCACGTAATGACACCTAACAGTCGCACGCCCGATTGCCTGCGGCACAGCAATCCAGGTTGGAAAGCAGCCCGCAGTGCCCACACGGGTGGGGTCAATATGCTGATGGGTGATGGCAGTGTTCGCTTTGTTCGCGATGCCGTCAATCCAACCACTTGGGCCGCACTTGCTACCCGCAATGGTGGGGAAGTCCCAGGCGATTTCTAACCGATCCTGCTTTGCGAGCCGTGATTGGTTTTTCGATAGTTTTCATTGCCATTACTGAAATATTCAACCGGAGTATAGAAATGAGAGCGTTTTTCATCTTGTGTGGCTTGTTGGCATCGGCAGCAATTGCCCAGGGACACTTTATTTTTGTGTATGTCGACCCACAGGCGAAAGATATCCGTGTGGTCTTTGGCCATGGTGCGACACCCGATCCGGATGTACCGGTGGCACGTGCTGAAGGAACCAAACTGTTTGCGAAAACAGGCGATACCGCGACCGAACTGACCGTGAAAAAGGCGGAAGGCAATTACTACGTGGCGGAAATGCCAAAGACCGCACCCGAAGTGATTTATGGCGAAACCAAAGCGGGCGTTACCCAACGTGGGGAAATGCCACCCATGTTATCAACGTACTACTCTAAAACAGTCCCCACCCTGACCGACAAAGCAGTGGCAGCCAAATTGGCGTTGGAATTCACTGCGGCGAAACACGAACAGGGGGTGCGATTTCAACTGCTTCAGGATGGCAAACCCGTTCCCACTGCAGAAATAACGCTGACCTTCAACGCTGATGAAGACGATATCAAGGTAAAAACGGACAAGGACGGTTACACCCAGGTCTTTCAAGAAAAAGGCACTTACGCACTCGCAGCACAGGTACAGGTGGATAAAAAAGGTGAACTCGATGGCAAAAAGTATGAAAAAGTCCGCACCGTTGCCTCGATCATCGTTCGTTTAGAATAATTGCCGATGAGGTTGGCTCTTTTAGGTATGTGTTTCAATTACTTTTTCGACTCTGAGTTTTAATCAACTTCCGGACAATTCTCCGCCAATCAGTTTCTATCCAGTCATCACCGAATGGAAGTACCCGCCAGTGCGGCCAACCAGCCAGGTCAAACTCACCGGCCATCCAACCAGCACGTTCACCATTGCTGGAATGAATAATAACCGGTTTGACTACAGGCATCGAAGTAAGCCATTGCGCAACCATATAACCATCCCCTGGGTCTGGCTCACCACTTTCAGGAAATAAATCGTGGTCAAGGGAGAGAAAAAGCGAACTTTCGAGCAGTGGTCCCGCTTCAAGGATCATCGTGTGGGCATCTCGCCAGATGTACAATGCGTGCGAGCAATTCAAAGCTTGCAAAACAGCCTGAAAACGCTTTGTACGCTCAGCATCATCTTCCAGAATGAGGATCATGTGGCTGATATCCTGTGCATCGATTGATCCTGAATCGTCCGAGATAGGTTAGAAACATTTTAACGTGTTAGTTGTCTTGCGATAAATATTAAGAATCATTCATTTATTTCACTTGGCTCCCACCGTGGGAAAGAAATACCAGAAAAATTGCGATAATCGGCAAATTGCCCTTTCCACCTGAATTACCTACGCGGTAGGCTATCTGTCACGGAAGAAATCCACCCACGGGTGGCTGCACAGGGAAGTGCTCATGCATTGGCTGCTCATTGGTTACATGTTTCTGTTTATTCATCGGCCGTTCGAATTCTGGCCGATGCTGGGCGAAATGCACATCGAGCGGGTCTACATTATCCTGGTGATCCTCTGCTGGCTGGTGGCACCCGGAAAACGCTGGATTCCCAACCCACTGCACGCTGCCTATCTCTTTTTCGCCACTTGCATCGCGGGTGCGTGGCTGATGTCCCCCTGGGCCGATCGTGGGCAGATTGTCGTCGAAAACTGGTTCAAAATACTGGTTTTCTACTTTTTACTCGTCACCAGCGTCTCCAATCGTCGCACGTTAAGGCTGGTTGTCGCTGGTTTTCTGTGCGTCATGTTCATCTACATGCTGCACTCATTAAAGGAATATGTCGGTGGCAGGCACACCTACCGCATGGGCATTGTGCGGATGCTGGGCATTGACAGTTCGCTGGGCGATCCCAACAGTTTTGGGGCCAGCATTGTCTTTGCGTTACCTGTGGTGATGGCTTTCTGGCACAGTGATCGTCGTAAGTGGTTGCGGGCAGGGGTGTTAAGTTACATTGGCCTCTCGATTCTGTGCATTTTGCTGACCGGCTCCCGTTCTTCGCTGCTAGGATTGGTGGTCTGGGGAAGCTGGGTAGTTTTTCGAAGCAAATACCGCTACTCTGCCATTCTGGCAGTGACTTTTCTGGCACCAATGGCCTTTTTTGCACTGCCAGATTCTCTGCAAACCCGTTTTGAAACGATTGTGAACCCCGATGTGGGGCCGGAAAACGCCCGCACATCCGGTGAAGGTCGCCTCGAAGGCTTCTTCAAAGGGTTTGAACTCCTTGCAGCGTATCCACTTACGGGGGTGGGCCCGGGTGCCTGGCGTCCCGCAACCGGCAGTTCGCTCGAATCCCACAATCTGTACGGGCAACTGGCAGGCGAGCTGGGATTTTTAGGGATTATTGCGTTCAGCTTCATCTTGTGGTGTTTTTATCGCACGTGGAAGGATATTCGCCAGCGGACACGAACTGCACCGCAGGATGATTTTGTGAAGCACCTGAACAACGCACTGATGATGGGGTTGTTCTTACTGTTGTTTGAGGGAAATTTTGGCCATAACCTCTTACGACATAACTGGTTATGGTACGGCGGCTTTTTGCTGATCGCCCGTTATGTCGTGCTGCGGGAACCCAGTACCGCCCCACAGCGGGCTGTGCGGCCAGCAGTATATCAATGGCACCCACGGGTTCAGGCGTGGCAGGTTCGGTGGCAGTAATTGCTATAATCAACAACTTAGTTAACCATGCATAATTCTTCAAAAGACGAGCAAAAAATGAAAAAGCTTTCATTAATGGCGGTTGGCACCATACTTTTCACCCTGACAACGCTGGTCGCACAACCAGCCACGCTTTTTGCACTGGCACCAGTGAAGCCAGAAAAGAAGCAGGACGGCATTGATGTGAAAAGCAAAGAAGTGAAACGATTTGTCGCCAACCAATCACAGATTGGGTATGTCAGCACCCGAGTATTCTACACCATTGTCGATCAGAATCTGGTGGTAGTCATTCATCTCGACAACAGCAAAAAAGACTTTCCGATCAAGGGCAAAGTCTACCACTTTGCCAAAGAGGTCAACGCGGAAGGTCTGGCAAAATGGCTCAACAACCAGCATTCCGACGGGCTGTATGCAGACGCACCCGAAGCATCTGCCACGGAAGACCTGCCTGCAGATTGCGGGAAAGTACTCGCCAGCAAATCGTCCGGCAAGAAAGACGGCGGCATCGGTGTGTACGAGCAGTTCGATGTCAAATTCAAAATTACTGGCTGCAAACTGAAATCTGGCACGAAGTTACTCGATTTTGAAGACAGTGCGTCAGTTTATGTTCCAGTGAAGTAAATATCTCGCCTCCAGCCCTTCGCCAATCCTATTCCTGAGATGCAAACCTTTTAATAGAATACAATAAATGTTCAGGGCGCGGGTTTGTGGCAATTAGTGTAGTTTAAATGATGATCTTGTGCAATAATATTAATAATAATGGCAGTCTCGCTCCAACGTGCTCCAAACCCACTTGAAAGACACCTAAACGAAAGTTTTTCCCAAAAATCATGGCACGGTCTGATCTACTACTGAAATTGGTTCACGCTGGAACTTCAGGCGATGAGATTCTATTCCGTAAGACTGTGGAAGCACTCGTTGCCGAGGAACGTGGAAAAAAGCACGATGTTCTTGCCGATCGTTTAGCCACCTTCTTGAACGATAAGCCGCTAAATCCGCCACCACAATTGAACGGAAACGGCCATCTAAACGGGGTCGTAAAGTCGCCGAACGAGTTGTGGGCTGAAAAGATCCCACAAAGAGGGTTCGATACTCTGATACTTCCAGATGATGTTGAGCAAATTTGCCGCGAGCTTGTCGAAGAACATCAGCGGGCCGATTTGCTCCGCTCGTACAATCTTGTACCACGCAACCGTATTCTTCTCGCGGGTGTGCCGGGAAACGGGAAAACTTCTCTGGCCGAGGGTTTCGCACACTCTCTTATGCTGCCTCTTATCGTTGCTCGGTACGAAGGACTCATTGGAAGCTATCTCGGCGAAACCGCGAGTAGGATCAAGCGAATCTTCGATCACGTACGCACGCGGCCGTGTGTGCTGTTCTTCGATGAGTTCGACACCATTGGTAAAGAACGTGGCGACAGACAGGAAACTGGTGAAATTAAACGTGTCGTTAGTTCTTTGCTCCTTCAAGTAGACGACCTGCCCACATACGTCGTAGTAGTCACGGCAACCAACCATCCGGAATTGCTCGACCGAGCAGTATGGCGTCGATTCCAAATTCGAATGGAACTGCCGAATCCGACTCCAGCTCAGATCGAAGAATATCTTCGAAGAGCACAAAACCGATCCAATCTCTTGTTCGAGACGTCTTTGAATGGATTGGCAGATAAGCTCCACGGTGCCAGTTTTGCTGAACTGGAAGAGTTCGTCGCAGATGTTTTCCGCCGCTATGTGTTGAGCCTTCCGAATCAGGGCCTTAAGAAGATTGTTGCCCAACGGGTTGCTCAATGGCAGCACCGTTTCTGTCCTAACGAGTAAACCTCTCCTTTCGATTACTATGCCTAACCAACCATTTCTGCTTTTTCCCAGTGCTGAGACCGTCAAACGAGCCGATCTCAATAAAGCTATACTACCAAAGATGCAGCTACCTTCAGCGTCACGACAGAGTGAGCGTTTGGAACAAAAATTCAATGAGATCGTTAGTGCATTCGATGACATGAAGCCAGATGTGGAGGGGTTTGAACCGGAGCTAGTTATCGTTTTTGAGACGATAGCCGATGACATAAAGGAGTTCTCAAAAGCTGCCGCAAATGTCGAGGGACTTGAATGGGTCGGTGAATTAGATCTCGGTGACCAAGCGAGCGACAACGATTTTCATATTGATAAAGAAGGTAGTGAAGATAAGCCTCTTACAGCCCGACTGTACGCCGTAATGAGCAACCAAAAAGCGGCCCAATCGCTTCTGTCGCTGTGGAATAACTGGTTGCTGGAACCGGACAAGACAGCCGCACGGGGCTTAGGCCCTTTCAAGAATATCTTTCAGCATTTGAAGGACATCCGCCGATGGGGCCCCCTTGACCGCTTGACAGGAACCGGGGTTCTTGAAGACTGGAGAGCGAACCTTCAATTTGATGCTGAAACTAATCAGCCGCCAGTCCGGTTTGAGGTTGAGCTTTGGTATCGGGACGTTGATGCGACACGCACTAATGCCTACACACATCTTGAGGATATCATTAAGAATGCTGGCGGCCGTTGTATTGCTCAATCTGCTATCAGGGACATATGCTACCATGGTGTTCTTGCCGAACTTCCAGCCGATGCAGTTGCCGATACACTTTCTGCTATCCAGTCTCAAGAATACACAGAACTTCTCCGCTGCAAAGATGTTATGTTCTTTCGCCCTTGCTCACAATCGCTCCATCCACTTTGTGAACTGAGCGAAGAAAAGAATCCAGTTTCAGCCGCACCTGGGGCCCTTGTGGTCACATCCCCAGTTATTGCTGTTCTTGATGGTTTGCCACTCGAAAACCACACTCTGATCCGAGACCACTTGATCGTTGATGATCCGGATCAGTTTAGTCAACACTACACTCAGCCGGGCCACCAACAACACGGGACGGCAATGTGCTCGCTCATTGTGAACGGCGACTTGAACAAGAACGAGCAGCGGCTTTCGCAGAAAATCTACGTGCGCCCGATCTTCGTTCCTTTGACAGATTGGAACGGGCAATACCGGGACGAAGGTACGCCCGAAGAAATACTCCTCATCGATCTCGTCCACCGGGCTATTCGCCGCATCGTCGATGCTGACGGAAACGAACAGGCAGCAGCGCCGAACGTGAAAGTTATCAACCTTTCGTTCGGGAATCGTTGGCAACCTTTTGAAAATAGATACAGCCCGCTCGCTCGTTTGCTGGACTGGCTTGCGTGGAAGTACAAGTTGCTCTTCATCATAAGCGTTGGGAACCACGGCCGCGAAATCATGATAAATACCGCAGCGGATCAGTGGAAAAACCTCTCACCTGATCAGTTGCGGAACGAGGTCATTCAGGCGATTCGAAACGATCAAGTTGCCCGCCGGCCGCTCTCCCCCGCAGAGTCAGTGAACGCAATCACAGTAGGTGCGTGGCACGAGGATGCAAGCACTACTCTGCAAGGAAATGCGGTGGATTTGTACAAGGACAGTTCCCTTCCAAGTCCATTTTGCACCGTTGCAGCTGGTTATGCTCAGGCAGTAAAACCAGAAGTGTACTTTCCCGGTGGGCGACAGCTTTACAGAGGGCCTACGATTGAAGATGTGAACCCGACGAAATTCACGCCTGTTACTACTAACCGTCCACCTGGCCTGAAAGTGGCTGCGCCAGGTACCAACTCAGGCGAGTTGACCACTGTGAGTCATGGTCGTGGCACAAGTCACGCGACTGCACTAGCTACTCATTCTGTTGGTTTGGCATACGAACGGCTTCTCGAATACCGGAATCAACCGGGTTGGGATCGCCTCACCGATGAATACCTTGCAGTTATCCTGAAAACTCTTCTAGTTCATGGCGCTTCCTGGGGTAACGAGGCCGAAATGATCGAAGCAGCTTTACCGCCAGATGGGCTCAAAGGAAAGAATGGAAATCGTAACTGGCAGCATCTTCAGCGAATTCTGAACCGCTTTATCGGCTGCGGAAAGGTTGACCCACTAAAGGCACAATCCGCAACAGATCAACGAGCTACCGTGCTCGCGTGGGATTCCCTAGCCGATGGAAAGAGTCACGTTTATTCACTTCCGCTTCCGCCCTCCCTCAGTGGGCGTAAGGTAAAACGGAAAGTAAGTGTGACCTTGGCGTGGCTTTCGCCCATAAATGTGCGGCACAGGAACTATCGGCAAGCGTTTCTTTGGACCGACATCGCTGGCAAGGAAAAGCTACAACTCGAAAAGGCCGGACTGGACCAAAAGACTTCACAGCGAGGCACTGTTCAGCATCTAGTGTGGGAGAGCGAGAAGATCGTCGTGATTCCAGATGACGAACGAATTGAAATCCGAGTCAACTGCAAGGCCGACGCAGGGAAGATGAGTGATTCGATTCCATATGGTTTGGCCATATCGCTTGAAGTAGCCGAAGGCCTCGATATTCCGATTTATGAGGAAGTCAGAGAACGCATTAGTATTCAAATTTCTCCGCTGCCAAACCCTTTGTAACTGAAAAATACGTATTGTATCTAATAAATAGGACATCAGTTATTTAAGACCATTACTTCAGCTTGAACACCATGCTGTTCACATTCTTGCATTAGCCCCCTGCTCTCTGAAACCAACACTGGATTCCCACCTTGGCCGGAATGACCAGAAAGAAACCACAATATGCTGATATCTCGCAATGAAGTAACGTCAAACGGGCCACTGTTTACTTGCTGGGGGCGATGTGGGAGTCGAACACTTTCACGCTTTTCCAGTTTTCCTTGTTTTCTTCGATAAATTTCAGGTGCATCGGGTGGGTCTGGTATTTATCATGTGATTCTTTGTCTTTAAACACCAGGTGCAGGGCAACGTCCCAATCCTGGGCATTCACTTCCCGATCAAATTCCTTGCCACGGACGCCGGCACTGTAGTAGGCCACCCCATCGTGTTCCTTCAAATATTTATTGCAGGCAGCCACCAGCTTCTGCTGGGCTTCCGGCGAGGCATCTTTCAGTTGAAAGAACACCATATGACCAATGTGGGGCTTGTCGGCGGCCTGGACCGACAGGCAAAGAGCAAGGGCAATGAAAGTTGCAAACAGGGTGCGCATCATGTTGAAAACTCCGTAAAACAGTGACTGAGAGAGACGTACTATTTTTAGGAAATCGTGGGTGATTGTCCTGATCTGGTACGCGAAAATCGGCCTGGATAACCGTTTGCCAGAGGGAATGTTCGTTGCAGTACTATCCATCGATCGAAGAGTTTACTGAACTTGCCGGCAAAGCCACCATGGTGCCCGTCTATCGCCAGCTATTGAGCGATTCACTGACACCGGTCACCGCATTCTGCAAAATCCGCGAGGGAGAATGGTCGTATCTCTTCGAAAGCGTTGTCGGTGGGGAACGGCATGGCCGCCACAGTTTCATGGGCACCAAGCCGTTTAAAACTTTCGAAGCGTACGGCAATCGTGTGGTGGTGCGGCAGGGGGCCCAGGCGCACGAATACCACGCCGAAGATCCCCTGCGAGAACTCGAGGAGTTGCTGAAAGACTACCGCACGGTACCTGTACCGGGGCTGAAAACCTTCAGTGGCGGTGCCGTGGGGTATATTGGCTACGACAGCGTCCGTTATGTGGAAAATCTCCCCCACCCACCAGTGGATGACCGGCATTTGCCCGATATTGCTTTTGGATTATATGATCAAATGGTAATGTTTGATCACGTCGACAAAACCATGACGGTGGTGGTTTATGCCCAGGTGAATCCGAACGATGTTCGCCAATCGTATTGGGAAGCGTGCAGTCAGGTCGATCAGTTGGTAGAACGCCTGCAGCGTGGGGTGGCAGATCTGCAAATCACTGATATCGCCATTCCCGGTGAACTGAAAATCCCTGCCACTTCCAATTTTACGGCAGAACAGTTTCAGGATGCAGTACGCCGCTGTCAGGAGTACATCCTGGCGGGCGACATTTTCCAGATTGTACTCAGCCAGCGTTTCGCGATGAAAACCAACGCTCGCAGCTTCGATATTTACCGCGCTTTACGCAGTGTGAATCCTTCCCCATACATGTTTTACCTGCAGGTAGGCCCCGCCACACTGGTGGGGGCGTCGCCAGAAATTATGACACGGGTGAAAGAAGGTTACGTGATTACCCGCCCACTGGCAGGCACCCGCCGACGAGGGAAAACACCCGCCGAAGATGAGGCACTTGCCAAAGAACTGCTTGCAGACGAAAAAGAGCGTGCGGAACACATTATGCTGGTCGATCTGGGCCGGAACGATGTGGGCAGGGTTTCGCAGTATGGCACCGTGGAATTAAGTGAATTAATGACGGTGGAACGCTACAGCCATGTGATGCACCTTTCCAGCACGGTGGTGGGGCAGATTCTGCCAGACAAAACAGCATTCGATGCCTTGCGATCCTGCCTGCCTGCCGGCACCCTTTCCGGTGCTCCGAAAGTGCGTGCGATGGAAATTATTGACGAATTGGAGCCCCACCGCCGTGGCCCTTATGGTGGAGCGGTGGGTTACATCGACTACCACGGCAATATGGATACCTGCATCGCCCTCCGCACGATGGTGCTGCAGGGCCAGACTGCCTACATTCAGGCGGGGGCGGGAATTGTGGCCGACAGCGATCCCGCTTCAGAATATCAGGAAACATTAAACAAAGCCGCTGGCTTGATGCGGGCACTGGAAATTGCAGAAACCCAGCTATAACAGCTGAATGGTTTTTCGAAATACTCATACCATCGAGAGGAATTGTCAATGGCGTACTTTCTTGGCAGTTTGTTTCCAATTGTACTGCTGATTACCGGCATCGTTTTGTTGATTAAAGGTATCGCAGAGCCCAGTTCCAACTTGTCTACGGCTGGGGCGATCCTGCTGGGTGCGGTGTTGATTTCATTCAGCCTCAGACCCGTCGCGAAGCACCCAGGCACTGGAAATTGATTTCCGGAACACAAAAATCCAATTCTGCAACAATTTGCCCACGTGCCACTTCGAACGACTTCTCATGAAAAATTCATTTATCCGGTACCCCACCTGTGGGTGTTCCAACTTATAACGATTTTGCCTCTCGGAAGTGCTGGTTTTTCAGCCGGAAACCTGCTTGGATCGGAATTTCTCCCATTTGCGGTCGATGGCTAGGAGACAGAACACCTATAAAGACTGTATAGAGTTCGAACTTTCTGGTGCGTGGGTAAGGTATGGCAATTCCTGTCGTGATTCCGGCAATTGGGGAGTCTGTCGTGGAAGGCAGGCTGGTGCAGTGGTTCAAAAAAGCAGGCGAGTTCGTCGAAAAAGACGATCCTGTTTGCGAAATTGAAACCGACAAAGCCACCCAGCCCATCCCCGCACCGGCTGCGGGCATTTTAACCCCACGTGCCAGTGAGGACGAAATTGTTGCCGTGGGTGCGGTCATTGGTGAAATTGAACCGCAGGCAGTACCCGCCAAAAAGGACGATTCGCCGCAAACACCTGCTCCAAAAGAAGATACGTCGAAACCTGCTGCAAAAACCGAAGAGCCGATCCTGTCGCCTGCTGCCAAACGTGCGGCAGAAGAAGAAGGTGTCGATCCGGCAACGGTCACAGGCACGGGCCGTGATGGGCGGATCATTAAGGAAGATATTTACGCAGCAAAACCGAACGGCACCGCAAAAGCACCGGCCAGCCAGCCTGTACCAGCAGCACCACCTTCACGTGGGGATTCACCACGCGAAACCCGCAGCAAAATGTCAGGCATTCGCCAGCGAATTGCCGAACGACTGGTGGAATCGCAACAGACCACTGCCACGCTGACCACCTTCAACGAAGCGGATATGTCCGCTATCAACGATCTGCGGGCCAAATTCAAAGATAAGTTCAAAGAAAAATACGGCATCAACCTCGGATTTATGTCGTTTTTTGTGAAGGCCGTAATTGAAGGGCTGAAAAAGTTTCCGACTGTGAACGCTCGCATCGATGGGAACGAGATTGTCCACCAGCACTTCTACGATATCGGGGTGGCGGTCAGCACCGAACGTGGGCTGATGGTGCCTGTCATCCGTAATGCTGACCTGCAAAGTTTTGCTGCCATCGAAAAATCGATTACCGATGTGGCGGTGAAAGCCCGCGATAACAAGATTTCGGTGGCCGACCTGCAAGGTGGCACCTTCACCATTACTAATGGGGGAATTTTCGGCTCGATGTTGTCGACACCGATTCTGAACCCCCCACAGACAGCCATCCTGGGGATGCACTCCATTCAGAAACGCCCCGTGGTGGTAAACGATCAGATTGTGGTGCGACCAATGATGTACCTGGCACTTTCTTACGACCACCGCCTGATCGATGGGCGGGAAGCAGTACAGTTCCTGGTGCGTGTCAAAGAGTGCCTGGAACAGCCCGAACGATTACTTCTCGAGATTTAATCTGATTAAAATAATTTCATAAAACATTAATGAAAATTAATGATAAGTTTTCATCTTTTGGATTGGCAGCATTATGGATTCTTTCGACGTTGTTGTAATTGGGGGTGGCCCAGGTGGGTATGTTGCGGCACTGCGTGCTGCCCAGTTGGGCATGAAGGTGGCGTGCATTGAATCGCGAAAAACCTATGGCGGCACCTGCCTGAACGTGGGCTGCATTCCCAGTAAGGCGATGCTCGATTCCAGCGAGTTGTACCACCAGGCCCACAGTAAGTTCGCCCAGCATGGTATTGTTGCTACCGGTGTCGAGCTGGATTTGCAGCGTTTGCTGGAACGCAAAGACAAAGTGGTCAAAGGGCTGACCGATGGCATTGCCTACCTGTTGAAAAAGAACAAAGTGGCTGCGATTCAGGGAACCGCCAAACTGCAGGACCCCCACCACGTGCTGGTAACCAGCCCCAGTGGGGAAACCAGCACAGTCAAAGCAACCAATATTATTCTGGCCACCGGCAGCGAAATCGCCGAACTCCCATTCATGAAGTTCGACCACCAATACGTGGTGAATTCCACGGATGCCTTATCGTTCAGCGAAGTTCCCAAGCACCTGATTGTGGTAGGTGGGGGCTATATCGGCCTGGAACTCGGTTCCGTCTGGGCCCGCCTTGGCAGCAACGTGACCGTGCTGGAATATCTGCCACGGATTTTACCGCTGACCGATGCCGAAATCGGCAAGATGGTCAAACAATCGTTAGAAAAACAAGGCCTGACCTTCCACCTGGGCACCAAAGTGACTGGGAGCGAGATCGTTGATAACCAAGCAGTGATATCAACGGTCAATGGCGACGGTAACGAGCGTAAGTTCACTGGTGATAAGGTGTTAGTAGCTGTTGGCCGTCGACCGAACAGTGTCAATCTGGGCCTGGAAGCAGTGGGAATCCAGATCGATGCCAAATCTGGCCGGGTGGAAATTGACGACCACTATCGCACAAAGGTGCCACACATCTACGCCATTGGCGACCTGGTGCGTGGCCCGATGCTCGCCCACAAGGCTCAGGAAGAAGGGGTGGCGGTTGCGGAACTGATCGCTGGTAAGCCTGCCCACGTGAATCTGGATACCATCCCCAGTGTGATCTACATTTGGCCGGAAGTTGCCAGCGTTGGCCCCACGGAAGAGGAATTGAAATCCCGCGGCACCGTCTACAAGGTGGGCAAGTTCCCGTTTTCAGCCAGTGGCCGAGCCCGCTGCATGGATGAATCGGAAGGACTGGTGAAGGTAATTACGGATGCCGCCACTGATCGGGTGCTGGCGGTACACATCTTCGGCCCACGTGCGTCTGATATGATCGCCGAAGCGGTCACGATTGTGGAATTCAAAGGTTCGGCGGAAGATATCGCCCGCATCACCCACGCCCACCCGACGTTGTCGGAATCGCTTGCCGAAGCCGCACGCATGGCCTATTCCGGCGCCCCACTTCATGCGTAAGGATGGGCACAAAATGTGAATTATTCTAAATCAAATTAACCTAGAACGAAGCCGATTGGAACGCTTTTTTAAATCGTGAGCAAGATTCGGCAGGTTGTCTAGTGCTTTGTCACATCTAAAAAGTCGGATTGGCAATTCCAGTCAAATCTGCGATACTGCATGGTACAAGGAGGGTGCCATGCGGAAGTTGTATATCATTCGACTGACAAAGCAAGAACGAGTCGAGCTTCAGAGTGTCGTCAAGAAGTTGAAGGGAACCGGGCAGAAAGTTCGACGTGCTCAAATTCTGCTGAAGGCAGATGCCGATGGTCCGAATTGGACTGATGAGCGTATTACCGAGGCGTTTTCGTGTCGGACTAGAACCGTGGAACGGCTTCGCCAGCGGTTCGTCGAGCAAGGATTTGAAGAAACGCTCAACCGAGCTAAACGTCAGCAACCACCCGTGGATAAGCTATTGACGGGCGACCAAGAGGCCCGCATCATCGCGACTCGGCTTGGGCCGCCTCCGAAAGGCTACAACAACTGGACGCTTCGGTTGCTGGCACGCAAGGTCGTGGAGTTGGAAATCGTGGAGTCGGTGAGCTACGAAACGGTCCGACGCACGCTAAAAAAAATGGCATGACGAATCGGAAGATTGAATATTGGGTGATTCCTCCGGAGGCGGACGCCGAGTTTGTCGCCCATATGGAAGATGTGCTGGAAACCTACGAAAAACCGTACGATCCGAACGTGCCGGTCCTGTGCATGGACGAACAACCGGTGCAGTTGTTGAAAGAAACACGCGTTCCTATTCCCGCCACGGCCCAACATGCCAAGCGGGTTGACTACGAATACGAACGAGCGGGCACGGCGGCTATCTTCATGTTTACCGAACCGCTGGTCGGTTGGCGTGAAGTCTCCGTTCGCGAACGGAGGACGAAGATTGACTGGGCCATCGAAATGGCTCGGTTGTTGGAGGGTCGCTATGCGTCATGTGCCAAAGTGATCGTGGTGTGTGACAACCTCAACACCCACACCAAGGGCGCGTTCTATGAAGCGTTTGAACCCGCGCGTGCGCGGACCTTGGTTCGACGGATCGAATTCTGCTACACACCCAAGCATGGAAGTTGGCTGAACATCGCAGAGAATGAACTGAGTTCGTTAACCCGCCAATGTGTCGCGGACCGTCGCTTTGAAGATGTTGCCACTTTGAGTGAAGAAACCGAGGCATGGTCGAACGATGTCAACACCACACAGCGTGGCGTTGACTGGCAAATGAAGATCGACGAAGCACGAACGAAATTAAAATCGGTTTACCCGACAATTAAGTCGTGACAGAGCACTAGGTTAATGTTTGAGAAAAATAATTCAACTCTGTTTACAATTTTTAGCTTTTCTGTACGAAAATTGTTTTTACTGATTATCCCCACGGAGATTTTTGGTCGGATGCTTGATATTGAATTGTGTGCAAACCTTCTTTGTGAGGCTCGAAAGCACCTCATGCTGCCTCATTCTTCTGAAACAGATTCACTGATCCACGCCTTTTTGAAATGTGAAGAACTTCTAATCTGTTTAGCGGGTACACAGCTACAAGAGCCGGTTAAAGAAAAAGTCGATGTTTTACGTCACTGTTTAGCTTCAGAAGGCTACCAGCAAGTAGCAAACGATGGCGGATGGTTTCAGAAAATCGAACACCTATCTTTCAAAGACAAAGCAAATTTTTCCACTGCAGTCGATTCGCTGGCAAATTATTTTCTGACTAGAAAATCGTGCTAAACTAACTATTTGCGTTCTCTCCCTCCAACCACGCAACACATTGTAGGATCTTTATGGAAGCCAGCAAAAGGAAGAATTTTCAGAAATTGATTGAATTTTTTGACAAACATCGTGGAATGGTTGTTTTCCATCTTTTTCTCATCACCATTGTTCTACTCACGAGTGTTTTTAAACTGCACTTTCCCGGTGAAACTCCGTTTGTCAGTGCTGCAACCGTGCTGATCGCATTCGGCTTAATACTCATTTTTTTTAATTATTTAAATCAACAGGATGAGCTGGAGCATGCCAGAAAGTCTTGTTTGCTGATATCGGAATCGCAAAGAACAATCATGGAATTTGCGGCAATTACTGCTCAATTAGAGGCCATTGCGATTTTACATCACCAAACGGAAAATCTGATTAGAAGCTATCCTGAATATCGAAATGCTGTGCTGGACGAACTATTTGTTCAAGCGGAATTGGATGTGCTGTCTGCTGAGATCAATGGATTTGTAGAAGATTTGTCGATCAAAGTACATTCCGAACCATATCGAGAAAATATCCGCCATCAAATGGCAAAGCGTGCTCGACAAAAAGCATGTTTTCAATCTTTTCAAGATGAATTGCATCAGTTGTGTACTTTGAAAGATCAAATTTACAGATCGTTTTCTTTCCCACAGAGCCATCCTGGCCCAACTGAAGAGTACTTAAACAGGATCTGATGACCTGGATTGAGTAGTTTCATTTTGTACGCTTTAATAGCCTTCAGACACTTGTACTAAAAACCGTTTAAGTATCGCTGAATTTTAACATGTAAGGATAACGAAATCGTTCCCTCCGTACTTACAACCCTCGGAGGCGTTTGGCTTTCGATACGCGGTCGACGCCCAGTGTAAAGGCGGCCGTGCGGTAGTCGCACTGATACTTGTCCTTCGTTTCCTGAATATCCTTGAATGCTTTAAACATCACTTTGTGCAGTTCGCTGTCGATGCGGTCATCGGGCCAGCGCATCTGCTGAATGTTCTGTACCCATTCAAAATAACTGACGGTAACGCCGCCTGCGTTCGCGTAGATATCGGGAAGGATAATCACCCCGCGTTTCGTCAGCAGTTGGTGGGCATCAAATGTAGTGGGGTGGTTCGCACCTTCTATGATGTACTTCGCCTTGATATCCCCACAGTTACTGCTGGTGATCACCTCACCTAATGCCGCAGGTACCAGCACATCAACATCCTGAAAAAAGATGTCGTCGGAGGAAAACTCCTGGGCACCGGGAAACCCTGCCACCCCACGGTGGGTCTTCACATACTCCATCAGTTCCGGAATATTAATGCCATCGCGGTTGCGAATAGCACCAGAAATATCGGAAATGGCGAAAATTCTGCCACCTTGATCGTAAAGATCGCGTGCGGCCCAGGAACCCACGTTGCCGAATCCCTGAATGGCATATGAGAATTCCTTAATCTTCTGCCCGTGGGCAGCAAACAGGTTCTGTGCCGCCAGCATCAAACCACGGCCAGTGGCAGATTCCCGTCCAAAACTGCCACCCAATTCGACTGGTTTTCCAGTGACAACGCCCGGACTATACCCCTGAAACTTGCTGTATTCATCCACAATCCAGGCCATTACCTGGGCGTTCGTGCCCATGTCGGGTGCTGGAATATCGGAATAGGTGCCGATCAGTTCGTGCAGTTTCTGAACAAAGACACGCGTCAACCGCTGCAATTCGCCCTGAGACAGCTTCCGTGGGTCGCAGGAAATCCCCCCTTTCGCACCACCGAAAGGCAGATCAACAACAGCGGTCTTCCAGGTCATTAATTGTGCCAGCACATTGACCTCGTTCAGATCCACATCTGGGTGGTAGCGAATCCCCCCTTTCATCGGCCCACGCGACAGGTCGTGCTGCACGCGAAACCCAATGTACGTGCCAATCGTGCCATCATCCTGCACGATATTGCACTCTACCTTCACTTCGCGATGGGGGGTCAGCAATTGAGTTCGCTGCCACTCTGTCAATTCCAGCAGGTCAGCAGCTTGGTGAAAGTAGCGTGCGGCAGCTTCAACTTGATTCATGGATTTCTCACTTTGTGCCTATCCTAAGGAAACGAACTGTGCGTACAAGTGGATTCAAGCACCTGAGGCAATGACATTCGGCAAACAATAAGAATAACTCTGATTTTACTGTGCTGCCAGCAAATAACCATGGGCACGGTAACGTGGAAGCCAGTGCGGACGGTTTAAAACGCCGTCGTTGGCAGTACTGATAGGTTCCGAACCAACCACAGACCAGCCTGCAGCGTGTAATTGCCGCACAATTTCCCCCCACGTGTAGTGGTGGATGGTGAGTTCGATTCCGGCACGCAGTTGTTTCATGGTGCGGTCGCCTGCTTCTTTGCCTTTTCGCCCTAAACCCATACCAAACCGGTAGTTAGCATTGTGGACGTGCAGCACCAGCGTACCTCCTGGCTGAACGATGCGGCGAAACTCTTTCAGTGCCTGCAACCGATTTTCTGCACCACAAATCATCCCCAGAGTGCTGAATAAGCAGGCAGCATACCGAAATGTATGATTCTGTAATACCGATAAGTCCACCAGATTGGCTTGCACGCACGTAAGGTGGGTGTGGGACTCGGTTGCCTTGTGCGAAACTTCATCGAGCATTGGCTGAGAGAGATCCACCGCTGTGCAGGGGAACTGCTTGTCGGCAAAATGCAACGCCAGGCGACCCGTGCCACAGCCCAGATCCACCAACGGTGCTGGTTCAGCAAACCATTGTTCACAAAATGCCACATCGCGGGCGATCACGGGTGACGTGGCAATGTATTGGTCGTATTCCTGTGCAATGGTCAGACTGTGCAGGTAATCCCACAGTCCCCGGTCGATGCCATCGGGAAGTTGCCAGTCTGGTGTTGCCATATGCTCTCGAATACGGGCTAATTATATAACGGACTATAAATATTTCAAATATATTATATTGCAATATTGCGAATCAGTTTGCCGCTCGCACATAGGGATTGGTGCGTTTTTCCTGCCCCACAGTGGTGACAGGTCCGTGACCAGGGTAGATTTTGGTATCGTCGGGCAGTGTGTAAATTTTTTGCTGAATCCCCGCAGCCAAGGTGGCAAAACTCCCACCGGGGAAGTCGGTGCGACCAATCGACCCAGAGAACAGCACATCGCCTACGATGAGTATTTTCTCATTTTCTGCCCAAAATACCAAACTTCCTGGAGAATGACCCGGAATATGCAAAATATGGAAGGTGAATCCCGCGAATAGAATAGTATCACCCTCGTTCACCAACTGATCTGCAGGTGGACTGATGAGGTCGTACCCGTATTTTCTGCTGAGGTTCAGGTTGGGGTCGCTCAGAAATGGGGCCTCGATTTCACCAATAATCAGTGGAATATCCGGAAATCGAGCTTTCATTGCGGCATTACCCGCGATATGATCGGAATGACCGTGGGTGTTGATAATGGCAACGGGCTGGAGCTTTTTGTCTTGCAGCGCGTCGAATATGAGTTCCGGTTCCATGCCTGGATCGAAAACAACGCACTCGGGGCTTCCCGAATGCCATAAAATGTAAGTGTTTTCAGCGAATGGCATTGATTCGACACAATATATTTGGCTGCTCATGCGGGATTCCAGTGGTGCTTGAAGCATTTGTTTCGGACAGGTAGTATAATAATGAATCTGAAACGCGAGACGATGCGTCCAATTGAATAAAGTCTACAGGAGAAAAAAGATGCCACGATCTTATTCAGAACGAGCTTACTTGACGGATGGTTATTTCAAAGACGACACAGTTGCGTCGCGCCCAGTCGATGAGCGTTTAGCGTTCATTCGCCGCACATACCTGACGCTGACCATGTCAATCATCGCACTGATTGGTATGGAAGCGTTGTTGCTGACTGCAATCGAAAAACCTGCAGGCAAACAGTTTATGTTGCAGTGGTTTGCCAGCCCTGTTTCTATCCTGGTGGTACTGGCACTGTTTATTGGCGGTGGGTTTCTGGCACGCTATATGGCCCGCGCAGCGATGCCTCCTGCGGTGAAATACCTCGGTCTGGCATTGTATACCGGCATTCAGGCACTCTTTTTGCTGCCAATCATTTACATCAGCACCATGAAATATGGGTTGTCGATTGTTAATGAAGCCGCACTGCTCACTTTTGTGGTATTTGCCGGACTGACCCTGACCGTCTTTTTGACAAAGAAAGATTTCAGCTTCCTGGGTGGAATCATCTCCATTGCCAGCTGGAGCCTGTTGGGGATTCTTCTGGTGGCAATTCTGATCCCTGGTTCATTCGGAGTGGGTCTCTGGTTCAGCTTCGCATTTGTGGCCTTGGCAGCAGCGGCTATCCTGTACAACACCTCGAATGTTCTGCACCACTACCACCCATCAGAGCACGTGGGTGCCGCTTTAGAATTGCTGGCTGATGTAGTCCTGTTGTTCTACCACATCCTGCGAATCCTCTATCTGACCCGCGAGTAATTCGGGCTCTGGAATTTGAAAGGTTAATCAGTGACACGGCCACTTTCGGCCGTGTTTTTTTTCGCCCAATCGTCCACTACCGTGGGTGCTTCAGGCGTTCCGGGACCAGTTTTGGCAGATACTTCACCGGCAGGGTGCCATGATCCAGCACCGCTTCGTGAAACCGGCCCAGGTGGAATTCACTGCCCTGTTCCCTACTGACCGCTTGCCGCAGACGATAAAAAGCCATCCGACCAGCAAAGTAAGTGCTTAACTGGCAAGAACTTAACTTGGCTCGGATAATCTTACCATTGGCTTCGCCCGCCGTTTGAAATGCATCCACCACCAGTAACTTGAAGGCGTCTTCATCGCTCAGTGCGTCGCAGTGCATGCGATAATCCAGGATGGCATTGGTTACCGCCCGCAGATACCACTTCAGTTGGTGCAGGCGGAGCGAAAGATCCCCCTTGCCAAACCCCTGATCCACCATCATCTGTTCAGTGTAGACCGCCCAGCCTTCTGCAAAAACGCCTGAAGACAAAATCCGCCGCACCAGCGATGGACAGCGATTGGAATACTCCAACTGCACGTAATGCCCAGGATACGCTTCGTGAATCGTCAGGAGTTTCATCATCGCCCGGTTGTATTCCTGCAGATAACTTTGCACCGTGCGGTCGTCCCAGTCTTTCGGTGGGGGGCTGACTGCATAAAAACTTTTCGCTTTCGGATCCAGTGGCGGTGCGGGATTCAAATACGCTGTCGAAAAGCCACGTTGAAATTCTGGCATTTCAATAATATCGCACCGATCGGGGGTAGGCAGTCGCAGCAGATCGTTCTTCTGCAGAAACAGTTTGATCTCTTCAGCTGTTTTCTGAGCATCCGGCACCAGTGATTCCACTGTGCCGTGCTCTTTACCTAATTCTGCCAGCACCAGTTGAATGCATTGCGAACGCCCGGCCGCATCATCAGGTGGCAATGGTTTGCCAGTAAAC